>DASXSE010000001.1:0-17995 GCA_036506175.1 Gaiellaceae bacterium
TTGGAGAGCAGGATCTGCCGGCCGTGCGCCGCAGAAGCGATCCGCGCAGCCTTATGGACGCCCATCCCCGTGTAGCGCTCCTCCCCAACGGTCGGCTCACCGGTGTGAAGGCCCATGCGGACGCGGACGGGTGCTCCGGCCAGCCACTGATGCTTCGCCAGCGCCCGCTGGCCGGCCACGGCCGCCTGCACCGCCTCCCTCGCCCGCGGGAAGACGAAGAAGAAGGAGTCGCCTTGCGTGTCGATCTCCTGCCCTCCGGCTTCCTCGAATGCGGTTCGCAGAAGGCGCTGATGCTCGCTGAGGACGTCTCCGTACCTCTCGCCGAGCTGCTTGAGCAGCCGTGTCGAGCCCTCGACATCGGTGAAGAGGAAGGTGACGGTTCCTCGCGGGAGGTCGCGCATCAAGCCGCCTTTGCGCGAGCGTACTACTCCGCGGGCGGCAAACCCAGGGCCTGCGAGATGGCCACGAGGAGCTCGTCGTAGTCGAACGGCTTGCGGAAGTAGGCGTCCGCGCCGGATTGGGCGAACCGCTCCTCCTCGGTCACGGGATCGCGCGCGCTGACGACGATGACCGGGATTCCCTCGAGCGCCGGCATCGCTTTCAACCGCTCCATGACGACATAGCCGTCGCCGGCCGGGAGCGAAAGGTCGAGGAGGATGAGGTCCGGCCGCTCGTTCCGCGCCTGGTTGACCGCTGAGATCGCGTCGCCGGCAAACGCCGGCTCGAACCCGTGCGTCTTCAGGCGGTGGCCGAGGAGCTGGCGGATGTCCTGGTCGTCGTCGACGACGAGGATCTTGTGCGCTGGCATCGTGGCTCGGTTTGTACCACTTGGGCCAACCGGGTCAATACTGGCCGAGCGAGCCCGTGCGCTTTCCGTGCTCGAGCGCCTTGCCGAACAGGAAGATCGCAATCGGGATCCCGACGGCGGTGAAGATCGCGAGATAGATCGCTTCGCCGTACCAGTTGCCACCGAAGAGCGCTGCACGGACTCCATCGAAGGCGGGACGCATCGGCGAGAGCTTGCCGAGGGTTTCCAGCCACGGGGGAAGCACGCTGACGGGAAATGCCGCACCGCTGATGAGGCTCAGGGCGAAAATGATCGCGCCCGCGAGCGCATCCGCGCGCTTGACGACCAGCACGAGGGCCCCGGAGAGGATTCCGATGCTGACAAAGGCTGTCGCCGTGAGCAAAAGGATGACGACGAAGCCGGGCCAATCCGCCTGCGAGACGTCCAGGCCGAGGATCGTGCCGGCCACCAAGAGGTAGGCGGCCGTTCGCACCGTGGAAAACGTGATCGGGAACCCGGCGAATCCGAAAGCGAGCTCGGTCGGAGTCACCGGCTGAGCGACAAGGGCCTCCAGGGTGCCCGTGAGCTGCTCCTCCCTGATTCGCGCCGCAAGTCCGGTGCTCGTCGCAGTGACGACTGCTGACAGCGTGAGCCCGACGGCCGCAAAGTCGAAATACGAGGGCGCGCCGCCGAGTGATGCTGACGTGAATCCTGCGAAGGTCTTCGAGACGAAATAGGCGACCAGCAGGTTGAGGACCGCAAAGAAAAGGTCGAAGGCAAAAGCCAGCCTGTACGAGCGGGCGACCATGTAATCCCGGCGGATGACCGCCAGGAGCGCCCGCGCCCTCGGCCGCAGGTGCAGGCCGGGAGCCCGCTGGGCCGCTTGTGCTTCCATGTCTCCGATTGTACGAGGCGTACAATCCGACAAACCCCCCGGATGAGCCAAGTCATTCAAAATCCGCTCGAAGCTGGACGCGAAGCCGCTGCCCGTGGCGCTTGGCAGGAGGCCTACGAGCACCTGACCGCCGCCGACCAGGATGGCGCGCTGACAGGCGGTGACCTCGAGCTTCTCTCCCACGCCGCGCTCTGGACGGGGCATCTCAGCGCGTCCATCGAGTACGCGGAACGCGCGTACGGGCGCTACAGCGACGAGGGAGACATCGAGAAGGCCGCGATGACGGCGCTTGCGCTCGCCGCCGAATACCGCAACAAGCTGCAGGTTTCGGCCTCCCAGGGCTGGCACCAGCGCGGGGCCCGCCTGCTCGAGGGCGTGGATGAATTGCCCGCCCACGGGTACCTCGCCTTGCAGAAGTCGATGATCGCGAGCGGCCGCGGCGATTACGACGAGGCCCTGACGCACATCCAGAACGCGCTCGACATCGCGACGCGCCACCACGACCGCGACCTGCTGGCGCAGGCAACCCTTCGCGAGGGGGTCGCCCGCGTCAACAAGGGGGACGTCGACGAGGGCCTGGCGCTGATCGACGAGGTCACAGCCGCCGCCGTCGCCGGCGAGCTCAACCCGATGTCGACCGCGATCATCTACTGCAACGCGATCGACGCCTGCCGCGACCTTGGCGATTACAGCCGTGCGGGCGAGTGGGAGCAGACCGCGACCCGCTGGTGCGAGCGGATGGCCATCGCCGGCTTTCCGGGGATGTGCCGTGTCGACCGCGCGGAGATCATGCGCCTCCGCGGTGCATGGACCGACGCCGATCAGGAGCTACAGCGCGCCACAGAGGAGCTCGCCGACTTCAACCCGCGCGTCGCCGGGCAGGCGTTTTACGAGATCGGCGAGATCCGCCTACGCATGGGCGACCTCGAGGCCGCCGAGCAGGCCTTCAACCAGGCTCGCGACATGGCCAGGGATCCCGAGCCCGGGCTCTCGCTCCTCCGCCTCGCTCAGGGGAAGACCGACGCGGCCGCCCGCTCTATCAAGCGCGCGCTCGGCGAGGAATCCCTCGCGCGGCTCGATCGCGCGCGGCTCCTCCCCGCCCAGGTGGAGATCACACTTGCCGCCGGCGACGTGAAGACGGCGCGCGCGGCGGCCGAAGAGCTCGACGAGATCACGATGATGTACAAGATCTCCGATCGGGTCACGCCTGCTCTCGAGGCGAGCGCCCAGCTGGCGTGGGGCGCCGTGCGGCTGGCTGAGCAGGACGGCGAGGGAGGCGTCACCTGTCTTCGGCGCGCGATCAAGCTCTTCCAGGAGGTCGACCACCCGTACGAGGCCGCGAAGGCGCGCGTCCTCCTCGCCAGCGCCTACCGGGAGCAGGGCGACGAGGATGGCGCGAAGGAAGAGCTGCGGGCGGCCCAGTCCGCCTTCGAGCGGCTTGGGGCGCGGCTCGACGCCCAGCGCGCGAGCGAGCGACTTACCAAGCGGGTCACGAAGACATTCGTCTTCACCGACATCGTCGACTCGACGAAGTTCGCGGAGCTTCTCAAGGACCGCTGGGAGAAGGTCGTGCTCAAGTCGCACGACGAGGTGATCGAGCGAATCGTCTCCGACGAAGGTGGCGAGGTCGTGAAGCAGACCGGCGACGGCTTCTTCCTCGCGTTCGGCGACCCCAACACCGCCGTCCAGGCTTCCATCGCAATTCAGAAGCAGCTCGATGAGCACGCCTTCCCCGCCCAGGTGCGCATCGGCATCCACACGGCCGAGGCGCAGGACACGGGTGGCGACTACCAGGGCGAGGGGATCAGCCTCGCAGCGCGGATCGGCGGCCTGGCGGACGGCGGGCAGATCCTCGCGAGCTGCGACAGCGTCACTGGCATTCCGCTCGTCTGCTCGGCGCCGACCGAGGCGCAGCTCAAGGGCTTCACGGACCCCGTCAAGGTCACCTCGATCGACTGGCGTTAGGCCGGGGGTGTAACGGGGACGGCGAGCGGCAGCCGCTTGTCCTCGGGAATCTGTGCCGGCATGAGCGCCGCCAGGCGCTCGTAACGGCTTTGCAAGCGCCGGCGGAGACGCGGACCCTGCCTGAGCCAGCCAAGGCCGCGGCCGTCCGGCCGCACACGCGTCACGACGCGCGTCCCCCCTCCCTCGGACTCGAGCTGAGTCGTCAGGACAACGCTCGCACCGCCCGACAGCGACATCCGCTCGGTGAAGTAGTCGAATGGCCGCCAGTCGAGGATCTCCTCGTAGATCTGGGTGCGTCCGTCGACGCAGACGCTCGACGTTCCCGTGCAGCGTCGGCCGCCGGCATCGACCTCCTCGATGCTGTCGACCTGCCACAGCAGGCGTTTGCCGGGCGAAGTCAGGTACTCCCACGCTACCGGCGCGGCCGCCGGTAGCACGATCTCGACAGAGAACGCGGCTTCGGCGGGGCCAATCGCGACCCGGTGGCGGTCCCGCTCGACGTGCCACCGCGCCTCGAGGTCGATGAGCCAGCCGGGAACCTCACCGACGTCCGGATACTGCTCCGAGTGGTTTCGCATGCCGAGCGCGACAGGATCGACTCCGAGCGCGGTCACGCATGCCTCGGTACACAGCGCATAGCCCTTGGAGCCGAGCACCTCCGACGCCGTGTTCTTGAGGAGGCGGTGCACGAGGATGACGTCATGACCGGTCAGTTCCTCGCCACGAGCTCCGGCACGGCGGATGAACTCGCCGTGGTGGACCACGAACTTCAGGTTGAGGTCGGGTGCCTTCACACAGGCATTGCAGGAGCAGCTCGTCGAGTGCTCGATGCCTCTGATCCGGCGGCGAAAGCCGAAGTAGCACTCCTCGATCGAGTCGAGAAGCATCGACGCATCGAGGTCCTCGTCAAGCGCGTACCCGAAGGCGGCATCGCCTTCGAGCTTGTTGACCCGCAGCACCGGCTCGAGCCGTCCGACAACGTCGCGGGTTATGTCTGCGACGACATCTTCCGCGTACTCGAGCGGGCTCGAGACGACGTACTCCGTGTAACCGGAGATGTCGGCGATGAGCAGGCAGCCGCGCTCAGCGGTCGTCGCCAATGTCTCAGCCTCCGACGATCTCGAGGACGTTTCCGTCTGGATCCTTGAGCCAGGCGGCGCGCGTGTCGCCCATCGTGGCGACCCCATCCTCGGTCTTCATCCCGGGCATGTCGTACTCCTCGAACACAACGCCGTTCTCCCGCAGTTGCGAAACGGTGGCGCGCACATCGTCTACGACGAAGCTTGCGAGCGTGTGTCCGCTCTGCCCAGCCCACTTGCTCTCGTACATGCCGAGCTTCGTCTCTCCGCTGCCCTGAAAACGGGCATACGGCTCTCCCTCCGCACGCTCGAAGAGCTCTAGCCCCAGCTTGTCACCGTAGAAGGAAATGGCCTCGTCGATGTTGGAAACGGGCACGTTGGCACCGATCCGCGCGTTCGCCAGCATGTCGTGAGCATCGCGCTGGCTTAGCGCGAAGTCAATGACGGCCTAGGCGGACTCTTCTTCGCGCTCTTCGAGATCGTCGAGCTCGAGGGAGCGGCCGCCCGTCGTCACGAGCGTCGGCTTGAGGTTGCGCTGGATCGTCTCTTTGGTAATGACGCACTTGGAGACGTCCTTGCGCGACGGCAGCTCGAACATGACGTCGAGGAGCGCGTGCTCGATGATCGAGCGCAGGCCGCGGGCGCCGGTTTCTCGCTCGAGTGCCTTGTCGGAGATCTGCCAGAGCGCGTCCTCGGTGAAGACGAGCTCGACCGAGTCGTAGGAGAAGAAGCGCTGATACTGCTTGACGAGCGCGTTCTTGGGCTCGAGCAGGATCTTGACGAGATCCTCACGGGTGAGCTGGTGCACAGCTGACACGACCGGCAGGCGGCCGATGAACTCCGGGATGAGCCCGTAAGCGAGCAAGTCCTCCGGCATGACCTGCGAGAGGAGCTCGCTCGACTCGATCGACTTGCGCGACTTGATGTCGGCGCCGAAGCCGACCTGGTTCTTGCCGATTCGCTTCCCGATGATCTTCTCGAGGCCCGCGAAGGCACCGCCGCAGACGAAGAGGATGTTCGTCGTGTCGATGGAGAGGAACTCCTGGTGAGGATGCTTGCGGCCGCCCTGGGGCGGAACGCTCGCCACTGTGCCCTCGAGGATCTTGAGGAGCGCCTGCTGCACGCCCTCGCCGGACACATCGCGCGTGATCGACGGGTTGTCCGCTTTGCGCGCGATCTTGTCGACCTCGTCGATGTAGATGATCCCGGTCTCCGCCTTCTTGACGTCGAAGTCCGCCGCCTGGATCAGCTTCAGGAGGATGTTCTCGACGTCCTCGCCGACGTAGCCGGCCTCGGTGAGCGCGGTCGCGTCCGCGATTGCGAACGGGACGTTGAGGATGCGAGCGAGCGTCTGGGCCAGCAGCGTCTTGCCGCAGCCCGTCGGCCCGAGCAGGAGGATGTTCGACTTCGAGAGCTCGACGTCGTTCTCGTCGTTTGCCATCTGCACCCGCTTGTAGTGGTTGTAGACGGCGACCGACAGGGTGCGCTTGGCCTCCTCTTGCCCGACGACGTAGTCGTTCAGGATCGCGTAGATCTCCTTCGGGCGCGGGAGGTTGTCGAGATCGAGCTGAGCGGGAGAGGTGAGCTCCTCGTCGATGATCTCGTTACAGAGATCGATGCACTCGTCGCAGATGTAGACGCCCGGACCGGCGATGAGCTTCTTCACCTGACGCTGGCTCTTGCCGCAGAAACTGCAGAGCAGCTGCTCGTTACCGTCGGTCGCGCGGGCCATCTCTCTCTACCTTTTAGCTCGTTTTCGGGTCGGTTGCTAGGCCGCTTTGGTCAGGGGCTTGCCCCGATTGGCGACCACCGTATCGATGATGCCGTAGTCGAGGGCCTCGGTGGGGTTCATGAAGTAGTCGCGTTCCATGTCCTTGCCGACCTTGTCGACCTCCTGCCCGCTGTGCTCGGCGATGATTTCCTCGAGGCGCCGCTTGAGGTTGAGCGTCTCGCGTGCCTGGATCTCGATGTCCGTCGCCTGGCCCTGGAAGCCGCCGGCCACCTGGTGGATGAGGATCTTCGAGTTCGGCGTCGCCATGCGCTTCCCCTTCGAGCCCGCTGCGAGGAGCAGCGCGCCCATCGACATGGCGATCCCGACGCAGATCGTCTGCACGTCGGGCTTGATGTACTGCATCGTGTCGTAGACGGCGAGGCCGGAGTAGACCGAGCCGCCCGGCGAGTTGATGTAGAGCGAGATGTCCTTGTCGGGGTCCTCGGACTCGAGGTGGATCAGCTGCGCCACGATCAGGTTCGCGATCTGATCGTCGATCGGCGTGCCGAGGAAGATGATGCGCTCGTTCAGGAGGCGCGAGTAGATGTCGAACGCGCGCTCGCCGCGCGACGTCTGCTCGACAACCATCGGAATCAGGGGACTCATCGTGCCTCCTCGCTGCTTGGGGTCCAAATGTTCATTCCCTTACTGCCCTTCTCCTTCTCGGGTGTCCAAAGTTTTTCTCTCGCTCGAGCCAGGTCGACCGGAATCTTCTTGACTCCGGCGGCGACCTCGTCGAGCGCCTTCTTCAGTCTCAGGTCAGCCCGCAGTTTCTCGTACCCGCCGCTTTGGCGCAGCAGTTGCTTGGCCTCCTCTGGGTCGTCGCCGTCTGCTGACTGCTCACGTATGAGCTCGTCGATCTCCTCGTCGGCAATCTCGATGTCGAGCTTGGTCGCCACGGCGTCGAGCACGAGCTCGCGCTGGAGCGAGCGCTCGGCCTCGGCGCGCAGGTTGGCGATCACGTCCTCGGGGGACTGGCCGGTCATGGTCAGATACGTCTCGGTCGAGATGCCGCGCCCCTCGAGCGAGCGGGCGATGGCAGACCAGAGCTCGGCCGTGCGGCGCTCGACAAGCGGAGCGACTGTCTCCACGTGCGACGAGTCGACGAGCGCGTCGACCGCGGCCTCGCGGAAGCGCACGTTCAACTCCTCCTCGAGCTGCTCGCGGAGCCGGCCCTCGATCTCGGCCCGGAGCTCGGCCAGCGTCTCGAACTCGGTTGCCTCCTTGGCGAGCTCGTCGTCGAGTTCGGGCAGAACGCTTTCCTTCAAGTCCTTCACGGTGAGCTCGACCTGGTGGTTCTGGTCGTCTGACCCTGCGAGCTCGACAGTCTTCGTCTCGCCGGCCGACATGCCCAGGAGCGCCCGGTCGAGCTCCGGCACGAGCCGTTCCGCGCCGACCTCGACCACATAGTCGCGCTGGGCGGTCAAACCCTCGCCGGCGATGTCGACGATGGCCGTATCGCCGTCCTGCACCGGCCTTCCGTCGACGGGAACAAGCTCGGCAACGGTCTCGCGGACACGCTCGAGCTCGAGATCGACAAGTTCAGCTGGAATCTCCGCTTCCGCGGCCGGGACTTCGAGCTCGGTCCAGTCGGCGACCTCGGGCTTGGGCATCACCGCGACGGTCGCCGAGAACTTGAACGGCTCGTCCTCCTCGGGGAGCCCCTCGAACTCGACCTCCGGCGTGGCCACAGGGCGGATGCCCGTGTTCTCGGCGGCGCTCCAGAACCAGGAGTCGAGATGGCTCTTGAGCGCCTCCTGCCAGATCGCCTCGCGCCCCACTCTCGCAACCACAACCGGCACAGGTGCCTTTCCCTGTCTGAAACCGGGCAAGCGAAGAGACGCTGCCATGTCGGACGCGGCGTGCTCGAACGCGTGCTTCAGGTCAGCCTCGGGCACCTCGACGTCGAGGCGCACGCGGCTTTCGGGGAGCTCTTCGACCTTCGTCTTCACTCCGAGCCATTGTGTCAGAACGCCCCAGGGCTACTGCCGAGCAGACGCCCAGCTAGATGTGATGAAAATCGATGACGAGGCGATCGGGGTTGTGCAGTTCCTGGATCTGCCAGCACGTGGGCCGGCTGAGACCCAGAATCCAGGTGAGCGTCGCCTCGAAGTCGCCACCCTCCACGACCTCGGCGAGGGTGCCGAAGCCGGGGGTCAGGCGGCGCGGGCCGTCGTAGGTCGCGTTCCCGTCGAAGTCATAGCCGCTCGCGCCCTGGAAGACGATGCGGGCGAAGGCGTCGCCGGCGACGTCGATGGGCCTATCGCTTGGATCCTCCGAGAATGGCGGCTTCGCCGTCCTGATCTCGTAGTGAGGGATTCCGGCCTTGCCACCCGGGTTCGGATTCGGCGCTTGGAATTCGAACACGATGCGGTCGAACCCGTTGTGGGCACCGACGCGGACGTCGGTCAGGTTGGTGTAGACGCCTTCCTCGCCGCCGGTTTGCGGCGCGCACGAGACGGGCTTGGCGGAGGTGGTGGTCGCCTCGGTCTCGGTCGACTCCGTCGGAGTCGACTCCGGAGTCGTTTCAGTCGTCGGAACCGGCTCCGAGGAAGCAGGCGGCGTAGGTACGGGACCGGCTTCCTCGGCGCCACTCGAGCCGCAGCCGGCGGCGAGAAGGGCGAGCGGGAGGAGGAGTGCGGTAAGTAGCTTCGTCATGAGCCGGAGTCTCACGGTGGCACGTAACCCGGACTGCGCCAGTCCGTAACGACTCGGCAACGGCCGTAACGGCGGGCGGGCTTGCCGCTCATGCGGGCGGGAGGATTTGAACCTCCACGAGCCTTGTGGGCTCAACGGGTCCTAAGCCCGCCGCGTCTACCGTTCCGCCACGCCCGCGGGTGAAAAACGATAGCGCCTGGGTACACAGACTGGGATGAAGCTTCTCAACCGCAAACGGGTGCGTGGCCCGCAAATCAGCGACGTCGACAACGGCAGGGGTCAGGGCCTCACACCCCAGCCCGAGCGGCACGAGCCGAGGGTTTCCGACCCCGGGCTGACCGACCTCAGCTTCTCCGACTACAAGGCGATTCTGATCCGCGCCGGGAAGAAGGCGCTCAAGGATCAGATCACCGACATGGCGGCGGCCCTCGCGTACTACGCGTTCCTCGCCATTCCGTCCATCCTGCTCGTCGCCCTGGGAGTCTTCAGCGTGTTCGCGGGTCCGTCGGCCGTTCAGACCCTGATCGACAAGGTAGGGACGGTCGCGCCCACTGACGTGACGAGGCTCCTTGACGACAGCTTGACGCGCATGAGCCAGAACAACAGCGGCGGGTGGGCCATGGCGGCAGTCGGCTTCGTCATCGCCCTCTGGACGACCACCGGAGCGATGACATCGCTCATGCGCGCCCTCAACCGTGCGTACGACCGCGAGGAGACACGCGGCTTCCTCCACCAGCGCCGCAGTGCGGTGGTCATGGTCGTCGTCTTGCTCATTGCGTTCGCCCTCGTCTTCGGTCTGCTCGTCCTCGGGCCCGCCCTTTCCGGCTGGATCGGAAAGGCCGTCGGGATGGAGGCGGCGCTGAAGTGGGTGTGGTGGGTCGCGCAGTGGCCTGTGCTGATCGTCGGACTCCTGGGTGCATTCGCGATCGTGCTGTACGTCGGCCCGAACGTCGACCTTCCTCGCTGGCAATTCATTACGCCGGGCTCGCTTTTCGCACTAATCACGTGGCTCCTCGTTTCGGGCCTGTTCGCCGTTTACACCGCCAACTTCGCCTCGTACAACAAAGCGTGGGGCTCACTCGCGGCCGTCATCGTGATGCTCACGTGGCTCTGGCTTGCCGGTTGCGCCCTTCTCCTCGGCGCCGAGATCAACGCGGAGGCAGAGCGGAGCCGAGAGCTCCGGCAGGGCCAGGAAGCTGCGGCGCACGAGATCCAGGCGCCGGCCAAGGCCGAGGGGTGGCCGGGCTAAACTGACCGTGACCCCGGCCCCGTAGCTCAGCGGATAGAGCGGCAGACTTCGAATCTGCGTGCGGAGGTTCGACTCCTCCCGGGGCCACTCTCGCCGCGGGCACTCCGACTAGCTCCCTCCAAGGGCGACGAGCCACCCCACGGCGGCGCCAAGGGCAATGGCAAGTACGTAGACGGCCACCTCTGCGCGACCGTAGCGACTGACAGCGAAGTGGAAAGCCACGACGTCTCTTGGCCAACGGAAGCTCGGTCGTGCCCTCGTCCCCGCCGCGACCGCGATCGCGAAGCGCCTGGGCGTCTGGGACAGCGTCCTCGGCAGGACGGCGAGCGCCGAGACGAGCCGCTTCGATCGCGCGTAGTCCCAAATCAGAGGTCGGAACCTCAGGCTACGAGCGCCGTCGGCACGTGAGGGGGGCGGCCGTGCCGGGCGCACGCGAGCGGACCGTGCCCAACGAGCGTCGCTCACGGCTCGGGCAAGCTTTGTCGCCACTGAGCCCAGAAGAGCGATAGCGGCAGCAAGCGTCGCGAGGAGGAAAGCCGTCCGGGCGCTCAGCGGGGGCCTCGGGGGCCGTGGGGCCGCCTGGTCTCGGTAAGCGGGCAACTCGCGACCAGTGCTCTCCGCAAGCCCCGTTGGACGGAGGCCCACGCCACGTCCGCCTGCCGGCACGGGCGCGCGAGGAACTTGCATCGGCTGCCAAAGTCCCAAGCGGTCTCCTGCTAGAGCGAATGCACCGAGCAGCAGCCCGACCGCTGTGCATCCGACGAGAAAGGGTCTCAGAACGCTCGCCTCCGGGGGTCTGCGAGGATTGTGACCGCTAGTTCGCGCAAGCTTCCTCCGCGAACGGCCAGCGAAGCCTGATCGCATGGTGAGTCCACGTCGGAACGGGCAGACTCGCGGAGATTCGACTCCTCCCGGGGCGATGAAGGTCAGAGGACCGGCCACGACGACGGGTGCACTTGGCGCGCATCCCTACTCGGGGCGATTTCTCCCCTGCAAACGGGTACTTCGAGTCGCGGGCTTCGAATCTGCGTCCGGAGGTTCGACTCCTCCCGGGGCCATTTCTTAGACCCCCGGTACGCGAGATCAGCCTGCTCGCAGACGATCCTGCGACCGCCACTCCGCGCGGCCGCGGTCATTTGCCCGCGGCCTGCCGCATCCTAGACTTGGCAGATCGTGGCCAACAACACGAGCGGCGACCCTCACGAGACTCACGCGCCCAGTGTCCGAACTTTCCTGCTCGCGGACGTGCGCGGCTACACCCGCTACAGCGACGAGCGCGGAGACGAGGCGGCTTCGGCCCTGGCGCGCCGATTCGCGCACATCGTCCACCAGGCCGTTCAGGCGAGCGGCGGCGAACTCGTGGAGGTGCGTGGCGACGAAGCTCTCTGCGTGTTCGGGTCAGCTCGCGAAGCAACGTGGGCGGCCGTCGAGCTCCAGCGGCGGTTTCGCGAGAAGCTGAGCGGAGAGCCGGCCTTGCCGTTGCCGGTAGGCATAGGGATGGATGCGGGCGAGGCCGTGGCGACGGAGGGCGGCTACAAGGGTCGCGCGCTGAACGTCGCCGCGCGCCTCTGCAGTCTGGCTGGGCCGGGAGCCATCCTCGCGAGCGAGACGGTGGCCCTCCTGGCCGGGCGCGACGACCGGGCCAGGTATGCGCCCCGGCGACCCACCCGGATGAAGGGCATCGCGGCCCCTGTCCGCTTCGTGGAGGTGGTCCCCCAGGTGGAGCTGCCGCCGCTTCCGGTCGCTGCCCGCCCGAGAAGAGAGGTACGTCGAAGACGGGCACTCGTCATGGCCGTCGCCCTCGCTCTCATCGCGGCTGTTCTCGCCGCGATCCTGATCCTCCGCCGAGACGACTCGGGGGGCGTCGTCGTGCCACCCAACTCCGTGGCCCTCATTGATCCGTCCTCCAACCGGATCGTCGATTCGATTCGAGTCGGAGATAGTCCTGGGCCGATCGACGCAGCGACAGGGGCGCTCTGGGTTCTGAATCGGAACAACAGGACTCTCACGAAGATCGATCCTCGGACGCGCGAGGTCGTCGACACGGTCGGGCTCGGAACGGGTCCCGCCAACATGTCCGCTGGAGCGAGCGGGGTCTGGGTGACGGACGTCTGCGGCCAAACTCTGCTTCGGATCGACCCGCGGCGGGGGCGGACCCAGAGAGTGGCGCTCAACCCCCAGAGCTTCTTCGAGGGACCGGGCTATTTCCGTTACTGCGCCGTGAACGCCGATGCCGGCCCGATCTGGGCGGCAAGTGTCTCACCGGCGAGTCTCGTCCGGGTGGACGTCGACCCCGCCTCGGGCACTGCCGCGCCGGGCCTCGCTGTCCCCGTCCCGGGCCATCATGCTTACGGCATCGCGTACCCGGTCGGCGGCGCGAGCGCGATCGCCGTCGACAATCAAGCGGTTTGGGCCGTCGACTACGAAGGCGGCGTCGTCCGCCGAGTCGATCCCGCGAAGGGGAAGATCGTAGGCGTCGTCAACGTCGGGGAGGGCCCCGTAGCGGCCGCGGCCGGCGACGGGTTCGTGTGGGTCGTGAACCAGAACGAAGACTCGGTTTCTCTCATCGAGGCTCGGACGAATTCGGTGAGGAAGACTCTCTCCGTCGGAGACGTCCCGACTGCGGTCGGGCTCGGTGAGGGCGCGGTGTGGGTCGCGAACAGCGGTGACGGCACCGTGTCGCGCATCGACCCAGAGACGAACGAGGTCGTCGCGACAATCTCGATCGGGAACCGGCCCCAGGGCATCATCGTTGCCCAGGGCCTCGTCTGGGTCACCGTTCGAAAGGCTTAGCTCCGAACGTCGCTGGGCGACGTTCGCTCGCTTGAACCTCCACGGTCGAAGTGCGATATTCGAGCCATGCGGCGGCGCTGGATAGTCGCGTTCGCGCTCGCGGTCGTGGCCGCGATTGTCGCTCCGCTTGCGGTCTGGGCACTGGTCAACAGCGGGGCCTACAACGGAAACGTCGACCGCCAGCGCGCGAAATGGCGCTCGTCGTCGCTGACGACTTCGAGCATCGGCTGGGCCAACGTCCCCGTGCTCAGCGTGAACATCTGTGCCATCAACGAGGTGAGCGCAACGCTCAGCGTGAACGTCACCGGCGGCCGCGTGCGCTTTCGAGTCGTCGGGGAGCAGGGCAACGTGATCAAGCCCGGCATCGTGGAGTTTGCCCCGACCGGCGGAGCCGTCGACTCGTTCTCCTATACGTTCGTCACCAGCGTGGGCACGTTCGAAGCCGACGACCGGCACACGCTCAGGGTGCAATGGCGTTCCGTCAGTGGGGCATCCGTCACGCTACGGCGCGCCGACTTGAACGTGCTCTACGAGCGCGGCTCGCTCTGCTAGCCGCCAGCTAGTCGTAGATGTAAATCCGCTCGCCTACCGGCGATTGCACGTAGAGCCAATCGGCCGCCCAGAGCGGCACGCGCACGCAGCCGTGGCTCGCGGGCCACGGCGGCACGGAGTAGTAGCCGTGGATGGCGAAGTTTCCGTGGAAGGTCATTGTTCGATAAAGCGTCGCGCTCCCGAGCCACGTGCCTGTCGCGGGCGCCTTCCAGAGGATGCGAAACGCGCCGACGGGCGTGTTCCCTGTTGCGCCCGTGGAGACTGGGATCAGACCGGTGACCACCCCGCGCTTGACGACCATGAGGATCTGGCGGGACTTGTCGATCTCGATGTGCGGCGTGGGCCTGGTGTAGCGCGCGCGGAACCTGTGCGTCAGGCCGAGCGCCCGCCAGGTTCGGGTGTCGACGACCCCGGTGCGGGAAAGTCCCCGTGCTTTCTGGAAGGCGATCACCGAGTCGTATGTCGCCGGCCCGAAGACGCTCGTCGGCAGGACGTGGACCTTCAGCTGTGCCAGACGTCGGGTGAGCGCACGGACCGCTGGACCGCGCGAGCCGCGCCGCAGGGTGCGGGCGTCGACCGCGATCTTGCGCGTAATCGTGAGACTCGCGAGTGCGCCCGAGGACGGGAAGTCGATCCGCACGTTGACGGCTCCGGCCCAGGGCGTTGGCACGCGCGTGGCGAGGTGGCCGGCGGCGGCAGCGGCGGATTTGCGCGCGAGCACATGGCCGGCGGCACCGACGGAGATCTGCACCTGCCCTACATAGGAGGCGGGAAGAACCGTGGCTTGCAATGGGGCGCCCATGAAGGCTTTGCCGCGTCCCAGTGTCAGCGCGACGTCGGGAGCCACGGACAAAGGGTTCTCCGGGCTCAGCGCGCCCCCGTCGTCGAGGCGTGCCCGCACTGCGCCGCCCCCAGTCGCAGTAAAGGCCGTACCAAACGCCCCGGCGCCGTCGGCGACCGCCGTCCCCAGCACCGTCCAGATCCCACCGACGAACTGCTCGAGGGTCACACCGAGACCGGCTTCCGCAGGGGTCACGGTTCCCGCCGCGCTGACCACGTGGCCGTAAACGGTCTCCGCCGCTCCTAACAGGAGGGTGACGTTCTGGACGACGACGGGCACGGACGTCGACGCGGTCTCGACGCCCGCAGTCACCGTGAGCGTGGCCGAATAGGACCCCGCCGACGCATACTCGTGGGAGACGGTCACCCCCGCCCCCGTCGTCCCGTCGCCGAAGTTCCAGGCATATGAGTCCGCTGGAGACGACGAGCTCGCGTCGAAGACGACCGTGAGCGGCGCGCCGCCGCGATCGGGTGTGGCGGTCCCCACGGCAACGGGCGCGGCGACAGCCAGGGACGGAAAGGCCAGCGCCAGAATCGCGGCCGCGAGGATCCCGCGTAGCATCCGGCGGAACATACGGCACGCCGCGGCCGTTACAGGAGCCTGGACAAGGGGAAGAATCGAAACATGCCTACTTGGAAACTGCTTGCTCTCGGCTACAAGGTCCACCGAGGCTGGAGACGGCTTCCTCCCGACCAGCGCAGGAAGATCTTGCAGGCGGCTGGCAAGCACGGCCCCGTCGTCGCGAAGCACGTGGGTGCCGCCGTCAGGCAGATTCGCAAGCCCGGGTAGTGCGCGACAGCATCACGATCGGACGCATCGCCGGTATTCGGTTCGGCGTCAACTGGAGCTGGCTCGTCGTCTTTGCGCTGATCGTCTGGACGCTGGCGACGGGGATCTTCCCGAACACGAACGAGGGGCTATCGAACGCCGCGTACATCGCGATGGCCCTCGTCGCCGCTGTCCTCTTCTTCGCCTCGCTCCTGGCTCACGAGTTCGGTCACGCCATCGTCGCGCGGCGGGAGGGGATGGAGATCGAAGGCATCACGCTGTGGCTCTTCGGGGGTGTGGCGAAGTTCAAGGGGATGTTTCCGAGCGCGGGCGCAGAGTTCCGCATCGCCATCGCCGGCCCCCTCGTCTCGCTCGTCATCGGCGCCGCGTTCACCCTCGTCACGTGGCGCCTGCCTCTGCCCACTGGAGTCGACGGCGTCGCGTTCTGGCTCGGCTACATCAACCTCACGCTCCTCGTCTTCAACCTCCTCCCCGCCTTGCCGTTGGACGGCGGCCGCGTGTTGCGATCGATCCTCTGGGCGGCCAAGGGCAGCTTCGCGTGGGCGACTCATATCGCCGCCGCCGTGGGCCGCGGCTTCGGCTATCTCCTCATCGCGGGCGGGGTCGCGCTCCTCATCTTCCAAGGCACGTTCAGCGGCGCGTGGCTTGCCTTCCTGGGGTGGTTCCTGCTCACCGCGGCGGGCGCGGAGGATCGGTTCCTCCTCGCGCGCCAGGCGCTGCGCGGCCTGCATGTGCGCGACCTCGTCGTCCGGGAACCCGTCACCACCCGGCCGGACGTGACGATCGGCGAGTTCATGGACGACATCGTCTGGAAAACTCGCCACACCACCTATCCGGTGACGGACAACGGCCACGCGCTCGGTCTGCTCCCGTTCAGCTGCGTCGCCGAGGTCCCCCGTAGCGAATGGGACACCCGCACTGTTGCCGACTGCATGCTGCCCGCAGATCGGGTGCCGGTGGTCTCGGAGGACGAGGACTTGATCGACGCGGCTGCGGAGCTTTCCGAGAGCGACGTCAGCCGCGCGCTGGTCGTCAACGGCGACCGCTTCGTCGGGATCCTCTCGGCGACCGACATCGCCCGGGCGCTCGAGATTCGTCGCGCCGGCGGGAGGCGGCTCCGATTTAGGGCGTAGAGCGAGTCCTAGGATGGGCTCGTCAAGGGTTCCCGAGCTCGTCGGCCAGCTCGAAGGCTTTGAGCGTCGGTGCCGACTCGAAGTGGGCCCAAAGACTGTCGCGGACCGGTTCGAGCGTTGGCAGTGCCTCCTCGAGAGCTTCGCTCGAATCCCAGAGACCGACGACCATAACTTCGCCGCCCTCCCTGTCGACAAGCACGTAATGGTGCCGTAGCCCGTGGCAACGCTCGTGTATCGGCCGGACAGTTTCGCGATACCGGGATACGAGCTCGTCGACGCGCTCCGGCGGTATCTGCGTGCTACCGATGCGCACGATCATTTGTCTCCCTCGGTCGCCTTGTGGAATCGGGCGAACCATAAAAGGATGTCTAGGGGTGGCCGACGGGACTCGAACCCGCGACTTCCGGGACCACAACCCGGGGCTCTACCAACTGAGCTACGGCCACCGCGCCAGGATTAGTGTAGCCCCGGTGGTACCTTGGCACGGAGCGGGCGCCTGTAGCTCAGTGGACAGAGCGGCGGACTTCTAATCCGCGGGTCGCAGGTTCGAATCCTGCCAGGCGCATGCGGCTGTTCATGCGGAACCGCCGCAATCAACGAGTACTGGCTCCGGCGGGCATTCCGAGCGGCCGGGCATCGTTCGGCGCTAGGTGATCTTGAAGTAGCGCCACGGCGAGGCGTCGCCGAGGTGATCGAAGTCGCTGGCGAACACGTTTCGCGCTCGATACGTGCCGCGCGAACCGCGGAAATATGCTGTGACAGATCCGTTCGAACGAATCCGGAAACTCCCGCTCGCCGCGGCCCGCCACGCTCCGGCGGAGTAGCGTTGGGCGACAAACTTGAGGTAGCGGCCGGCGTGGTTGGGGAGCACCGTCCCCGTCTGCGTCACCGAGTGGCCGTAATGGAAGAGCTTGTACCTGCCCGAGATCGCGTAGGCGCCTGAGATCCTCGCCTTCGTGATCACTCGGACCTGCACGTGCCTGGTCACCGCGGCATCCGGATAGTCGGCATCCCCTTCCCACTCGGCGACAAAATCCGTGTGCCTCGCCGGTTTCAAGGTCACCGCCAGGTCTCCAGACGGATTGACCGGGGCTTGCGCGACCAAGGTCGTCGAGCCTCCGTAGGGCGTCTTGTAGATCGAGACGACTGGATTCGAGGTGTCCTGGAACGGGCTGAGGTGAGCTTTGACGACGATCGAGCTTCCGAAATTGATCGTTGTCTTTGACAGCGTCAGCGAAAGCGGATGCCCCGTCCGAACTCGGACGAGGAACGACCGTGTGGTCTCGTTGTTGCTCGCGTCCGTTGCCGTGCACGTCACGGTCGTCGCCCCGAGTGGAAAGACGGAACCCGAGGCCGGAGCGCATTCGACCGTCGGATTCGGATCGCCAAGATCGACCGCTGAGACCGAATAGCTGACCTGCGTAGGCGTCTCGGCCTCGACGCTCACGTAGCCGGGCGTGGCGAGCGAAGGGCCGAGCGTGTC
>DASXSE010000002.1:0-39390 GCA_036506175.1 Gaiellaceae bacterium
TGGGGCAAGCCCTCGAAGGCGACCCGTTCGAGCGCACTCTGGGGCAAGGGAGGGCGTGGCCTGGCCGCCACGCTGGCCATCGGAATCGCGCTCGCCGCGCCGGCCGCCTACGCGGCTACGAGCTCCGGGAAGTACAAGGCGTACACGACCCCGGGACTGCTCGTACAGGCACAGGCACACCCGAAGGCGAACTTCGACGTCATCCTGACCAGCGTCGACCGTTCGACTGGCTGGCTTGTCACCCAGATTGGCGCGCTCGACGGGCCTAAGGCCAAGGTGCGGCGCCAGTACAAGTCGATCCCCGGGGTGGCTGCGCGCTTGACGGGCCAGCAAGTTCTCAAGCTCGCGACGAACGGCCATGTCGAGGCGATCACGTCCGACTCGCCGGTCGTCCTGGCAGGCACCCTGTCAAACAAGCAGCGGTGGCCGTACGTCTCCGACGTGCAGAAGTTCTGGTCGAGCGGCGCCGCGACCCCCACGATCGCCATTGTCGATTCCGGCATCGACGCCTCGCGCGCCGATTTCGGAGGGCGCGTCGTCGCCAACGTGAACCTGACCTCGCTCAGCGGCAACTCGCAGGGCGACGGTCGCGGACATGGAACTTTCGTCGCGGGCATCGCGGCAGGGTCGGGCGATGGATACGCCGGCGCGGCTCCGGGCTCCAAGATCGCCTCGCTCGACGTGATGGACGACAACGGCATGGCGATGACGCGCGACGTCATCGCTGCCGCCGACTGGATCCTGAAGAACAAGGACGCGTACGGGATCAAGGTCGCGAACTTCTCGCTCCATTCGTCCCAGCCGAACAGCTTCATGTTCGATCCGCTTGACCAGGCCGTCGAGCGGCTCTGGTTCGACGGTGTGGTCGTCGTCGCGGCCGCGGGCAACTACGGCGTCGACGGGCAGCCGAGCGGCGTGCCGTTCGCGCCCGGCAACGATCCCTTCGTCATCACCGTGGGTGCGGACGACATCGACGGCTCCACCTCGACGATCGACGACGTCGCAGCGCCATGGTCGGCTTACGGGTACACGCTCGATGGATTCGCAAAGCCCGACGTCGCTGCCCCGGGGCGCTACATGGTCGGCCCGGCGCCTGCCAACTCGACGCTCGCGCTCGAGCGCCCGACCAGCGTCGTCGCGCCCGGCTACATCCAGCTCTCCGGCACCTCGTTCGCGGCGCCCGTCGTCGCGGGCGGGGCAGCCCAGATCCTCGCAGCCCATCCTTCCTGGACTCCTGATCAGGTCAAGGGCGCGCTGATGCTGACCGCCGGGCGGACGCCGTCCGCGGCGCCGCTCTCCGAAGGTGTCGGCATCGTCGACATCGGCAAGGCGGCCGCCGTGACCAGCGCGCCGAACCCGAACCTGGCGCTGCGATCTTTCGTCAAGCCCGACGCCTCAGGCGCTCCGGCGTTCGACGCAGCGAGTTGGGCGAACACGGCGAAGGCCAACGCATCGTGGGCACAGGCTTCCTGGTCCGATGCTTCCTGGGCAAACGCATCCTGGAGCAGCGCGTCCTGGGCGAACGCTTCTTGGGCGAACGCATCCTGGGCAAGCGCCAGCTGGTGTGATGCGTCGTGGTCGGACGCCTCGTGGGCACAGGCCTCCTGGGCGTCGGCCTCCTGGGCAGACAACGCCGACGGCGACGCGAGCGCGACGGGCGAGTGGATCGATCCGGCCGAGCTCGAAGCCCTCCTCGGCACTTCAGACCCCACGGCGACCCTTCTCCCCTAAAGAAGGTCTGCCAACGCGAGCCCCGGTCCGCCCACCCGGCCCGGGGTTCACCCTTTTGGGGGAATTACGGGCCGTCCCTCAAACGGGGGACGCCACCCCTCTGGCAGGGGCATAACTTCTGGCTATGGCTCTGCGGCCTCGCGCGTGCGCGTGGAGGGGAATTGGAGCTGCAAGGACCGACTGCAGCGCTAGTTCAGGCTGGGTGAGATGAGCACGGTTCGGACAGAATTTCGTACCCAATTCGGCGGCGCCGAGCGCCGTCCCGCTGCGGACCCCATCGAGCGTGAAGGCCTGTCCGGCCAGGCGAAGACGTATCTGGCCGCCGTAGCCGTCGCGACCGTAATCGCGGCTTTCGTTCCACTCAGCAAGCTGAGCCCCGATACCGACGGCTGGATGACGTTCCTCGTCCTCGCAACGTGCGCGGCGGTTGCGCAGCTCTTCGTCGTCCGCACGCCGCGCGATCAGTCGTACCACACAACGAACGTCTTCCTGATTCCGGCCGCGCTCCTGCTCCCGCCGGAGCTCGTCGCGCTCATGGGTATTGCCCTCATCCCGGAATGGCTGAAGGTTCGCTACCCCTGGTACATCCAGAGCTTCAACATCTGCAACCACACGCTGAACGGACTGGCGGCGTGGGCGGTGGTGGATCTCATTCGAAGCTTTGGCTGGGAGCGGCAGCCGACGATGGCCGTTGCCGGGCTCGCCGCTTGTCTGGTCTTCGTCGGCACGAACCACGTCCTCCTCGCGACGATGCTCCACTTTGCGCGCGGGCACACGCTTCGCGAGACAGGCCTGTTCTCGATGGACAGCCTGGCAACCGACCTCGTGCTCGCCGCGCTCGGCGTGTGCTTCGCGAGCATCTGGCGCTGGAACCCCTACTTGCTTCCGGCGGTCATCGCCCCGCTCCTCCTCATCCATCGCTCGCTGTCGGTTCCCGCCCTCCAAGAGGAGGCGCGTGTCGATCCGAAGACAGGGCTCTTCAACGCACGCCACTTTGCGGCCGAGCTCCGCGAAGAGCTCTCGCGCGCGGGCCGCTTCGAGCGGCCGATGTCCGTGATCATGGCCGACCTCGACCTCCTGCGAGACATCAACAACTCCTACGGCCATCTGGCAGGCGACGCCGTTCTCAAGGGCATCGCCGACGTCTTCCGCAAACAGCTTCGCCACTACGACATTCCGGCCCGCTTCGGCGGTGAGGAGTTCGCCATCCTGTTGCCCGAGACCCCGCCCGACCAGGCGCTCGAGATCGCCGAGCGGATCCGCAGAGCCGTCGCGGAAGAGCCGTTCGAGATCGAGACGTCGAGCGAGCCGATCCGGGCGACGATCTCGCTCGGCGTCGCCGGCTATCCAAAGGATGGCGCCGACCCAAACGAGCTCATCCACCAGGCCGACCTCGCCGTCTATCGCGCGAAGCTGCAGGGACGGAACCGGGTTCTGAGCGCGAGCTCCGAGACGCTGCTCATGACCGGCGAGCGCCGTCCGCCGCTCGCGGCCGTCCCGGAGGAAGGGGATTACATCGCCTCGGCGCCCCGCGCGCTGCCCCAGCAGCGCGCCAGCGAGATCCGCGAAGCGCAGCAACAGCGCCCGCACAGTCCCGGCCGACCGCATTTCCTCGCTCTGTCGGCGCCGCTGGCAGCCCTCGTCGCGCTCGTAGCCATCGCGGGAATCGTGTCGGGGATCGCCGGCCTCGTCTTCGGAACCTCCGACGACCTCGTCGGCCTGCTCGCCATCGTCATCCTCGTGGGCGGAGGGCAGGCGCTCTCGCTCGAGCTCGAGGCAGGATCGATCTCGGTCAGCGCAGTCGGGGCGCTGGCGGGCGCAGCTCTCTTCGGCCCCCGCGCAGCCTTGCCACTCGCAGTCGCGATCGTCGCCGTCGAATGGAGCTCGCGCCGGGACGACTGGTACTACGTCCTCTTCAACATGGGGGCGCTGAGCCTCGCGTCTCTCTCCGCTGCCGCGGTCTTCAGCGTCGGCTGGGTCGAGACGCGTGCCGGCGAGCTCGTCACAGCAGGAGCCGGGCTGATGGCAGGCGCGGCCTACTTCGTCGTCAACACGGCGTTGATCTCTCTGGCCATGGCCCTCGAAGGGCATGACCGCTGGGGCCTGGTCTGGAAGGAGCGCTTCTCCTGGCTCCTCCCCCACTACGTCGTCTTCGGCCTGGTCGGTGGCGCCATTGCGCTCGCATACTCCGCGATCGGCCTCTACGGGCTCGCGGTCTTCGTCCTCCCGCTGCTTCTCATGCGCAAGACGATGGCCGCCTACCTCGGCCACACGGAGAAGTCCACCAAAAAGCTTCGTAAGGCCGCCGAGACGATCCGCTCCCAGAACGTTTCCCTCGAGCAGGCGAACCGCCTCCTCAAGGAGCGCTCGACGGCCGCAATGGAAAGCCTCTCGGCGACGGTAGACGCGCGCGACGCGTACACCGCGGGCCATTCGCGCCGCGTCCAGCAGCTCGCCCTGGCGATCGGGCGGGAACTGGGGCTGTCGCAGGCGGAGCTCGACCTGCTCGGCCACGGAGCGCTCTTCCACGACATCGGCAAGCTCGCGATCCCGGACGCCATTCTCCTGAAGCCGACCAGCCTGACGCCGGACGAGTGGGCGCTCATGCAGCGCCACGCTGACGAGGGGGCCCGCATCATCGACCGCCTCGGCTTCCTCAACGACGCCGTCCCCGCGATCCGCCACCACCACGAGCGCTTCGACGGCACGGGGTATCCGGACGGCCTGGGAGGAGAGGACATCCCCCTCGGCGCACGCATCATCCACGTCGCCGACGCGCTCGACTCGATGCTGACGACCCGCATCTACCGGGCCGCCCGCCCCGCCGACGAGGCCCTCGCCGAGTTGCGGGCCGGTTCCGGAACGCAGTTCTGCCCGCGCTGCGTCGGCGCGCTCGAGCGCCTGCTGCACACCGGAACGGCCGCCAGCGAGCAGCCGAGCCCCGGCCACCTCCTGGCCACGGCCTAGCCCGCCCCTCTGAGACCATAGGGCCATGCCCGGCCCTCTTCGCTCGGCAGGCCTCCAGTTGCGCGCCGCCAAGCGCCTCCTGCGCGGCAATCGCGCACCGCTGCGCGTGAGGCTCGGGCGACTCGACGAGCGGCTCGTCTTTGTCCTCGGGAGCCCACGCTCGGGAACGACGTTCCTCGCCGGAGCGATCGGCTCGCTTCCCGGCTTCATCGACCTGGGGGAGGTGGCGGCGCTCAAAGCCGCCATTCCGGAGCTCTCGCAGGTGACGCCGGAGGCGGCTGCGCCCGAGCTCCGCACACTCCTCCGCCGCGCTGGCCGGCTGGGCCTTGTCGGACGCCAACGAGGCGTCGAGCAGACGCCGGAATCCGTGTTCGTCGCGCCGGCTCTGGCGGCGGCGTTCCCCGACGGCCGCTTCATCCACATCGTCCGTGACGGCCGAGACGTCGTCTGCTCGCTGCTCGAGCGTGGCTGGCTGAGCGCCGGCCGAGGCGGGGAGGACGACGCAGGTCATCCCTACGGGTCGGCCGCCCGGTTCTGGGTGGAGCCCGAGCGCGCTGACGAATTCGCGCACGCGAGCGATGCACGGCGGGCCGCGTGGGCCTGGCGCCGCTACGTCACGGCAGCGCGTGAGCTGGAGGAAGGCGCGCTCGAGATCCGCTACGAACGGCTGACCGGCCATCCCGACGAGGTGGCTGGGGTGGTCGCCCGCTTCCTGGACGCGCCGCTCGAGCCTATGCGGGTCGCGTTCCGTGCCGCCCACGGTGGTTCCGTGGGGCGCTGGGAGCGCGATCTTTCGGCGGAGGACCTCGCCGAAGTCGAGGAGGAGGCGGGCGAGCTGCTCTCACAGCTGGGCTACGTCTAGTTGCTGGACCGGAAACTAGTGCACCCGCGGATGGTGGCCGAGACTCTTCGCCGGTTCGTCGCGCTCGGCCTTGCTCGTACCTAAACCCGGTACGCGCCGCGTCCGATCGCGGCGCCCGGCTTGGTCTCGACCGTCCCCGCGGGCACTCGAGTCCCCGGCCCAGCAACTTGCGTTCCGTTTAGCTTGCTCTATCCTAGGTCGTGAGGCCGCTGTGCAGATCGATTCGTCCGATCTCGCCGCCTTCAGGGCCGGCATGCGTCGCCGCTACTCGGACGACGAGATTCTCTCCGAGCTGACCGACTCTGCCGAGCGGCTCGGCCGGTCGCCGACGATGCGCGAGTTCGAGCGTGATCGCCGCACGCATGTCCATCCGCAGACGGTGATCGAGCGCTTCGGCAGTTGGAACGCTGCCAAGCGTCGCGCCGGCCTGACGACCCGGCGTTACGCAACGAGAGAGGAGCTGCTGGACGAGCTGCGCCTCCTTGGCGAGGAGCTTGGGCGACCGCCCACCGGCGCAGACCTCCAGCGGCACCGGCGCACGATGCACTCCAAATCCCTCTACTGGCACGTCTTCGGGTCACTTCGAAACGCGCTTCGCGAAGCCGGGTTCGACGTTCCGATCGGTGAGGAACGGCTCGAGCGTGCCGTGGAGCAGGGCGCCAGACTCGCGCGGCGCCTGAGGCGGCTACCACGCTTCTCCGATTGGGCCAAGGCGCGGAAGCGAGACCGGCACCTCCCGAGCGAGTGGCAGGTCTACCGGCTCGTGGGAGGGCGCCGCGGTGCCTGGTCGACGTTCCAGTACCTCGTCCGCAGCCGCCTCGTCGAGGACGGGGTGGAGGTGGGCGAGGACGGGCGCCTGAGCTAGGGCTAGCGGCCGGTTGCGGCGGTGGCCAGCGCCGCCAGCTGCGCAAGGCACGACTGCCGCTCCTCAGGGGCGCGCACAGCGGGGAGGAGCTTCTCGGTGAAGGTGCGGTCGGGCTCGAAGGCTTCGCTGCGCACGAGCTTGCCGTCGACTGCCGCGACGAGGGTTCCTTCCGCCACCTCGCGCTTCGTCAGCTTCACCCCGGCGAACCGCTCGACCAACTCGAGGGCTTCCTTCGTCGACGCGAAGAAGAGCTCGTTTTTCCCCGTGCCGGTCCAGAGCGGCCGACCGATCCCGCGCGCGAGGAAGACGACATCGGGGTCTCGCTCGTCCAGCCACGCAGTCGCCATCGACCCGTAGAGCTCTTCCAAAGCCCGCGCCCGGCTGCGCTCACGCTCAACGAGGGCGAAGATCGCCTCGGAGTCCACGGTCATCCCTTCTTCGGCCCGCACGAACGCGTAACGGGCGAAGATCTCCTCGTCGTTCTTGATGATCCCGTTGTGGATCCCGACGACGCTTCCGTGCCTGACGGGATGGTTGTTGGCGTTCAAAGAGGGATGGCCCTTCGTGTAGTCACGGACGTGCACGAGCGCCTGCGTCGCGCCGGCGGGAACCGAGACGGAGTCGAGAAACTCACTCGCGCCCGAGCGGCGCTTGTGCACTTCGAGCGCGACGTCCGGCCCACGGAAGCAGTAGCCCGAGGCATCCGAGCCCCGCTCGGAGATAGCTGCCATGAGGGTTTGCGCGGCGAGAGTCGGGTCAACCCGACTCTCGTGACTGAGGCTATATCCAGCGATGCCGCACAAGACTTAGTTACTCCACTATAACCATCGCCCCGGCGCCCTTCTGCCGCTATCCCTCACAACGGTTGTTCGCCTCAAGCCTGCTTGACGAGAGGCCGATAGGGGCAGCGTGGGACGGCCTGTCTCCAGACTGCCATCTCCTGATCCCGATCCCGTAGCGCAGGGGGAAGCTGAGGAGCCGAAGCTCGAGCTCGTGCCCGAGCCCGTCGACGACGCTGCCGAGGCGTCGAGCGAGGAGCCGGAGGACGAGCAGGAGGAGAAGGAGGAGCAGGACGACGAGGAAGAGGAGAAGGAGAGCCTCGCCGGCGGCCCGACCCAGGATCCGCTCAAGCTCTACGTCCGCCAGATCGGCGACGGGCCGCTGCTCACGCCCGCCGAGGAGCGCGAGCTGGCCCGCCGCAAGGACGAGGGCGACGAGGCGGCCAAGCGCAAGCTGATCGAGTCGAACCTGCGCCTCGTCATGTCGATCACCCGTAACTACGTGAACTCCGGCGTTCCCCTTCTCGACCTCATCCAGGAAGGGAACCTCGGTCTCATTCGCGCCGTCGAGAAGTTCGACTACAAGATGGGCTACAAGCTCTCCACCTACGCGACGTGGTGGATCAGGCAGGCTGTGACGCGCGCGATCGCCGACCAGGGGCGCACCATTCGCCTCCCCGTCCACGTGGTCGACCAGGTGCGGCGCGTGATGCGCGCCCGCCGCATCCTCACGCAAAAGCTGAACCGGGAGCCGCTGCCCGAGGAAATCGCGAAGGAGAGTGGCTTCGAGTTGAAACGGGTGAATGAGCTGCTCGACCTCGTCGAAGACCCGGTCAGCCTCGAGACGCCGGTCGGCGACGGCGACTCCATGTACGGCGACATGATCGAGGACGTCAACTCGGATCAGCCCGACCTCGTACTCGCCGAGATGCTGCGCGGCAACGAGCTCCAAGTCGCGCTCTCGCAGCTTTCCGAGCGCATGCGCCACGTCCTAGAGCTCCGGTTCGGCCTCTCCGGCGCGACGCCCAAGACGCTGGAGGAGGTCGGCACCGAGCTAGGGGTGACGCGGGAGCGCGTCCGCCAGCTCGAATCCCGAGCATTGCGCGAGCTCCAGTCTGCGGCTCCTGATCTGCGCCTCTACCTGAGAGCCGAATAACCGGCCGCCGATAAGGTGGACGCCGTGTTCGTCGACGTCCACTCCCACGTCGTCCCCTCCGGCGATGACGGCGCCAAGAGCGTCGACGAAGGACTCGAGCTCTGCCGCGGCGCGGCCGAGGCGGGGACGAGCGTCCTCTTCGCGACGCCGCATGTGTGGCCGATCCTGCGCCTGTCAGCCGAGCGCGAGGAGGAGGTCCGGGCCGCGCACGCCGAGATGGCTCCGGCCGCTGCTCGATTCGGGCTCGATCTCCAGCTCGGGTTCGAGCTGACGCCGACGCCGGCGCTCTTGGACGAGGATCCGCAGCGCTACCGGCTCGGGCGCCTGGCTGCCGTGCTCATGGAGGTGCCTTTCCACGGCTCTCTAAGCCTCGCTGAGCGCCTCGCAGAGCACATCGAGGGCGCAGGGCTCCTGCCGGTGATCGCGCATCCTGAGCGCTCCGAGGCAATCGCCGACGATCCTGGGCTCGCCACAGGCCTCCATGAACGCGGCTGGCTTCTGCAGCTCAACGCCACGAGCATCACCGGCTACCACGGCCCGGAGATCGAGGCGCTCGCGTGGCGTCTGATCGACGAAGGCCTCGCCGACCTGGTCGGCTCCGACGGTCACCGCCGCGCACGCCCGCCGCAGCTCGAAGAGACCTACCGGGTCGTGCAGGCGAGACTGGGGGAGGGGGAGAGGGCAAAGGCCCTCTTCGACGGCCGCGCTCTTCCGGGACTAACGGCTCGCGACCGCGTCGATCTCGCGGAGCGACGCTAGGCGCGAGAGTGACTCGATCTCGATCTGGCGCACGCGCTCACGCGTGATCCCGAGCCGGCGGCCGATGTGCTCGAGCGTGTGCGGCTCCTCGCCGCGCAGCCCGTAGCGAAGCTCGAGAACGCGCCGATCGCGCTCCGGGAGAGACTCGAGAGCCCGGTCGAGCGCTTCCTTCTGCAGCCGGCGCTCGGTCTCTTCCTCCGGAAGCGGGTCCTCGCCGGCGACGAGGTCGCCGAACACCGCGTCCTCCTGCTCGCCGATCGGCTGGTCGAGGCTCGTCGAGGCGCGCGCGGCGGCACGCACCTCGATCGCCTGCTGCAACGGCAGGCCGGCCTCGTGCGCGATCTCCTCGAGCGACGGCTCGCGCGCGAGCTGTGTCCACAGATGGCGCTCGGCGCGGTGCATCTTCTGCATGCGCTCGACGACATGAACGGGGACGCGAATGGTGCGTGCCTTGTCCGCGATCGCCCGCGCGACCGCCTGGCGGATCCACCAGGTCGCGTAGGTGGAGAACTTGAGACCCCGCTGCCATTCGAACTTCTCGACGGCGCGGATGAGGCCGAACATGCCCTCCTGGATGAGATCGAGGAAGGGGAGACCCTGGTTGCGGTAGTTCTTGGCGATCGAGACCACGAGGCGGAGGTTGCACTCGATCATGCGCCGCTTCGCCTCCATGTCGCCGCATTCGATCCGCTTCGACAACTCGACCTCGTCGGCGGCGGTGAGGAGCGGATGGCGTCCGATCTCCCGCAGGAAGAGCTGCAGGGCGTCGGTGGTCGTTTCCAGTACTTCGGTCGCGCGTGGGGGAGCGGTCGGCTCGCGAACGGGCTCTTTCGGCGGCTCGACCACCTCGATTGCACGCTCCTCGAGCTCGCGGTAGAGCGCCTCGACGTCGGCCGGGTCCGCCTCCAGCGCGTCGATGGCTTCGGTCAGCTCCGTGGCGTCGACAAAGCCCGCCGCCTCGCCGCGCTCAAGCAGATGCTGTATCTCCTCGTGTTGGAGGACGCTCGTCGTCTCGTCAGCCATTAACGCACACGTCCCGCCCGGGACTAGACGCACCCACACAGGACCCCGGGCGGCAACGGCCTACCCTACCAACCTCGCAAAGAAAGTAAACCTCTACCGCACGGTAGAGGAGTGGTATTTCCGAAAATCCTGCCTATTCTCCGATTAGAGCTTTGCTCTTGATGCGGCCGACGGGGAGAGGAGAGCAGGGTTGCTGCTGCTGGACGAAGGGGCTACCTGGACCGGGGTGGGCGCGCTGGCCCTCGCGGCGCTTCTGTTCGTCCTGGGAATCCTGCTCTTCACGCGTTGGCGCCGTGCTGCGTCGCGTGAGATCGCGCAGATCCAGGCGGCCGGCGAGCGCACCGAGAGCCTGCTCACAGAGCTGACTCGCGCGCTCGGCGACGCGCGCGCGGAAGGGCGCCGTCTCTCAGCGCTCGGCGAGCTCGGCTCGACGCTCGACCTCGACGCGGCGCTCGAACGCGCGCTCCGGGCGGTCAGCCAGCTCGCTCAAGGAGATGCGGCCATGATCGTCCTCCACCACGAGGAAGGCGAGCCGATCACCGCCACCTACGGACTGACCGGCGAGGAGTCGGTCCGCGACCTGATCGGCCTTCCGCCGGAAGTCGGCGGCGCGCGGGCCGTCAAGCTCACGTACCTGTACACGCCGCAGGAAATAGCCGATGACGCCTTCCGGCTCAGCGGCGGCCTCGCCGTTCCACTAGCCGACGAGGGCGGGGAGCGGGCCGGCACGCTGGCCCTGTTCTGGCGTCGCGCCGACCACACGCTGACAGACGAAGAGCTCGCCAGGTTCGAAGAGTTGGCCGCGGCGTTCGGGCCGGCACTCGAGAACGCTCGGCTCCACTCGGAAGCCCGCCGACTGGCGGACACCGATCCGCTGACCAACCTGCGCAACCACCGCTACTTCGACGAGCGTCTGGCGCGCGAATGCGCCCGCGCGCGCCGCTACGGCCGCGGACTCGGTCTCCTGCTCGCCGAAGCCGACAGCGAGATCTCCGACCTGCTCACCGCAGGTGAGCGCATCCGAAGCGTCGTCCGTGGCACAGACGTCCCTTCCCATCTCGGCGAGAGCCGTTTCGCGGTGATCATGCCGGAGGCGGGGCAAGCCGACGGGGAGCGCCTCCTCCGCCGCCTCCAGCTCGCTCTCGGCGGCCGGGTCGACAACGGCGGCGACGGCGTCCGCCTCTATGCGGGTCTCGTCGAGCTGAGAAGCGACGAGGACGCCGCCATGCTCCTGCGCCGTGCCGAAGAGGCGCTCGAGCGGGCCAGACAAGCCGCCGCGCAGCGTCTAACCGCAGGTTCGGCCTAGCTAACGCCTTACACACGAGAATGGGCGTTATGTCAAGTTGCGACCGGTAGGCCGAGAAACTCGGCTGCCTCCCGCAGGACGTCGTCCCCCGCTTCGAGCGGCTTGACGTCGCTGACGGCGAGGAAGTGATCGGCGCGGTCGAAAAGCGTCACGTTCGCCCAGAGGGACTCGAACGTCGACCACCACCGGAGACCGACCGCGCTCGCGTGACGTTCGAAGAGGTTCCCCGCCTGGATCTGCGTGAGCGAACGATCGTTCGTCGCCACCTGAGAGGGCCGAAGCTCCTCGCCGATGAGCACCGCTGGATCGTCGAGATCAACTAGCTGCGCATCGTTTCGGAGCTCGAGCGCGGCGAGAGCGACGGGATATCCGCCGGAAATCACCATCCATGGTTCAAGCGACCGCCAGCCACGAAACGGCGCGAGTCGTTCGACGACTGCAGAAACCGGTTCCTCGGAGACGTAGAGGCATCCGTAGACCGAGGGGTTATCGTGCCGCCCCTCTCCCTGCGCGATGCGCGGGAACCAGAGAGGCCCACCCCGCGTGCGTTCTCCCGTTTCCACGTCCCATGGGAAACAGCGGAAGAGAATCACGCGTAGGAGCCGGCGTTCTCCTGCCGCAGGGCTGTGACGAGCTCCGTCGTCTGTCCCATCCGAACGACGTCGATAGGACGTCGGTTCCTGAGATGCGGGTTGAGTCCGAAGAGCCAGGCTTCGGCCGCCTCCGGCTCGTACATGCGCAAAAGCGCAGACATCACGAGCTCGAGGAGATCGAGGCGCTCCGCATTCTCCGGATCGATCCCCTGCCCCCTCTTCCAGCGGCTCACCTGCGCCGGGCTGACGCCTAGAGCATCTGCCAACCGCCGCTGGGAGCGAAAATCGCGGCTGAGCGCCTCGACTTTGACTGCGGGCTCGACGGGCACGGGAACTCAGTCTAGCGCAACAAAAAGTGTTGCGCACCCTCGGTTGTACTCCTTGCGGCACTCCTTCCGAGCAATTAGCGTGCCGGGGTTCCATGCTCCTCGAGCCTGTCGACCCTAACGAGAAGTTCAGAGCCCGACGTCGACAGGCTCGTAAGCGGCGCGCTTTCAGGCGTACGACGGCGCTGGCGGTCGTCGCTCTTTGCGCTGCGGGCCTGACGCTCGGCGCCCGCTTCCTGACGGAGGGTGACACCGCTACGACGACGTCGGCAGGGTCCAAATCAACGGCGAACGGGGGGGCTGCGCCGAAGCCACAGCCGAGGACTCCCCCGGCGGAACTTCGTGGCGTGCACGTGACGATGGCCCTCGCATCGCTGCGCGGGAAGTTGGACGAGTACCTCGGCCTTACGAGCTCGGGACTGAACGCTCTCGAGCTCGACGTCAAGGACGAGAACGGCGAAGTCGGATTCCTCCACCCGGCCGTTCCGCTGGCCCATCGGATCGGTGCTGCGCACAAGTACTACAACGCCTTCCACGCGGCTGGGAAGGCCCACGCCCACGGCGTGTACCTCATCGGCCGCATCGTGGTGTTCGAAGACCCGGTTCTGTCGGAGCACAGACCCGGCTACGCGATCCGGACAACGGACGGCGGCGTTTGGCACACCGCCGCCGGCCTCGGTTGGGTGAACCCGTACGACCAGCGCGTGTGGAAGTACAACGTCGATCTGGGCGAGGCGGCCGCGAAGGCCGGCTTCGACGAGATCCAGTTCGATTACGTCCGCTTTCCGACCGACGGTGACCTGTCCAATGCCCGCTTCGCGGGCGCGAACCACCGTCCCAAGGCGTCAACGATCTCCGCGTTCCTCCGGTACGCAACGAATCGGCTGAAACCGCTCGGAGTCCGTGTTTCCGCGGACGTCTTCGGGCTCTCCGCCACGCGCAACATGGGCATCGGGCAGTCTCCGGCAAAGGTCGCGAAGATCGTCGACGCGATCTATCCGATGGTCTATCCCTCCCACTTCGGCCCGGGCGAGTACAACCTGCCCAATCCGAACACGCAACCCGGGCGCACGGTCGCCCTCGCGTTGCGTGACTTCGACATCGCCCTGACCGGAACGAAGGCGCGGCTCGTACCCTGGCTGCAGGACTTTTCGCTCGGGCGCACGTACACGATCGACGACGTCCGCGAGCAGATCCAGTCGGCGCGCGACGCGGGTGCGCAGGGATTCATGCTCTGGAACGCCGCCGGCGTCTACACCCACGCCGCCCTCGCGGGACCGTAGTCGCCGTTCTCCTCGCCCTCCTGTCGGCCGTGCTGTTCGGCGCGATGACGGTTGCGCTTCGCTTTGGGCTTCCAGGAAGAGGCGACCCCGAGGTCGGCGCCTTCGTCATGACGGGCATCGCCGCGCTCGTCGCAGTCGCCGCGGTGTTGGTTGAGCCTGGCGCGGACCCGCTGGCGAATCCTCGCGAGCTCGGATTGTTCGCGCTTGCAGGGGTGCTTGCCCCTGGACTCTCCCAGGCGTTCTTCACGCGCGCCGTGCGCGACGCGGGACCGTCGAGAAGCTCCGTCGTCGTCGGGAGCGCCCCTCTTTTCGCGGTGGCGATTGCGATCGTCGTCCTCAACGAGCCCGTGCAGCCGCCTCTCCTCGTCGGAGCGGTGCTGATCGTCCTGGCCGGCGTCGTGCTCGCGGGCGAGTCGTCCCGCCCGGCTCACGTCAAGGTGATCGGGATCGTCTTCGCGCTCGTCACGACCCTCCTCTTCTCGACGAGGGACAACCTGGTTCGTCACTTTGCCGGGGACGCGAAGATCGGCTCCGTGGCCGCCGCAGCAGCCGCGCTCGGCGTCGCGGCGCTCGGAATGGCGATCTACGTAGCCGTCGCTCGCCGCGGGCGCCTGCGTGCCTCCCTGGCCGAGCTCAACGGCCGACCGCTTGTTCTCGCCGGTCTCCTGTTCGGGCTGTCGTACGTCTTTCTCTTTGAGGCCTACTACCGGGCCCGAGTGTCCGTGGTCTCTCCTCTCGTCGCGACCGAATCGCTCTGGGGAGTGCTCCTTTCTGCGCTCTTTCTGAGCACGGAACTCGTCGGCGTGCGTCTTGTGCTTGCCGCCGTGCTCGTGGTCTCCGGCGGCGTCCTCATTGGAGTCTTTCGCTAACCATGCCGACTTCCACAACTCTTCCCACAGCGTCTCCGGACTGGTGTGGAAAACGTGGAAAACTGAACTATTCGCAAATTGCGTACATTAAGTTGAACCCCGGCTTGCAAAGGACTTTCCGACCTCCTAGTGTGCCGCTTGCGTCGAGCACGGAGCGCGAGTAGGTTGAAGCTTCACCGGTCGGTTGTACGCGGAAGCGGAAAGTCGGTCGGAGAAGTGGACGAAAGCGTCACCGGCTCGGCGAATTTTTTTGGTCCGAAGCAGACGCCGTAGCAGGCCACTAGAGTTGCCCGCGTGTCGCTGCGCCCACCCGCTTTCAGCCCTGGTTTCACATCGTTCGTCTGGGCCGTCGTCTTCGGGGTATTCATCTGGATCGGCCTGCTGGCCGTCGGCGTCTCGGGCGCGACGTCGTTCCTCTTCGGCCTCGTTTCCGCCGTCGTGATCTTCTTTTTCGTGCGCCTTTTCGGCGCCGATCCCCTCCGTCGTTAGGCGAAGAGGAGGACAGAAGTCCGCGGGCCGAGCGTCAGGCCGCGGCAGAGCAGGTTGGCGAGCTCGGCTCCGACCAAGCCTTCGAGGCGAGCGCGGGCGGTCCGTTCCTCCGCATCCAGTAGGCGCGCGAAGATGGCGCAGTGCTCGAGGAGACGTGGTGCCCCTCGCCCCCACCCCGGGTGCCTGCCACCTGCGGCGTCCATGTCTCCGTTATCGACGTGCGTCGTGGCGCCGACGATCCCTGACGGGAGTGAAAACCGAGGGCCGAACGACAGAGGGGCGCCGACACGGCGCCCCTCGACGATCGAGCGAAGACCGTCTAAAGCGTCTCGCGCCGGTTTGGATCGCGAATGTCGACGCGGTCGTCCGGCACATCACCGGCGGGAACAGCCGTGCGGTCGCGAACCGTGGTATCCGTCGTAGTTCCGGCGGGAGTGGTCACGACGTCGCCGCGGTCGTAATCGTGCACGTCCTCGTCCGGGACGACGTCACGCTCACGGTCGACGACATCACGCTGCCGCGGGCCGGTCGTGTCGAAGCAGAAGGCGAACACGATGCCGAGGCCGAACGCCAGGACAGCCCTCCACATGCCCATGTCGCGCACGAAGTGCTCGATGCCCATGCTCGCGCTCCAGCTCTGGAACTTGTGCTGGTACCAGCCGCCCTCGGGCTGGGTCACGAGCAGGATCCAACCCACGACGACAGCCGTCGGAACGAACGCAAGCAGGAAAACCCCAGGGCTGAGCACCGGGATGCCCCACTTCGTCCATCCGCCGAGCAGCTGCGACAGGCCGAGGACGAGGCCCGCGCCCGCGATGATCCCCATCGCTGCCCAGAACTCGTTCGTGCTCGTCAAGTTGAGCAGCTGAGCGAGCCAGAGAAGCAGGCCCGCGGTGGCGGCGCCCGCCAGCGTGAAGAGAGCCCGCACGAGCGGAGGCCCACCCCAATCACCGCGCCGGTCCGCGACCTCGCGGTCGCGTTGGACGGTCTCGTCCTGGGCGACGACGTCGCGATCGGTTCGTCTGGTGAAGATGCCCACTTTCGTCACCTCGTTCTGTTGTGTGCAAGCGGGAATTTTCCCGCTAGTGAAACGCCTGTAACCCGGGTTTGGTTACGCGGCCAGATCGCGGCGCCGCACGTCGAACGCGCTTGAATCGAGCTCCGCGCGGAAGGCATCGACCGTGTGGTGCCGATCGGCGCAAAAGATGTGCTCGATCACGTCCACGCGACGGTCGTTGTAGAACGGCACGTCGACGTGTGGGCGGGTCACGAGGTTGACGGAGGTGCACGCACAGACAGGGCACTCGACAGCCACGCCGACGCGCTCCTCGCCGGCCGAGAGGACGCGAAAAGCCGAAGGGAACACCGGGCGGGCGCGCTCCTCGGGATAGCAGAAGAAGTTCCACGGCCATTGCCCGGCCCGGATGCGCGTCGCTGCCAGGTCGAGCAGCTCCTCCCCCGCGCCCTCGACTTGAGCGGTCATGAGGTTGTGGTAGCGCGTATCGGTACCCGCCAGCGGCGCCCAGTCGAGCTCGTCGTGCGTGACGAGGCCCTCGTGGTCTTCTCCACATGCGCAGGCGAACGTCACCTTGTAGACGGCGGGATGGGCCGTGCCCGCAAGGCGCTCCAGCACGCGGAAGTCCGACAGCGGCAAACGCACCTCGCCTTGGACGGGGCACGGAAAGGTGTAACGGCCCGTCAGTTCGTCGTACATGTGCCGATTATGTATCGGCACATTTGACGGCAAACGCTATTCCTCGTATTGGATGAGGGAAAAGACGTCGTAGCCCTGCAGCCGGTCGCGTCCGTTCAGAAATGCGAGCTCGATCACGAACGCGAGGCCGATGACCTCTCCACCGAGCTGCTCGACAAGATCGACCTTCGCCTTGGCTGTCCCGCCTGTGGCGAGGAGGTCGTCGTGGACGAGGACGCGAGTGCCCGGCTTGATGGCGTCCGCGTGCAGCTCGAGAGCGTCGAAGCCGTACTCGAGGGCGTACTTGACGCTCACAGTCCTCCAGGGAAGCTTTCCCGGCTTCCTTGCGGCGATGAAACCGCAGTCGAGCCGGTAGGCGAGCGCGGCCCCGAGAATGAACCCTCGCGCCTCCGCTCCGAGGATCAGATCGGGCTTGCGCGGCTCGGCGAACTCGGCCAGGCGCTCGACGGTCTCGTGGAGCGCCTCCGCATCGGACAGCAGGGGCATGATGTCCTTGAAGACGATCCCGCGCTTCGGGAAGTCCGGGATGTCCCGGATCTTCGATTCCAGATCGAGTGGCACTAGCGGACGAGGGAGCGTAGCGCGCGCCAGAAGAGAAGCTGCGAGAGCTCCTGGGAGACCGACGCCAGCGTTTCGAGGTCCTCGAGGCCCGCATTGCGCCGCTCTGGCTTCGGTGAGCGGAGAGCCGGCGCCACGATCTGCTCGAGCAGGCCGGCCTCCCTGTCGGCGCCGGTGCGGAAGCTGCGCAGGTTGCGCGGCTCGACGCCGTAGCGCGTCAGGCGCAGGCAGGCGCCCACAACTTCGACGTCGCGCTCGGGGTAAAAGCGTTCGCCGTCCTCCACGCGCGGTTCGAGCAGCCCGTAATCCTCGAGCTCGCGCACGAACTCCCGCGTGGCGCCTGAGCGCTGGCACAGCGTGGCGGTATCGAGGTCCTCTTCAGCGGCGCGCAGGCCTCCGCGGGCGGGCCGCTTGCGTTCGCGGCCGCGGGCCGGCGATGCGAGCTCTTGCCGGATGACGCGAAGCGGCAGGAACTCGTCACGCTGGAGCCTGAGGATCGTCTCGAGCCTGTCGACGTCGTCCTCGTTGAAGAGCCGGTAGCCGCCCTGCGTCCGCCGCGGGCTCAGGAGCCCCTGATCCTCGAGGTACCGGATCTTGGAGATCGAGATGTCCGGGAACTCGTCTTGGAGCCGTCTACAAACAGCACCGATCGTCAGCGGGCGGGCTCGAAGCTCGTCTTCTTCGCGGTCGATGGCGCGCGTGACGGTTGCCATGGTCAGCCCTCGAGAAAGGTCAGCCGGTACTTGCCGATCTGCACCTCGTCGCCGTCCTCGAGCTTCGCGTTCTCAACACGGCGGCGGTTGACGTAGGTGCCGTTCAGGCTGCCTTCGTCGTCGATGTAGTAGCCGTCGTTGCGCTTCACGAGCACGGCGTGGCGACGGGACACCGTGACGTCGTCAAGAAAGACCGCGTTCTCGGGCCCGCGCCCCACGCCGACGCGGTCGCCTTCGAGCGCGAACGTCTCCCCTGCCCTGCCGCCCCCGGCGCGGACCACGAGCGCGGGGCCTTCGATTCGCAGATCGGCGAGCGAGACCGAATCGTCCTCCGACTCCTCCTCCGGCGTGAACGTCATCGTCGTGTGCTGGCCCGGCTCGTCGTGGATGAGCAGGGCTCCACACTTGGAGCAGTAATTGGCGGCTTCGGGATTCTGGAAACCGCATTCGGGACAGTGGACGTAGCTCATCGCAGCCGGGGGGTGAACGAGGTGGGTGTCCCCCCTCGTTGGAAACCGCATTCGGGACAGTGGACGTAGCTCACTCTGCGGGCGGTGCGGCTTTGGAGGCGAGAATCTCAGCGAGCTTGTCGACGTCGATGTCGTGCAGCGGGCTCTTCCCCTCCCCCATTTCCTTCTTGAGTCGCGCTTGCAGCTCGGCGCGCAGGATGTCGATCTTGCCGTGCAGGATGCGGCGCTCGTACGAGACTTTCCGCTCGTCCTCCATGAGCTCGTGAATGAGATCGCGCAGCTCCTGGTCGGACAGGGTTTCGAGATCGGGGAGGGCTTCCACGGGTTCGTTTCTCCAGGGTCGAAGGGCGGGCTAGGAAGTATCGCAAGCCTAGCCCAATCCATCAACCTGGGCTTGAGGGTTAGGCCGCGGGCGGCTCTGTGTCGGAGCTGACGATCTCCTCGACGAGAGCGAGGAACTCCTCCTCGAGGCCGGCAGCGTCGGCAGGGGTCTTGCCCTCTGCATAGACGTGCACCAGCGGCTCGTCCGGATCGGGCAGAACCTGCGCCCAGCCGCGCTTCTCGTACACCTTGATGCCGTCGAGGGTGTCCACCTTCTTGCCCTTGAGGCGCTCCGTGAGGACACGCATGACCGTCCCCTTGCGTGCCCACGGACAGCGCACCTGGCGGTGGACAACGTTCGTCTCGGGAAGGCCCGCAACGAGCTCGGACAACGGCTTCTCGAGCGGCGCCAAGAGCTCAAGCAGGTTGCACAGGCTGGCCACGCCGTCGTAAGCAGGCAGGAATTCCGGGAAGACGAAGCCGCCACCGACGGAGCCCGCGAACACGACGTTGTCCCCGATGGCCGCCTCCGTCAAGGCGGAGAGCGAGGCCGGCGTGCGCTTCACCTCGAGCGCGCTCCCACGCACCAGCGGCTCGGCGAGGCTCGTGACCGTCGTCGGAAGGGCCAGCGTTCCCTTCTTCCCGTCCGTGGCGAGAAGGCTGAGGAAGAGAAGAAGCTCCTGGTCGACTGGGACCTCACGGGCCTGTTCATCCACCAGGTAGATCCGCTCGCCGCTTTCATCGAGCACGACGCCGAAATCGGCGCCTGCGGCGCTCACCAGCTGCTTCGCCTGGCCGAGGGATTCGGATAGATCGATGGCCATCGTGCGTTCGCCGGCGTACGGATGGGCCCCGATCGCCTCCACGCCGAGGGCACCCAGAACGAGTGGCAGGACCATCGAGACGGCCGAGTGAGAATAATCGACGACGACGCGGAAGCCCCGCGCGCGGATGGCCTCGGCGTCGAGCGTGCTCAGGAGATCGGCGACATAACCCTCGGCCGCCCGCGCGGGCGACGTGATCTTCCCCACCTCACCGAATGCGGCCCGGCGGAACTCCTGGCGCAGAAAATGCTTCTCGAGCTCCTTGAGGAATGCCGGTGTCGCCTGGATCCCGGGCGGCTCGAAGAATTGGATCTCGATGACTTCCGGGTCCTGGCGGCTCGGTCGTACGTGTATGCCTGCGCCCATCGCCTCGCTCTTCAGGAAGTGCCTCGTGACCGCAGACGCCATGACGTGGAGGTCGGCCACGTCGACGCCCGTGGAGATCACGCCCGAGAGAACCGCGCGCTTGAGCAAGCGGCAGGCGGGCGGCGCGGCGCGGCTCACGACAACCCGGTCACCGCGCTTGAGAGCCGTGCCGAGGGCGATACCGACACGTAACGCCGTTTCCGGAGTCAGATCGACGTTGATGAGGCCGGCGACGGAATCCCGCCCGAAGAGGCGCGAGGGCATGCGCGATTCCCAGATCAGGTGGCGGTCGACCAGCGCGCCCGCCTCCACCTCCTTGAAGGGATAGATCCGGATGCCCGGCATGACGACGCTTTGCTCCCCGATCGTGCAGGAATCGCCCACGGCCACGCCTTCGTGTAGCCGCGCGTGCGGGCGGATGTCGCAGGACTTCCCGACGATCGCGCCCTCGACCAGGGCACTGCGCCCCACGTAGGTCGACGCGTCGATGACGCTGCGAGTGGCACGCGCGTGGTCGCGCAACGTGACGCTGTTCGAGAGGACGGCATAGGGGCCGACGCTGGCCTGGTGTGCCACTCGGCAGTAGTTGCCGATGAAGGCCGGGCCTTCGACCGCCTCGAGGTCGGCGATTTCCACGCCTTCGCCTACCCAGATGTTCCCGCGCAGGCGGATCCCGGCAAGCTCGAGCTTCACCCGCTCGTCGAGGGCGTCGAAGTTCGCCTGCCGGTACTGGTCCAGGTTGCCGATGTCCTGCCAGTAGCCGTCGCAGACGAACCCGTAGAGCGGCTTCCCCATCTCCAGCAGGAGCGGGAAGAGCTCCTTGGAGAAGTCGTAAGGACGATCGTCCGGGATGTGCCGCAACACCTCGGGCTCGAGCACGTAGATGCCGGTGTTGATGGTGTCCGTGAACACCTGGCCCCAGGAGGGCTTTTCGAGAAATCGCTCGATGCGGCCGTCCGCATCGGTGACGACGATTCCGAACTCGAGCGGGTTGTCAACGCTTTTCAGTCCGATCGTGACGAGCGCTTCCTTCTCCTCGTGGAAGCGGAGGAGTGCGCCGAGGTCGATGTCGCAGAGAGCGTCACCCGAGATGACGAGGAAGCGCTCGTGGAGCGCGTCCTCGGCCAGTTTCACGGAGCCGGCGGTGCCGGCCGGTGACTCCTCGATCGAGTAGCGAATGGAGACGCCATGGTTCTCTCCTGCTCCGAAGTAGCCGCGGATCGCCTGCGGCATGAATGCGAGCGTGACGACGACGTCGTCGAACCCGTGCTTCCCGAGGAGCTCCACGATGTGCTCCATGCATGGCTTCCCGACGATCGGGACCATCGGCTTGGGCTGGTTCGAGGTGAGGGGCCGCAGGCGCGTCCCCTCGCCCCCGGCCATGACGACGGCCTTCATCTCCGCGCGACCTTGATCACGTTGACTAGATAGAGCGTTCCCGCGGCAAACGCGACGGCAACACCGATCCAGAACAGCACCAGGGGCCAGGTCGTCCCAGGGTCGGTGACGAGGATGAAGGCAATGGAGGCATAGAGAATCCAGGTCGCCGCCTTGCCGAGGAAGTTGACGGAGAACTCGTAGCCGCGGCGGAGCGCGGCCGGGGTGCCGAGGACGAGCAGACCGTCGCGGACGAGGATGAGCACAAGCGCCGGCCAGGGCAGACGGTCGTAGTACCAGAGGAGAACCACGGCGGAATCGATGATCAGCCGGTCGGCGAGCGGATCGGCGAAGCGGCCGAACTCGGACTCGACGCGCCAGCGCCGCGCGAGCCAGCCGTCGATCTGGTCGGTGGCGCCCGCGGCGCCGAAAAGGATGCCGGCTGCCCAGCTCGCTTCTCCTCCCGCGCTGACGACGAGCGCGATGAAGATCGGGATGGCGGCCAAACGGGCAACCGTGAGCGCGTTCGGAAGCTGCGCAAGCGGCGCCGGGACGGCTCGAGTGGCCATTTCGAGGAATGGTAGCCTCGCGCCGATGCGAATCCCGCCGGCCTGGCCCGAGACAACGTCTTGACGCTGCCCGGATTCGTCAACGCGCATAGCCACGCCTTTCAACGAGCCATGCGCGGCCGCGCAGAGGGTGATGACTTCTGGGCCTGGCGCGACGTCATGTTGGAACATGCCCGCGGGCTGACACCGGACACGGTCAGAAAGAGCTACGAGGCGACGTATCGGGAGATGCGGGCCGCTGGGTACACGGCCGTCGGAGAGTTTCATTACGTCGGCGTCCAGGAGGCAACGGCAGCCGCAGAGGCCGCGGGCGCCGCGGGGATCGAGTTCGTGCTCCTCTACGCGGCCTATGCGCGCGGCGGAATCGAGCGCTTCCGACAGGACTCCGTGGCGACATATCTGCAGCAAGTGGAGGAACTCCGCGCCGCGGGAATCCGCGTTGGCCTCGCCCCCCACTCCGTCCGGGCCTGCCCCGAAGACTGGCTCGAGGAGATCGGCGCCTACGGAGAGCGCGAAGGGCTCGTCCTCCACGTCCACGCCGACGAACAGCCGCGGGAGATCGAGGAATGCATCGCGGAGTACGGAGTCCGGCCCATCGACCTGCTCGCCCGGGCGGGCTGCCTAGGCCCCCGGGCGACGATCGTCCACGGGACGCACGCGGACGACCGCGAGCTCGGTCTCCTTGCCGGAGCCGGCGCGCGAATCTGCGTCTGTCCCACGACTGAGGCGAACCTCGGCGACGGGTTCATTCCGGTCGAGCGCTTCCGCGATCACGGAATACCGCTCTGCATCGGCTCCGACTCCAACGTACGCATCGACCCTCTGGAGGAGCTCCGCGAGCTCGAGGGCACAGCGCGCAGACAGGCGCTTCGCCGCAATGTCATCCCAGCGGTGGATCTGTTGCAGATCGGAAGTAGGAACGGCGCTGAGGCGCTCGGCCTCGCCGATTGGCCTGACACCGCCGTCGATACGAATCACGTCTCGCTGGCCGGCGTTCCCGAAGAGGAACGCGAGGCTGCCCTCCTTTTCGGCTGCAGCGCAGACGTTTTCTCCCTCTAAAGGGTTACCCTCTTCAGGCCGATTGGTCCCGCGACCGGGGTTATGCCGCGCAAAGCGCTCGTCGCCGCATTCGTCGCCTGCCTTGCCCTCGCCGCTCCCACATCCGCGGTGGGCGCCGGCTCGCCCAACGTTGCCGCCCTCCAGGTAGGGCTGTATGCGCGCGGTCTCTACCACGGGACGATCGACGGCGTCATGGGTCCCGGAACCCGTGCGGCCGTCCGCCGCTTCCAGCGACGTGCCCACATCGCGGCGGACGGTGTCCCTGGCAGGCAGACCTGCCGCGCCATGCATCGCTACTGCAGGCACAAGTTCGGAACGCGGATCCTCGTCATGGGCAAGAGAGGCTGGGACGTCGCCGCTCTCCAGTTCGCGCTCGCCGCCCATGGCTTCCCCTCGGGCGCCTTCGACGGAGGATTCGGTCCGCGCACGGACGCCGCCTTGCGCCGTTTCCAGCGTTGGGCGCACCTCGGCGCGGACGGCACCGCCGGCCCCGCTACCTTCTCAGCCCTGCGCCGCCGTGCGCCTCGTTCGCCGATCGCGCTCCGGCGCCCAATCCGCGCTCCGCTCGGTGACCCATTCGGGCCGCGCGGAAACCGCTTCCACCCCGGCCTTGACTTCCCGGCCCCATATGGGAGGGCCGTGTACGCCGCCGCCTTCGGGCAAGTCGTCCACGCGGGCTGGGACGCGGGCGGATACGGATACCTGGTCACAATTCGGCACGGACACCACGTGCGGACGATGTACGCGCACCTCTCTCGGATCCGCGTCCGCGTCGGCCAGTGGGTTCGCGCCGGAGCGCGCGTCGGCAACGTCGGCGCGTCCGGAGAAGCGACGGGCCCGCACCTGCACTTCGAAGTCCGTGTGAGCGGGGCGGCGGTGAACCCGCTACCCGCCCTGCGCTAGCTCGCGCGAGCGGTTCATCGCCGCTTGGATCGCGTTGAGGAACGCAGCGCGCACGCCGGCTTGCTCGAGCTCCCGAATAGCCGAGATCGTGGTCCCGCCGGGCGACGTGACCATCTCGCGAAGCTCGACCGGATGCATCTTCTCGTCGCGCAACAACTTGGCTGTCCCGAGCATTGTCTGCACGACGAGGTCAGTCGCCACTTCGCGCGAGAGACCCAGCAGGATGCCGGCCTCGATCATCGACTCCGCCAGGAGGGCGAAATACGCCGGCCCGGAGCCCGAGACAGCGGTCACGGCGTCCATGTAGTCCTCGTCCACGCGCACGGAGCGGCCCACGGAGCCGAGTACCTCTTCTGCAAGCGCGAGCTGCTCCTCTCCGGCATGCGCTCCTGCGGCGACTCCGGCCATCCCCTCGTGCACGGTGACTGGCGTGTTCGGCATCGCTCGGACGACGGGGACGGCATCTCCGAGGTGGCGCTCGATGAGTGATGTGGGAATCGCCGCCGCGATCGAGAGGACGGTCTGGCCCGACGCGACGGCGTCGCCGATGTCCCGAAGCAATCCCTCGATGTCCTGGGGCTTGACCGCGATGACGACGATGGAGGCGTCCTTCACGGCGTCCGCGTTGGACAACGTGGTCTCGATCCCGTAGCGCTCCTTCAGCTCGGCCACCCGCTCCTCGTGACGGGCCGTCGCGACAATCTCTTCGGGCTTCGCCCATCCCGAGGACAGGAGACCCGCGATCAGCGCCTCGCCGGCCTTCCCCGCCCCGAGCACGCAGATCTTGCTCACCGCGCTCCACTTCCTTCCTCGATCGACGCAATCGTTCCTCGTAGCCGCGCGGCAAGCAAATAGTCCAGAGCCACCTGGCTCGTGTGCTCCTCCATCCAGGCGGCGGTTTCAGGGTCCGGCCAGCGGCCGTGCTCGAGGAGGTACGCGATGGCCTGCGCCTCTTTCAGCGTGATCTTGGCTCCCGCCACCTGGGGAAAGCTACCCAAGCTGGCGATCCAGGTTGAAAGCGGCGCTGATCAGCGCGAGGTGGGTGAACGCCTGCGGAAAGTTGCCGGTCTGCTCACCGGTCGGGCCGATCTCCTCCGAGTACAGCCCGAGATGGTTCGCGTACGTCAGCATCTTTTCGAACGCGAGCCGCGCCTCGTCCACCCTTCCCGCGCGGGCGAGCGCCTCCACGTACCAGAAGGAACAGATGGAGAACGTGCCTTCCTCTCCCTTGAGGCCGTCCGGCGACGCCTCCGCGTTGTAGCGGTAGACGAGGCTGTCCGAAACGAGCTCCTTGGTGATCGCGTCGAGCGTCGAAAGCCAGCGCGGATCCGTCGGCGCGATGAACTTCACGAGCGGCATCAGCAGTAGGGAGGCGTCGAGGACGTCCGAGTCGTAGTGCTGGACGAACGCCTGGCGGCGGTCGCTCCAGCCGCGCTCCATGATCTGCTTGTAGATCTCGTCGCGGTGACGCATCCATTTGACGAGATCGGCGGGCAGGCCCCGTTGGCGGGCGACGCGGATGGCACGCTCGATGGCCACCCAGCACATCAGGCGCGAGAAGGTGAAGTTCTGCTTGCCTCCGCGCGTCTCCCAGATGCCTTCGTCCGCCTGGTCCCAGTTGTCGCAGACCCACTCGACGATCCGGGTGAGATCCTCCCACGCCTCGTGATAGAGGGGCTCTCCATACTTGTTGTAGAGGTAGACGGAGTCGATCAGCTCGCCGTAGATGTCGAGCTGGAGCTGATCCGAGGCGGCATTCCCGATTCGGACGGGGGATGACCCTCGGTAACCCTCGAAGTGGTCGAGCGTCTCCTCAGGCAGCTCGCGCCGCCCGTCGATCCCGTACATCGTCTGCAGGGGCCCGGTCGCGTCCGCGCGCATGTCCTCACGGAACCGCTCCGTGAGCCAGTCCATGAACGAGGACGCCTCGTCCGTGAACCCGAGTCGAAGGAGCCCGTACAGCGAGAAGGCGGCGTCGCGGATCCACGTGTAGCGGTAGTCCCAGTTGCGCGGGCCGCCGATCTGCTCGGGCAGGCTCGTCGTCGGCGAGGCCACGATGGCGCCGGTCGGCTGGTAGGTGAGGAGCTTGAGGGTGAGCGCCGAGCGATGCACCATCTCGCGCCAACGCCCCCGGTAACGGGACTGCGACAGCCAGCTGCGCCAGAAGTTGATCGTGCGCTCGTAGGCCTCGCGTGTCTCCTCTTCGGAGTACTCGCGCGGCTGGTAGTCGTGGTCGACCTGCTCGAGGACGAACGTGACCGTCTTGCCGGCGCCGAGCGTGAACTCGCTGTGCGCGCCTCGATCGTCGCAGGCGATCGGCGTCGTCGCCTGCAGCGCCAAGCAGAGGTGCGGCGAGCTGAAGACGACGCCGTGCTCGTACTGATGGAGCTCGTGTTGGTCGCGTCCGTAGTTGAAACGCGGTTCCAGCTTGAGGCGGAAGCGCATCTCGCCGCGCACGCAGACCACGCGGCGGATGAGGCGGTGGCGATGACGTTCCTCGCCTGTGCGCGCGATCGGCATGAACCCTTGCATCTCCCCCACCCCGTCTGCCGTGAAGAAGCGCGTGATGAGGACGTTGGTGTCCGGGAAATAGAGCTGCTTCGAGCTCCAGCCGGAGGTCGCGGGTGCGATCCGGTAGTACCCGCCTTTCTCGCGGTCGAGAATGGCTGCAAAGACACTTGGCGAGTCGAAGGCCGGACAGCAGTACCAGTCGATCGTCCCGTCGCTGCCGATCAGGGCGACCGTGTGCAGGTCGCCCACGATTCCGTGCTCCGCGATCGGAAGATAGTCGTACACGCAGCGGTATTGAGCGCGAGCGAGACCGCTCGCGTCAAGCCGCTAATGACTTTCGACGGAGTTCTGGATGTCGAGCGGAGTGTCCACGCGGGCGTAGTCGGAGCCGTATCCGCCGTACACGTGGTCCTGCTGCGAGTCCCGGGCGTAGATCCTGTCGTTCCCGGTATTGCCGTAGAGCCAGTCGCGACCGGTGTCGCCATAGATCGTGTCCGCGCCGGCCCCGCCTTTGACAACGTCGTTCCCGCCCTTGGCCGTGATCGTGTCGTTGCCGCCATACCCGCAGATGACGTCCGCCCCGGCCGTCCCGATGAGGAGATTGGGGCCGTCGGTGCCGTTGATCGTGCAGGGGGACGAGGGCGTCACGCTGCCGCTGCCCTGAGCGACCACGGGTAGGAGCGCAAGCACCAGCAACAGCGCGAAACAGGCCAGACCGCTGATCAGGAAGCGAAGTCTCATCACTTCGTAGCAAAGGCCACAGCTGTTGATCCACTGTCCCCCCGAAGGGGGTTTTTGCGCCACGCGCGCCTTTCGATACTTGACGGCATGGGGCTTAGTGAGGGTCTCCGCCATTCGCTCGAGCGCTATCTGGAACGCAGCGCGGCCGAACTCGACGACCGCGGCGCCGAGCTGACATTCCGTGCATCCGAGATCGAGGACGCCCTCGAGCGGTTGGACGCCGCCGAGAACGACCTTCGCGAGCGGGAGCAGCGCGTGGCCGAGCTCCGCCCGGCCCAGGAACGGGCCGACGAGACGCTCCGCCGTGCACTGGCCGCCCTCGACGAGCGCGCAATCGCGCTCGCGGAAAAGGCAGGTGCCCTACGCGAGCGCGCCACAAAGGTTGTCGAGACCGAGGCCGAGCTCACGGAGCGCGAGCGGCTGGCCGCGTACCGGCGCGACCGCCTCGCCTCTGAGCAGAAGCTTCTGGCCGAGCGCGAACGCGAGCTGGCCGAGGAGAAGAACGACTTTGCGAGCGCGGAGACCATCGCGCAGACGAGCCGTTGGCTCGAGCATCGCGAGAAGCGCGTGGCAGAAAACGAGCAGCTCGCGCAGGAGCGCCTCGAGGACCTGGGCAGTCGCGAGCAAGAGCTCGAGGCGCGCGAGGTGCGCTTGGGAGTCGACCTCCAGGTGCGCCAGGACGAGCTGGACGGGCGCGAACGCGAGCTGGCCGAACTCGAGGAGCGTCTCGCCCGCAAGGAACGTGAGCTCCGGGCCTACGTCGCCCAGCTCCAGGGCGGGCTTCCACTCCGCCCCACGCTCGTCGAGCCGACGAACTAGTCCCTGAAGGAAAAGGGAAGCCGGGGCTGGGCGGCCCCGGCTTCCGTCCTAGGGGAGAGGTGGGCTGCGGCCCCACGACCGGGAGAGGCGGCTCCCCGCCGCCGCAGGCGACGGTAGTGGATCGCGGAAATGAATGGAAACGCACTCCCCGCAAATTGCGGAAAGCGCACGCACGAATTCCACAGCTTTCACAGCCGCAGGCCGAAATTGTGGATAGGTCTGCGCCCGTTCAGCGGCGCAGAGCGGCCTTCGCGTGAGCGAGCGTGGCCTTCAGGGCGCGGTCGAGCTCCTCGGTCTTGCCGAGCGGCTCGACTGACTTGTCCAGTGCGTCCTTGCCGGAGACCAGCGTGGCGATGACGCTCTGGAGATGTTCCAGCTCCTTCGCCAGTGCACGCACGCGTGCGCGCAGGACGGTCCGGTCCAGGTCGTTCTCATTGGTTGTCCGGAGATAGCGATCGAGCGCCGCGATGCGCCTGTCGAGACGGGCCTCTGGCACACGCAAGGCGGTCTCGACCTTCACGGTGTCGCCGACCACCTTGTCCAGACCATCGAGTGCCGCTACGAAGTCCTGGGTCGTGACGAGGAGTCCGCGCACCTCGCGGAGCACCCGCGTACGAGCATCAAGGCTCTTCTGCGCCTTCGTCTTGGCGGCGTCCAACTTTTCGACGCGCGTGGAGAGTGTCGCGTTCGTGTCCTCGAGCGTTTGCACCTTCTCGGTCGCGGCTGCCAGCGAGCTGACGGATTCTGAAGCGCGAGCCTCGGCCGCATGGCGGCGGTCGACTTCGTTGCGCCAAGAGAGGACAAGGAGAACGATCGCGCAACCCGTTGCCAAGACGTAGAAGAAGCCGACGAAGAAGCGGCCCCAGCGTGTGGGCTGCGTGGAGCGGGTCGAGCGACGTTCATCGCCCGGAAGGAGGCCCGCGGAGTGGTCGATGGAACGGGCCACGCCGCGTGGTACGGCGCCGGTGGCGGGATCCCTTCTTTTTGTCAGTCTGGGTCGTCCTCGACCCGAATGTCGACGACCCGGGATTGCCACTCTCCGTCTACGAGCGCGAGGCAGCGAATCGTCGTCACGACCCTCTGGCGGCCGTCAACCTCCTCCCGCCTCCACTCGCGCGAATACATGCGGACGTCCCTCTTTGGCGCGGCGTGGGCCGGTGCGCGCGCGATCTCGATCTGGGACGACTGAGGCGGCGCCGGCTCGGCGCGCTTGACCGGCCGAGGAGCGACCGGCGTGAACAGGACGGTCGGGGCGGGCTCGCTTCCCGCATCCCCGTCCGGCGGCGGTGCATGTGAATCAGTTGTGTCGACGCGCTCGCGCCGCGCTTCCGCCTCGCGCTGCCTTTGCTCCTCGATCCTCTTTGCCAGCGCGCGTGCCCCCGCTGGGTCCATGCAAGAAATTGTCGTCTGGACGGCAGCCCTGCTCACCGCCCGACGGAAGTGTCATACCTGGACGATCGAACGGGCGAATCGACTGCATCAGGCAGACGAAGGCCGGCTACGAGCGCCTCGCAGCCGGCCTTTTCGTGCGTTCTAGAAGATCCAGATCAGGAGGATGATGATCAGAATGATCAGGAGAACGGTCCCCAGACCGACGTACATCGCCTCCCTCCTTTCGGGTCAGGGTCATTTTTTCCGTCTTCGGACCCCGGCAAACCTGAACTAGAAGTCCTCCTAGGAAGGTGGTTTAGGCCGATCGGCCTATTGCGCTACCCGGAATCTCCTGAGACGGTTGGAAGGATGGGTGGCAACCTCCTGTTCTTCAGCATCGTCGCGCTGATCCTGGTCGAGGTCACCCACCTCAAGTGGATCTGGTGGAACTACTGGGTCTGCCGGAAGCACGCCCGCGTCCACAAGGAATGCGGGTGCAACAAGTGGCTCATGTACCTCTAGCGCCAGGCTCCTGAAAGCCGTCGAGGAGCTGCACCCTGTAGGGCTGCGAGCTCTCGATCTCTACCCCGGCCGTCTTCGCGAGCTGCTCGCGGACCTCTTTGCGCCCCTTGGCGCTCCGCTTCAGCGCATCCTCGTCCTCCCAGAACGTGATGAAGCGTGCGGTCCTCGTCTCCTCGTCGATCATGACGATCATGCCCTCGTAGCCCTCGAACTCGCGGATCCACGGTAGGAGCGCGTCGCCCGCGCTCGTCGCGCCGAACGCGAAGTCGGGGACGTCCCCCTTTACCGTGGTCATGTTCGCGAACATCGCCTCGCCGGACTTCTACCCGATTCGAGCAACGCCGCGCCGACCTTGTGAACGCCGCGGCCCCGGTCTCCCGGGGCCGCTTCCTTCGACCTGCTGCCTATTTACAAGAGCCAGATAAGGAGCAGGATGACGACGATGAGCAGGATTACTCCGCCTCCGATGTACATTTCCCCTCCCTTCTTGGCTTCGGGTTAAGCAACGAAGAAGGGACGGATTCGGTTGCGGCCCACGTCAGTAGCGAGCGGTCATGTGCTTGCGTTGCCACCGCGACCAAGCTCGCTTGACGAACCACGCGAGTAGAAGCCACCGGACTCGCCTCATGGACGTGGGCTTACCTCGGAACGCAGCGGCTAAACCACTGCAAGTGCTTCCAGGCCTGGGAACCTCGGCCGCCGACCGGCTGTATGACCTTCGGAGCGCGACGGAGCGATGCGAACGGTCGAACATGCCGTCGATGTCTGGGATCTCACCGGGATGGATCCCCGGCTCGACTCGAGGCTGCTTCACGACCATCTTCGGAGCTTCGCCGCTGAGGGCTGGGAGCTCGTCTGGATGGGCGTCAATGTCGATCTCGCGGATCACCACCGCGGGCCGTGCCACGTCCTCGTCCTCAAGCGAATAACCGAGACGCCGTAGAAACTTGTCGCCGGCGCGCTGGAGGCGTAGAACATGCGCCGGGCCGTGACCCATTGTTCTGGATTCGGAAAGGAGAGGTGGATGGCTGGTCTAGAGAGGCGCGACTTCGAGTCTCCCGACGAGACGCGCACACCCGACAAGACGCGCGTCGATGTCGTAAGGATGGGCGGGACTTCGGCAGCCCGCTACACGTTCGAACCTGGTTGGCGCTGGTCCGAATGCGTCAAGCCCGTCGTTGGAACCGACAGCTGCCAGGCTCGCCACGTCGGCGTCCTGCAGCAGGGTCGCTTGCACGTCGCCCACGAGGACGGGTCTGAAGGCGAGGTTGGACCTGGAGAGCCTTATGTGATCGAGCCTGGTCACGACGCCTGGGTCGTAGGCGACGACAGGGTCGTCGCCTACGAGTTTGAAGCCCGGGCCGCCGAGGAGTACGCGAGGACCTAGAATCGAATCGACCGTCAAAGCACTCAGAAAGGCCCTCTCGGCAGGGCCTTTCTCTTATCGGGGGCGCCGGATTTGAGGGCCGATACTTTGAACCGAACGAGGGGATCGAGGTCCTGAGACCGAGGTCGTGCATAGGATCGTCGCATCGCGGCTATGAGGGGAATGAAATGAGGATCCTGCTCGCCTGCCTCGTATCAGCCGTGGTATTCGCCGTTGCAGGGTGTGGCGGAGGCGGTAGCAACGGCACGAGCGCCACTGTCACCGGTGCGCCGAGCAGCGCCCAGGCCTGGGCCAACAGCGTCTGTCAGGCAGTGACCTCGTGGAACAGTGCGATCACGTCAGCCGGTGTCTCGCTCAAGGACAACCCCACTGAAGAAGGTCTCAAGAGCGCGGCTGACCAGATTCAAAGTGCGACGAAAACGCTGTCCGATGACCTGAAGGGACTTGGCGCGCCCGATACGAAGAGCGGGCAAGAGGCGAAAGCGGCGACCGATGGTCTCGCAACCGAGCTGGGACAAGGCCTGGACCAGATCACGAGTGCGGTCGACCAGGCATCGGGCCTGAGTGGAGCCCTTACCGCCATATCTACGGTCAGCGGCACCCTGGTGAGTATGCGGGATCAGGTGAGCTCGACCGTGCAGCGACTCGAGCAAATAGATGCTCAAGGCGAGTTGGGCGACGCGTTTGCACGGTCCGAGGCGTGCAACGGCCTCGGCACAACAACTTCGGGATCGTGAGCGCCTCCGACATGTGACGCCGGCGGCCTTGTCAATGACGGTCCGGGTCCATTTCGTCGGCGATCGACGCCTCAGCCGGATGCTTTCGTACGACCGTGTACCCATCGGAGTTGGCGACGACGTCCTCGACGTCCGGGTCTTCGTGTCCCGGGAACACCACGAAGTGCGTCTGGTCGCGGCGAATCTCCTCGTACTCGCGAATGGTCAGCCGCACTGACTCCGTACAGTTCTCCTGACCGCACTCGCAGAGGAACTCCACCTCGTCGCCCGGCGATTCGTCGCCTAAATCGAAACGCTGCGCGAGTTCTTCGACCCGGTCGTTGACCTCACGCATCAGCCCCTCGTTACTAGCAACACGAGCGTCTCTGTCCATATCGTGATTATTAGCCACTGGAGCTTCCTAGGAACGCTCCGCGGCTTCCGTATGCTCGGGCATGCGCACGCTCTCGCTCTCGCTAATACGCCGAGACTATTCGGCGCCTCGTGGATCCCAGAGAATGCGAGCGCGTCGCCACGAGCCACGGAGACCGAGAAGATCGCGCATCCTTTGGGCTGGGCGACCCGTCAGGTTCTGCGCGCTCCCCCAACTAGGCGAGAAGGCATCTAGCTCCGCATCCTCGAGACGGTCGAGTGGAACCGCGCGGACATCCGTTTCAGCGCTTACACCGACCCGCTCAACGTAGTCGAGCCAGTCCAACGCGAACGCTCCAGCGCGATGAGGGTTCGCTGTCCAAACGACAAATTGCTTGCGCGCGAACGGCTCGTCGTCCCATTCGACGAGTACAGGCTGGTACCGCATCCGCCTCTAGGCTCGCTCTGGTTGACAGCTAGTTGCTCGGAAAGGCCCGCCCGGCGGGGCTTTTCTTTTATCGGGGCGCCTGGATTTAAGCCGTTACAGCTTTGAGCGCTCGCGCGGCGGTCTCGTCTCGGGGGCCTAGGGAAGACGGCACACGATCTTGCCGGCATATGGCTCGCCGGCTTGTGAAGATTCGACTCGAGTCACGATGCAAGTCCCGTACCTCGTCTCGATCACTTCACCTTCACCAGGGAGTTCGGGCAGTTCGACCTCTTGGACGTCTCTCCAGGTCGATGCCTCGATCGTAACGGTGAACCTCTGCACATCGCCCATGATCGCATGACCGTGCTGGGGTCCTGTCGCACCCACCGCCCTCGATAACGGTCAGCTCGCGCATCCCAACTGCGGGCAACCCCCATCGGTTGACAAAGGCTTCTCAGCGATCACAGTGAGAGAGGAAGGCCACTGCGGCCACTGGGACATAGGGGAGGGCACTTTGGGGGTGCGACTGCGGCTCAGCGACCCCGAGCTCATCGACAACTTGCGTGACTTTCTCGAACGACGCGAGTGCGCCGTCGTGCAGGTCGACGCGGAGACACTCGACGTGGAGCTTCCCCATGAGCACCACGTTGTGCAGGCGCGCCTCGAGCTTGATCTCTACCTGCGCGTCTGGCAGTCGCTTCACAGCTGGTCGCGGGTCGAGCTCGTCGAGGCACCGTAAACCGGGGTTCACCGCCGTTGTCGCGGCTCGTGCTAGCGCTTAAGCGGGGATAGCCCATCGCCTTCCTGTGGGTGCCTCCGCTCCGGTTCCGCGCTCACCCTCGGCTATTTACGGCGAGGCTCGTAATTGCGCTCTTCCTCACGCCCCAGCCAAGCATCAAAAGCCCTCTCTTCTTCAGAACGCTCGGCGCGCTCGACGAAAGCGAGTCCGAAGACGTGGTCCCACAAACTGCGGTTGCTCCGGTCGACCCAGCTCCAGAGCTTGCCGAGGACGGCAACCGCAGTGATCCACTCGGCGGTAAGCACCGTGACGTGTGCAGGCTTCCAGTGGTAGTGCCTGAACGGGTCCGACGGGTCGGGCGCCTCGGTGAAAAGGCCGAACCACGCGACAAAGGCCGCGCCGGCGAAGAGGACGGCCAAGCACGCTCGGGCGGCAGAGCGGGCGAGCCCGGGAGGCGTACCGGTGCTCGCGACTCGGACGTAGAAGTCAAGCGCTCGCATCCCGAGCGTGTGGCCCGTGTGGAGGAAGAGGCCGAAATAGAGGAGGACGGGCACGGCGAGGACGCTTCGCGCGACTTTCCAGAGCACGTCGCTTGTCACGTTCCCATAGTCGTCCCGTGCGGCGGCCTCGATCGGGGCGGCTACGATCATCGCGACTAGAAGGAGGGGGACGCCGCAGAGAACCCAGTCGATCGCCGAGGCCCCAAAGCGTCGTCCTAACCCTGCGGAAGCTAGTCCCGTGGGCGCGGTCCGGCCGACGCTAGGCGATGACGAAACCGACACCGTAGTCAGCGCGCATCCGGGTTTCTCCTTGCACTGGACGGAGGCTGTTGGCGAGCAGCGCCATTCCGTCCTGATTGTCCGCCGACCGCCGCCGTTCCACAAGCTTTCCGGCATCGTGCCTCGACCATTTGAGCTTCTCGGACACAGCGACTGTGCGGGAAAGGCCTCTTAGCAGGGCCTTCTCCTATCGGGCACCCGAATTGAACTGTCAGGGGCGGAGCGCGCCGCGGCGGGCTACTCGATTCGAGCCCAGCCTCACGCAATCGCTCGGCGAGCACGCAGGCGCCGGCGCGCCACGCCGAGCGCCTGCTCGAGCTCGCCTCGTGAGTCAGTCGGCCCTAGATGATGCTGCCTTGATTGCCGAGTATCCCGCTGACCGCCCCCGCCGGGAAGAGGTCGGTGTGGATGTTCAGGTAGTAGTCCTCCGGGTGCCGCGCGATGTCCTTGACGACCGCAGAGTCCTGTCCAGTGACGCATCCCGAGGCCCGCGCACCCGAGACCGGCGCGAGCGGAATGACGATCGCGTTCGTCGCCACGGAGTGGATGTGCGCCGCCGTCACGACCCCGTCAAGGTTCTTCACGTCGAAATAGAAGCAGACGGTGCCCTGAGCCGCATTGAGCTGAAAAATCGCCACCCCCGTGGCGTCCGGGTCGCCACTCGCTCCTCCGCTTAGAGCCGCTCGCCGGAACGTGCCCCCCGCAGTGGCCGTGCTCGCCACTACCAACACCGCCAGACCAAGGGCGACGACGACCGCCGCCGACAGCCTCACCTTCATCTCCCCTCTCCTCTCTCTTCCTCCCGGGTCTCGTTTGAACGTAGCACCGTGCGTGAAAAACTCAAGGCGATAACGGGAAGGGGATCAGCCCGCACGCGCGTCTGGTGAGCGTGAGCTTCGCGATCGTCACCACGTGGTTGCTCCTTTGGGGAGCCGTCGCAGCCTGCGGCACTTCCGCGTACTTGCGCGCCCGCTGACCACCTCTCCGGGCACTTGTCGTCTGGCCGCGAAGGGCGTAGAACTGTCGCACGCTCGACCTTTCCGATGTTCAGATTCGCGAGGCGCAGTCCGAGGCTGACGACGCAGCGGCTGCGACGCTCATGGCCGCATATCTCGCCTGGGGTAATGAGCGACTCCGCGCTGAATACGGCATCGAGGAGGCGCCTGCGGTTCCATCCCAGGTCGCAGCAACGCTGAGTACGTACAAGCGACCTTCGGGTGTACTCCTCCTTGCGGAGGCGGCGGGCCGCCCCGTCGGCGTGGGGGCGCTGCGTCGGCTTCCGGACGGAGCGGCTGAGATCAAGCGCATGTACGTCGTTCCCGAAGCCCGCTCGCTCCACATCGGCTCGCGGATCCTCGATTACTTGATCGCGTCGGCGCGTGAGCTCGGGGCGGACGTCGTCCGTCTCGACACCACCCGATTCATGGTGGACGCGCACCGGCTGTACCGGTCTCGGGGCTTCAATGAGCGGCCACCCTACGAGGGCACAGAGATCCCTTCGCATCTCCAGAAGCACTGGTTGTTCTTCGAGCGACAGCTTGAGGCTGTGTAACGGCTCCAAGTGCCCACCGCCGTCGACACGCCCCGGCTTCCCTCGGCACGTACTGCGAGCCGTCGTAGCGCGACTCGTCCGCCGGAGGGAACCGGCTTCTCCGCCCCTCGCGGCCTTCAACCCGATCGCGAACCCTCGGCCCGACTCCTGCGGCACGGGTACCGTCCCGATATGGCGATGCGGCACGCGTCCTGCTCGTGCGGGCAGCTCACGGTCGAGGTCGAGGGCGACCCTGTCAGGGTCTCGATCTGCCACTGCCTCGCCTGCCAACAGCGCACAGGGAGCGTGTTCGGGGTGCAGGCACGCTGGCCCCGTGAGCTGGCGCGGATTGAGGGCGACGCAACCGAGTACGTGCGGATCTCCGACGAGGGCGAGGAACGCTCGCTCTTCTTCTGCCCGCGCTGCGGCGCGACCGTCTACTACTGGTCCGGCCCGGAGCACATCGCGGTGCCGGTCGGTGCGTTCGCCGACCCGAACTTCCCCGCACCTCGCATTTCGGTGTGGGAAGACCGCATGCACCCGTGGGTCGGACTGCCCGACGGGATCGAGCACATCGGCTGAGCGCCTCTAGGTACTCACGGAAATCGCGACCGGGGAACGCCCTCCCCCTCTCTCGCGCTCGCGCGAGCTCGAAGGTCCGCTGACTTTCCGCTGACCTTTGGGGGACACTTGAGGGACACAGACTCCGTCTGCTATTGGCACCAGGAGTGGGCGCGTGACTGGGACGAGGAGTGGAAGCGGCAGGCGTCGCCCGGAGCCTGAGCTGTCCTCTTCTCCCGTCATTTGGCGCCGCTCCCGCTATGCCGACGGCGCTCGGTAGCGGCCAACCCTCGCCCCGCAAGCCGTTCTAGCCGCGCTCGTTCTCTTGGCCGGCGAGCGGAAGCAAAACGCGGCCTATGCGCTCGCCGAGCTCCTCAGCCAGCGGGGGCTAGAACGTCCCTGCGAAGACACTTGTGGCTTGGGCGCGGGAGGCGTAGAACCTTGGTCACCACCCAGTCTTTCGATGAAGGAGGAGACATGTACGCACGCGTGGCGACCTTCGAAAGCGACCCTTCCCATGTCGACGACGCGATCGACATGGTTCGTGCCCAGGTCGAATCGGGCGAGACTCCAGTCGGCCTCGAAGGGGCGAAGATGCTCATGCTCGTAAACCGTGAGACGGGCAAGGGCCTGGGTGTCACTCTCTTTGAGAGCGAAGAGGCCATGCGGCGCGGCGACGAGGCACTGAACGCCATGAACCCGGGTGGAACCGAGCGGCGAACATCGGTGGAGTTCTTCGAGGTCCCGGTGCAGACAGTTCGGTAGAGGCCCCAAGCGCATGCCGCCCCCTCGACAACGGCCCGCCCTCGCCTCGCAAGCTCCTCCGGGCTGTCATAGCGCGGCTGCTCGAGTCGGCTGATTGTCTCGCGGTAGCAATCGCCCGTTCAAGCTGCTGTAATCAGGCGCGGCCCAGCCCGCTGTTCGGGTGTGCCGAGGAAGGAAGAGTTGGACACCTACCACGTCGTTCTCTACCTACACCTGCTCTCGCTGGTGCTCTCGCTCATCGCCGTCGGCATCATGGGCGCCTGCCTCTTCGGGCTTCGCGGCGCGCAGACGCTCGCCGAGGCCGGCCCCTGGGGAATGCTCGCCGGGAAGACCGAACGGGTGTTTCCGGTCGCGATCCTTGGCCTCTTCGGCACGGGTGCGTACATGACGGCCGACTCCTGGACGTGGAGCACGGGTTGGATCGCGGTCTCGATTGGGGGACTCGCTCTGCTCGCGCTGCAGGGTCCGTTCCTCGCCGGAGCGCGCGCGAAGCTACTCGAGCACGCGCTCATTGCCAACGGCCCCGGCCCACTCGGCGAAGAGGCGCGCAGGATGACCCGTGACCCCATCCTCTGGATCGTCACGTTCGCGAACCCGGCAATCGCCCTCGGGATCATCTGGAACATGACGCTGAAACCAGCCACGGCCGGCGCGGTCGCCGCGGTGGTCGTCGCTTACTGTGTTGGCGCTGCCCTCGCGCTTTTCTTCACACGGGCCGCACCAGCCGCCGAGGCTGGACCGGTCGAAGAGCCCGCCGGATAACAGGCGCTCCGCTCTAAGGCGCTCGGGCCGTATCTCCCGGTTGGCCGAGCGGAACGCCCTAGCGGGCCTCGGCCTGGCATCGCCTTAGCGTGGCACCTTTGGGCTCACGTCCAACGACCCGGGACCGGTCCCGGCGAGATACTTGTGGCGTGGGCGAGGAAGGCGTAGAACTGCGACGTTCGCGCATCCATTGTCAGAGAGGAGCGAGGCATGGCATACGGAGTTGTTCACCGGTTCCGGGGAGGGACAAAGGAGCAATACGAAGCATCGCTCGAGAAGGTTCATCGCCACGGCGGCGCCGATCTGCCTGAAGGGCAGACACTGCATATCGGCGGCCAAACCGACGATGGGTGGATCGTCGTCGCGATCCACGACTCGCGCGAGAGCTGGGAGCGGTTCCGAGACGAGACGCTGACACCCGGTCTTCAGCAGGTTGGGGAGGCGGGCTTCGCCGGCCCGCCGCAGGAAACGGCCTTCGAGGTCCACAAGCTCCAGCAGGCTTAGCCGCTCGTCACCATGCGGCAACTGCCCCGCGCCTCACTCGACGACCGGATCTGCGTGTTCGCTCACCCGAAGACGAAGCGCGTGCGCTGGCGGAGCCTCCATCTGATGATCTGCCTGCGCTGCGAGTGCTTCTTCACTGACGACACGAAGTTGTGGCCTAATGCCGACCGCGCTGGATGACCGCGTGGCGAGCTGGTTCACCTACCGAGTTCACATCGAACAGGAGACCTCCGACCAAAGCGTGACGTGGATATCGTCGCTGCCCCCCGAACACTTTCAGCCGGGACGGGTGTTCGAAGTAGAGGGAATGGCCATTCTGGTGAGAGGCACCCACGAGCCTGGCCCGGACGAGGATCTTCCCTTCGACCTCATCATCGACGCCGAGCGCGTTCGGGATCTCCCCCAATAACACGCTCGACGGCGTGGTAACCGACGGCTCGGGCTCCTTCACGGCAGATTACCCGACTCATTCCTCTGGGTCTTCTGCCCGCAGACCATGACGGTGATGGCGACCGACGGGACTCGCAGCGCGAGCGACGATTACACCACGGACGCAGGCTGCGTCGCTCCACCGACCTAGGCTGCACGGCTCCTTGAAACGAGAGTGGGCGCGGCTATAGCGCCGGCCCCGAACCTTCTAGGGCCTTATTGCGAACGCCGAAGAGTCAGAATGATCCGCCGCACGACCGCCGTCGGTCGGCTCACCGGTCGGCGCTGCCGCAACGTGCGAGCGACGATGACGTCGACGCCCTGCTCGTCGCGGCAGTCGTGACAGTAAACGGAGCCGCATCGAGCGAGCCCATCCGCGATAGTGCCGCCGCACTGGATGCAAGCGTCTGGCGAGCCTTGCCAGGATATGCCCACAGGGACCGCTCCCTCTCCCGTTGATCCGCCGCAATCGCGTCCCGCCGGAGTTGCCGCAGCGACGGTCGCACTTCTCAGTCTCGTCAACCTGCTGAAGCCGTCAAGGGCTGTCGCACACTTTCGTGCGCGAAGAACGT
>DASXSE010000003.1:0-1872 GCA_036506175.1 Gaiellaceae bacterium
TGGCCCTCCTGGTACAGGTTGTGGAACGGCCCCCAGATCTCCCACCCGGAGGGCTCGTAGGCCTTCCCGGGAGTCCCGCCGAGAGCAACGATCGTCGTCCCCGGCTCCTCCGCGAACGCGGTCCGCTTGACGCTCGGGCGCGCATAGACGAACGTGCCCGACGGGGCGTCGACCTGCTCGCCGTCGAGCTCGAACCGGGCGCGGCCGCTCTGGACGAGGTAGAGCTCCTCCTGCTGTTCCTGGTCGTCCTCGTCGTGCTCGTTGATGATCCGGTCACCGGCCTCGCGGGCGGTCCAGGCGTTGATGCCGAAGGACGTGATCCCGAAGTGGCTCCGGACAGGCCGAGACGGGCTCCGGTCTCCGAACCTGAGCTCATCGATCTCCTCGATATGCGCAACGGTGTAATCGGTCATCAGGCTCCTTTCTAGCGATGGACTGTCGGTCTGTTGAGGTCGATCGCGATCGCCAGCAGCAGGAGGCCCGCCCACCAGTTCACGGGATCGAAACGCAGGGGCTCCCTGTCACCGATGAGGTCGAAGATCAACCAGACGACAAACCAGAGAATTGTCATGGCGCCAGCCTACGAGAGAAGGTGCTTCGGCGCTTTCGTCTCCCACGCGTCGGCGAGGAGCTCTTCCAGGAGCCGGGGATCCGCGCAGCGGAGGTCGACCCGCACCGCGGCGAGGCGCTTGCCCCAGCGCACTGGCTCGCAGGTCTCCGGATCCGCGTCGACCGCGGTCAGGATCCCGCCCTCGTCGAGCATCACGTTCATGTGCTCGGCGTTCCACTGCGTCGCGAAGATCTTCCCGCCGACCCGGAACGAGGGCCTGCCGTGGTGGCCCTGCTCGACCGCTTCCGGCAACGCGAGCGCGAGCCGCCGTGCTTCGTCGCGCGAGACCACTCAGCGACCGTACACGAGGATCAGCACGCCGTCGCCGACCTCGCGCGAGCTCTGCAGCTGCAGGCGCTTCTTGCCGCTCTCCCCGAACAGGCGCATGCCCTTGCCGAGCACGACCGGGAACACCATCAGCCGCAGCTCGTCGACGAGGTCGTTCTCGAGCAGCGTCTGCGCGAGCTGCCGGCTGCCGTGGACGACGATCTCGCCGTCGTACTGCTCCCTCAGCTTCGCGACCTCCTCGGGCACGTCGCCGCTGAGAACCGTGGTGTTCGTCCACTCTGGATCGGTCAGCGTCGACGAGGCGACGTACTTCGGCATGGTGTTGAACTTGTCCGCGAACTCGCCCTCGCGCTTTGGCCAGGCCTCGGCGAAGCCCTCGTAGGTGACCCGGCCGAGCAGCAGCGCGTCGGTGTTCATCGTCTCCTCGAGCTTGAACGCGTCGCCTTCGCCGCGATCGATCTCGAACGTCCAGCCGCCGTGCTCGAAGGCCTCCGCCCCGCCCGGGTCTTCCATGACGCCGTCCAGTGAGACGAACTCGGTGACCACGATCTTGCCCATGCTGTCCTCCTTCGCGTGTGTGCAGGTAACGACTACGCGTTCATCCCGTTTTCATCGGGGTCGGGTAGAAAGCCGCCGATGCGACGCGCGGCCATGATCGCCCTTCTCGCGGTGCTCGCGGCCGGTTGCGGGTCCTCGCACGAGCGGTCGGCGTCGAGCCTCGCACCGGTGCACGGGCCCTACGCGCCGTCGATCGATCCGAAGAACTTCGTCACGGTGATCGACAACCGCTACTGGCCGCTGAAGCCGGGCACCGGCTTCCACTTCAAGGGGTTCAAGGGGGCAGCGGAGCAGACGGACGACGAGGTCGTGACCGGCAAGACGAAGCGGATCCTCGGGATCGACGCGGTCGCCGTCCGCGACACGGTTTCCCAGCACGGACAACCGATCGAGCGGACGCTCGACTACTACGCGCA
>DASXSE010000004.1:0-2489 GCA_036506175.1 Gaiellaceae bacterium
GAAGACGCCGAGTGGGCCGAGGCCGACGCGATGGACGCCATCGACTTCGCGTCTTCGGCAGTCGAGGAGGCCGAGTACGCGGTGCTCGACGCGGTGCGGGCGAGGAAGGACGCGGACGTCATGGCAGCTTCCTCCTAGCGCGGAGTCGCAGAAAAGTAGAGAATCGAGCTTGCTTCGCGCCCTCTGCGGCTCGAAGTCAACTGACGGCACGACTGCGGGGTGCTCGACACGCACCTCGCAGTCGTTAGGAGCGGAGGGCGCGGCCTCGCCCGCCGTGTACGCGTGCAGACCGCGTCGACTGCCCGCCCTCATACTCGAAAGCCCCGTACCGTGTGATTGAGTAAATGCGGACGTGCCGGACGGCTCGCGTTATGCGATTCGCCGTCGATGTTCCAGGCCTAGCGGCGCGGCGACGTACGAGATAGATCGACCTCGCATAGCCGCACCGTCCGCCGCATTCCAACGCTTGAGGCCCATTTCAGGGCCGAGCGGACAGCTAGGCGCGAGCAGGCGCCCTGCGGCGCGGCCTCGCCTCGAGCGCGCTGGCGAGGTCGCTCGTCGAGACGATCCCGGCGAGCCCGCCGTTCGAGACGACCAGGCCATGACCGCCGGTCGACTGGCTCAGCTCCGCAAGGGCGTCGACCGCGTCCTCATCTTCCCGGAGCACCGGCACCTGGTCGAGCGAGACCAGGCAGTCGCGCACGCGTCGTTCGTCCCACTCGGCATGCGGGACGTCCGCAACGCAGCGAAACGGCAGCAGGCGCCCTTTTGTTCGTCGTTAGAGGCCGAGGCGGGCGGCCCAGCCGCGAGCCTTCGCCGCCATGACCTCGGACCAAGTGATGTGGTAGCTCCTCGCGAGCATCAGGTTCGCCCGATCGAACGCGATCCGCTGCACCTTGTCGCCTGTCGGCTCGGCTGCGTCCCAGGCCAGGTCGGCGTCGGCGCCGTTATCGAGGTAGACGATGTACTGCACGAACTGGCCAGCGGCCCGCATCGCCGCGACGGCATAGGCCTCGGTCCTGCGCTCGTTCACGAAGCCCTGCCGATGCAGCGCCTCATGGAGGAGCGTCGTGAACGCGCCCACGGTCCTCGCCGTATACGTTCCAGCCACGAAGTCGTGGGCGTCGGCGCAGGTCTTAGCCCTCATATGGATCGTGTTGCCGCCGGCGTAGTAGGCGATGGGCGACGGGTAAATGCCCCGCCGGTAGGCAGCGAGGTCGAACGCTAGACGGTCGGCGTAGCAGCGGACCTCGACGGGCCGCGGGATCGTCTTGCCATGGGTTTCGGTGTAGGTCGCAATCTCAAGCGAGTTGTGGACCCACCAACGGAGGTCGTTGTCGTAGCGGTAGGAGGTGGACGCCGACGCTGGAGCGACGGCGGACAAGGCGGCGGCGACGGCGGCGACTAGGCAGACCGCAAAGAGGGCTGTAGAGGAGAGTCGTTTCATAAGCATCAAGATCGTCGTTCGATGTCCGCGCGCGCATGGCCAATTTGGGGGAAACGTCCTCGTTCACCACGGCCAGTATGGGGCCGGGCGGCGAGCCGAACGCCGAGGCGCTTCCCACGAACCCGGCCCGAGGTCGAGCGTAGGCGTCCGGCCCGCGCTAGACGCTGTTCAGGCCGCGTCCGGTTCGGACCTGTCTTCGACGATGAGCACCGGATCGTCGTCGTCCGCGGCGGCCACGATGCCGACGACGCGGAGAGTTCGATCCCGGTGGATCGGGATCGTGTCGCCTACCCGCCAGTCGAGGATGAGGCTCCTGAACGTCGGCGGATCGGCGGGCGTGCCGTCGGGCTGCTCAAGCTTGAAGTGGTAGGTCACGGCTCCCTCCTCTTTGACTGGGAGCCGGACGACCGGGAAGGAGCGTAACCCAGACGGGCTAGCGCCGTCCTGTTGGCAAACGTCTAGCGTGCGAGGTAGTAGGCCGCGAACGCGACCCGAGAATCACCAAGACGATCGGGAGCAAGAAGAGGATGATCCCGACCGCCCTCGGGCGGTGCCTATGCGCGCGCGCACGCGCGTGACGAGGAAGCGGAGCGGAGAAGGCGGAGCGTTCCGCTTAATTGCTACCGCCGGGGCGGGAGGCCACCCCCTGCGGGCGACTCGACCGCTGCCTCCCTAGCGTGAGTGGCGGGCGCCGCGCGGTTGCCTACGCGCGCGCACACACGCGCGTCACAACAAAAGCGGCGCGTTCCGCTCGGCCGCTACCGCTGGGGTGGGAGGCCACCCCCCCGAGAGCGGCTCGAGGGCTGACTCCTTGTCGCGGCGGTGAGTCTCTCGAGGACACCTCACCCAAACGAGCACATGGCGGCTGACGAGCTGGCCGACGACGGTGCTCTCGTTTCCCCGTAGGGTTCGTAAACTCGGTCGGATTGCAGGAAACGCGTGATTTGCAGCTGGAACCGGAGTTTGGCACCCCACAGGGCCGATCCCGGCACGCTCCACTCGAGAATTGCTGCTAATCGGCCATTTTCCTTCTCTAAATGGG
>DASXSE010000005.1:0-1711 GCA_036506175.1 Gaiellaceae bacterium
TCCGAGACAGTCAAGGACATCGTCGCCGGCTCCGCCCTACGCTTCCAAGACCGCGGACAGCACGAACTCAAAGGCATCGAAGGCCGCCGACGACTGTACGCCGTCGCCCCCGACTAGTCGGCCCGTCGAAAGGGCTCCTCAGGGGACATTCCCGAACACTGCCCAAGTGAGCGCCCTCGGCCTCCGGCAACCGGCCAGAAGCGCAAGACTTATCCCATCGAGACTGAGGAGGCCCATGCCGAACCTCTTTGAAGACGAGTTCACCGGCCGCCTCGACCTGAGCTCTGAGGAGACGGCGATGTACCTGTACGACGTCGACCCTGGCGAGTCGTTCCCGTACCACTACGAGTACGTCGAAGAGTGGCTGCTTGTGGTCGACGGCGTCGTTGTCGTGCGCGTCCCGGACGGCGAGGTCGAGCTCGTCCGCGGCGCGCTGATGCGCTTCGCGCCCGGCCCCGGCGGCGCGCACCAGATCATCAACCGCGGGGAGGCCAAGGCGAGGATGCTGCTGTTCTCGAGGTCCGCGCTCCCGGGCATCTCGGTTTATCCCGACACCGACACGGTCGGCGTCTGGCCCGACGACGACACGGAGTTTTACTTCAAGCGAAGCGGCGCCGTCTCACGCGAAGACGCGGTTTAGGCTCGGGGCCGAGTCGCGTGGATGTCCCGGTTCAGTTCTTCCAGTCCACCGTCGCGATCGAGTTGGCCGTGGCGGGTGCCCTGCTTTGGGAGATCCGATACTTCGACCGCGAAGGCGCTGCGGGGCGAGACAGGCAGGAGCTTCCTGACGCGCGACTGCAGGTTCTCTTTGCGCTCGTCCTGGGCGCAACGCTGTTCGGGTCGCTGTGGGCGATCGCCGCGGAGGGGAAAGCGCTCGCCGCTTCTCTCGTCACGACCGGCGTTGCCGTCTCGCTGCTCCCGGTCCTAATCCGCGTGCTGCCACCGCTGACCAGAGACGCACGCACGAGCGAACGCGATGCCGATTACGTCGTCGCCGTCGTCGGGTTGTTCTTGTACGTCCTCGTCGTCGGTGGCGTGATCGCCCTGATCAACATCGACTAGGCCGCCCGGGCGGAGTGTCTCCCATGGCATAGCTTTCGGCCACGCCGTGGTGGGGTTGGCTCCTCGTCGGCTTCGCAATGTTGGCCGTCGTGTACGCCGCATTCGTGGTCGCTCTCGTTCTCGTCGGTCGTCGCAGCGACGCCCGCGCGCTCGCCACCTTCATCCCCGACTGCATCGTCCTCGTGAGCAGGCTTGCACGCGACGCACGCGTTCCCCGACGGCGGAAGCTGATGCTGCTCGTACTCGTCGGCTACCTGGCGCTGCCGTTCGATCTCGTGCCCGACTTCATCCCGATCGCCGGTCAACTTGACGACGCCATCATCGTCGCCCTCGTTCTGCGCAGCTTCGTCCGCTCCGGCGATCGAGACCTAATCCGCGAACTGTGGCCTGGGCCGGAGCAGTCCCTCGCGCTGATCCTTCGCCTCGCCGCGTGAACGCGACCAAGAGTCATCGGGTGACATTCCGGAACACTGGCCCAACCAAGGGCGTCCTCACCCCGACCGGTACCTAGTGCTGCGGTCCGCCATCAAGATTCCTCTGGCGAACCGATTTGGCTGTGGGTGGAGGCTCCGGCTAGCGTCTCCAGCGTGGCTGATGAGACCTCGCCCTGGGAGCTCCGCCTCTGCACGGAGAGGCTCTGCCTGCGCGT
>DASXSE010000006.1:0-6531 GCA_036506175.1 Gaiellaceae bacterium
GGCACCTGCGGCAGCGTGACCGGATGCTCGCGCGGCCCGATCTTCGAGGGGTCCGGGATGACGGAGAACATCAGCGAGTCGTGATGCCCGTGGTACGAGCCCTCGATCTTCAGGATCAGGTCGCGGCCCGTGACGGCGCGCATGAGCCGGACGGCCTCGAGCGTGGCCTCGGTGCCCGAGTTCGCGAACCGCCACAGCGGCAGGCCGAACCGGTCGACGAGGTTCTCGCCGACGGTGTCGAGATCCTTCGTCGGCTGCGCAAAATGCGTCCCCCGCTCGGCCTGGCGCTTGATCGCCTCGACGATCTTGGGGTGCGCGTGGCCGACAACCATCGCGCCGTAACCGAGGTGGAAGTCGACGTACTCATTGCCGTCGAGATCCCAGAGCCGCGAGCCCCGGCCGCGGTCGATGAAGATTGGGTGCGGCGGCGAATCCTGCCACGAGGACGCCACCCCGCCGGCGACGGTGCGGGCGGCCACGGCTCTGTACGCGATCGAGGCGCGGTGCCTGGGCTCGAGCTTCGCCTCCTCGTCGGCGATCAACCGGTCGATGCGCTCCAGGTCGAGGTCAACGGTCTCTCGAACCGCCATGCCAGCCAGCCTCCTCGCGGAACCCGTTTGAACGGCCGTTCAATACTGCCAGGGGCGCCGCGCGGGCGTCAATAGCCCGGCCGGTCGCGCATCGACCCGGGTGTCGGCGCACGGCGAGCCGGTAGAATTCGGGAGTTCGGGCGTGTCGCCCGCACATGGTGGCCGTAGCTCAATCGGTTAGAGCACCAGGTTGTGGTCCTGGGGGTTGGGGGTTCAAGTCCCCTCGGTCACCCTCTTCAGGCCGCGAGAGCATGTTTGGTACAGTCGACCGCTGCGGGCCTCTAGCTCAATCGGATAGAGCAACGGACTCTTAATCCGCAGGTTCTGGGTTCGAGTCCCAGGGGGCCCACCACGAAACCAAGGTTGCCATCGTCATCACGAACGGCAAGTGCCGTGCCCGCATCCCCGGTTCGAGAGCAACGGGCGTACACGAGCGCGGACGTGAGCCGTCCAGAAGGCTCCTCGTAGCGGAGCGAGCAAGACGGCTGCTGGCGCCGTCACGTCATTAAGGCGTAGACAACTCCGAGCGCGCCGAGTGCCCCCGAGAGCAGCAACGTTCGCCGCGTGCTGGCAGCTGGCGCGAGCTTGTAGACGAACACTACTCCGCTCAGGATGAGGACCCAGGTGAGATTCGACATGCCTATGATCAGCATCGCAACCATGAGTGCGGCGCTGCAGCCGACACAGCTGAGTCCGTACTTGACGCCGACGACCGGTGCGCTTCGCATCAGGTTGAACGGCAGGGAGCCGTGGAGCGCGCACAACTCTCGGCACCTCGCCTCGCTCGCGCGTTTGATCGGAGTCAGTGCGTAGAGGCCCGCCAGCACCAGGGCCACGAGGCCGACGAGCCCCTTGTTGGGCAAGGACATGGGAAGCGCGCTCCGCACGACATAGCAGATGAGTCCGAACGCGAGCCACACTGAGAGATAGGTGAGGCCGAGCAGGCCCGTCGCGGCCTGCCAACCCCTCCTTCCTTCCGCAGTCCGGACGAACTGGAACACGAGCGGGAGCGCCGTTGGCAGCATCATTGCCGCCATCATCACGACCCAACTGACGGCGAACGAGCCGGGCGTTCCGGGGTCCACTGTCATTCCGTTCATGGATCGAGACTGCTCGATCGTGAGCCACCACGCGGCGGCGGCCACGACGAGGAAGACCAGCGCTGTCAAGGCGGGGGGAGCGATCTCAGCGCGCGTCTCCCCCGTTGGGGCAGCCCATCCTCGGCACGCAGGGCAGAATCCGCGCCGCCTCGCTGGCCTCATCAGCCCAACGGCCAAGAGCGCCCGACTCAGTGACATCAGTCCGGGTATTCGTCGCGGCGGTGGACCCAGGAGCCCGCCCCGTCCTCGTCTTCGTCCCGGCCCTTCGGAACGAGGTCCATGTAGTGGTAGGCAACGTTGAGCATGTCCAGGCCTCGTTCGTATGTCGAGTAGGTGTGGTAGATCTGCCCACCCTCCTTGAGGAAGACGCTGATCCCGGGAGCCTCCGAGCCCGACCACCCGGTCCGCCGGTAGTTGTACTCGACCTCACCCGCATTCAGTTCCTCGGGAGTGAATGAGACCCGGTAGTCGAAGTTGAAATCGCTCCTGTCCGCCGAGGAGTACCAGGGGAACTTCCAACCCATCCGTGCCTTGTACGCGGCGAGCTTGGGGTACGGTGCCCGCGACACGGCCGCCATCGTGATGTCTCGATGGTGCAGGTGGAGCGTGATGCCGTTGAAGTTGTCCATCCAGAAGGAGCAGACGAAGCACGCCGCGTCGGTCGTCCATGGCGTGTGCTGCCCTGCCGTCTCGGGATTGAACATCGCGTGATAGACGACCAGCTGGGTCCGCCCTTCGAAGACGTCCGCGAGCGTCTGCCGACCGTTCTCGCCTTCGAAGACGTATTCCTTCTCGACGAGCTCCCACGGGAGGTCGCGACGCTCCTTGCTGAGCTGGTCGCGAAGCCGCGTGAACTCCTTCTCTTTGGCGAGATGCTTCTTGCGGATCGCGAGCCATTCGTCATGCGTCACAACTTTGGAGGTTGCCATTCGCTCCTCCTTCGCGGCCAGTCCGATCATCGCTCCCGTCTACATCACGGCCTGGGAGTCCTGCAGCACACCATCACATCGAGCGTACTGGGCCAAGCGGTATTGCGACGGGGTGAGTCTCGGCAAACCGACGTGGCCCAATCCAAGTGTGGGCACGCGGTCGGCCGCGTCGGGCCTAGATGGATGGCGATGGTCGGGTGGACACCGGAACCTTGCGTGTCGGCCGCCTTTGCGATGAGTCTGGGGACGATCTGAAGTCGTAGCTGTGTCGGAGTAACTTGCGGCCGAGACGTCGGAGTGGCCGAGCTCACAGGAGGGAGACGAGGTGGCGGGGCACAAGACTGCGACGCGCGAAGAGTGGCAGGCGGCACGCAACGAGCTGGCGAAGCTCGAGGCGGAATACGCCGAGCGAAACGAGGAGATCAAGAGGAAGCGGCTCGAGCTCCCGTGGGTCCCGGTCGCGAAGGAGTACGAGTTCGACACCGACGACGGAAAGAAGACCCTCGCCGAGCTGTTCGATGGTCGCTCGCAGCTCCTCGCCTACAACATCATGTACGGGCCGGATTTCAAGGTCGGGGCGTGCCCCGGCTGCACAAGCCTCGCGGACGGGTTCGACGGCCAGTTGATCCACCTGAACAAGCGCGACGTCACGCTCCTGTGCTTCTCGCGAGCACCGATCGACCGCCTGGCCGCCTACAAGGAGCGGATGGGCTGGCAGTTCCCGTACGTGTCGACGTACGGGACCGACTTCCCGTTCGACTTCGAGCTTGCGTTGACCGAAGAACAGGCACAGCAGATCCCTGAGCTCAAGGAGATGATCGACCATCCGCCGGGCTGGCTCCAGGAATGGTCGGAGCAGGTTGGTGCGGAGCTCAAGGACGGCATGCGCGAGAACCCGAGCTACATCGCGTTCGCCCGCGAGAACGGGACTGTTTACCACACCTACACGGTGATGGCGCCCGATCCGTTCGTCGCTCCCTTCTTCAACATGCTGCTCGAGCGGACGCCGAAACCGCAGCCGGAGGAGCCGCGCAGCTGGCGCAAGGACGAGTATCCGTTCTGAGAGCCAGGACTCGTCGGGCACCGGTGAGCGATGCGTCTTGCACCGCGATCCCTCGCGCTAGTCCCGCATCCACCCGCCGCCCCACACGACACAACCCCTTCTTCGGACTTCGCCATGCCACCTGAACCTTGGATGTCCGATGCCGCGCTCAGCGTGCCGGTTCCACGGAGGCTGCGCGGTGGGAAGGCGCCCTGAATACAGGTCATCCCTTTTTTTCAAGCGGCCCGCCGGATGGAGGGGTCTTCCTCTGGCCATCGATCAGGAATCGAGAAGCGCCGCTACCCGAGCCGCGGATAGTGTGACCGAGTTTCCAGGTCTACGGTGCATCCGGATCGCAGCCCGTCAACAACCCGATAGCACGGGCAAGGGGATAGAAGGCCAAAAGGGAGAGAGGAGAGAACGATATGAACGCGCACGTCAGCGCGATCCTGCTCGGCGTCAAGGACATGGAGCGATCCAAGAGCTTCTACGTGGACGGTCTGGGCTGGAAGGTCGAGAACGACTACAAGATCTCGGTCTTCTTCGTTCCCCACGGGGGCTCGATGGTCGGCTTCTACGGTCGCGAGGGCCTAGCCGAGATGGTCGGGGCCAGCCCCGACGGCAGCGGTTTCAGCGGCCTCGTTTTCACCTATGTCGTGCGCAGCGAGGCACGCGTCGACGAGGTGATGGAGGAGGCCAACAAGGCTGGTGCGACGATCCTCAAGCCAGCGGCGAAGCTGGGGTGGGGCGGGTACGGCGGATCTTTCGCGGACCCGGACGGCTATATCTGGAATATCGGCTACAGCGCCCAGGGAGAGGATCAGCCGTACGCTGAGTAGTAGCGGACCGGGTTCCGAGGGTGCCCGACTGGAACAGCGAGCAGTTCACGAGCGCCAGCCGCAGGCACGTCGCGGTCTGGGGGAAGCCGGTCGCGTCGGCTGCCAGATCGTCGAAGGGTCGCTTCGAACCGGAAGCCGCGGACCGCATCGCGAGTTTTTGCACCTTCGTCCATGGTAAGCGCGCCGCTTCGAGGGGATTCCGGAGCCGGAGCACAAGGCTCTGATACGGCGATGGCGCCCGGGAGACCCGACGCGGCCATGGCTTCAGGCCTCGTTCACGACCGCACGCGAGCGGCTCGAGTCGCAGTGGAACGGCGCCGACGAGGGTTCCACCGAGGATCTCCGCCTCGCGCTTCGACAGTACCGCTCGTTCTTCGATCGGTTGCTTGCCGCATAGCGCGGGACCCGCTGACCACCCCCGTACGTGGGAAGTACGGATGCCTACAGAGGGAGCCTGATCTCGACGCACGTCCCCGTTCCTGGCGTCGATCGCACCAGGAAGGTGCCGCCGGCGATCTCCGCTCGCTCCCGCATCGTCGTGAGCCCCAGGTGGCCCGGCGGGGACGCACCGGCCGCGTCCGAGAATCCGACGCCGTCGTCTTCGACCCGCAGCCTGATGCCGTCGCCTTCGTCGACGATCGAGACGATCACGCGAGAGGCCATCGCGTGCTTGCGCGCGTTCGCGATTGCCTCCTGAGCGATCCGGTACAGCACGGTTGCCAGCTCGGGGGGAAGGGACGGGCGTGAGTTCCACCGCACCTCGTAGCCGGTGGTCGCATCGGCCGACGCCTCGACCTCCGCGAGCGCGCGAAGGGCCAGCTCCAGGTCGCCGGCGCGGTCCAGGGAGTACGGCTGGACATTGAACATCAGGTGACGGAGGCTCTCGATCGCGTCGCGGAGGCTCTGCCGAGCGACCTTGTACGTCGGCTCGTCGACGAGCTCCGGACGCGCGGAGGCCATGATGTCGAGCCTCGTCCCCGCCGCCGCGATCTTCTGGACCGGGTCGTCGTGGATGTTCGCCGCGATCCTGCGGCGCTCGTCCTCCTGCGCCGCCACCAGGCGGGACACAAGGCGCCGGCGCTCGGCGTCCACGCGTCGGAGCTCGTCCAACCGCGTCCCCAGCTCCTCTCGCATCCGGACGCCCTCCGTGATGTCGACCACGATCCCTTGGTGGAGGAGCACCCGCCCCTGCTCCGCCTGCAACAGCGCGCTGGCGTTGTCTCGCACCCAGACGACACGATCGTCCCGGTGGATCATCCGGTACTCCATCTCGAACGGCTCGCCCGCCTCCACACTCCTCGCGGTCTCAGCGACGACGGCAGCACGGTCCTCGGGATGCGTTCGCTCGAACCAGAAGGCGGCGTCCGCGCTGAAGGCCTGGGGTGGGAAGCCCAGGACCCGTTCGATTTGGGGAGAGACGTACGCGACCTTCGCGCGGTCGAACCCGTCGTGGAAGTCCCAGATGTAGATGATCGCGGGCACGTGCTCCACGAGCGCCCGGTACCGCGCCTCGGCCTCCGACGCCGCCTGCTCGCTCCGTCGCACAGCCTCCTCGGCACGCTTGCGCTCGGTCGTGTCGCGTACGACCACGAGCCCGGCCCGATGCCCCCCATACGTGATTGCGGCACCTGTGACCTCGACCTCGATCTCGGTTCCGTCCAGCCGGACAAAGCGCTCCTCGATCGGCGGAACGTCGACTCGGTCATCGATCTCGCGGCGGACGCGCTTCAGCACCACCTCGTGGAAGTCGGGATGGACGATGTCAAGGACGGGGCGTCCGACGAGGTCCTCGGGTCCGCGCGCTCGCATCAAGCGGACGGCCGCGGCATTGACGAAGACGAGTCGGCCATCGCGGTGAACGACGACGGCATCGGGCAGGAGTTCCACGAGCTTGCGGTAGCGCTGCTCGCTCTCGGCGAGGCCCTCCTGCCCGAGCTGTCCGAAGCCGTTTCCGCGGCTCATCCGTCTTGATTCGGCAGCACGGGAGGGCGGCTTGACGGATGTCGAGAGCGTTCGAACCACCGTACTCCG
>DASXSE010000007.1:0-4256 GCA_036506175.1 Gaiellaceae bacterium
CGGCGCCGGGGCGGGCCGTAGCTCGAACGGAAGCCACTCGACCTCGACCTCGCCCTCGTCCTCGGCCGACTCGAGGACGTGGGACTCCATGTACGAGTACGGACAAACGACGTCGTAGTAGAACCGGATCCTCGGCACGGCCAAAGTCAGACTATTAGACTCGCCTCGAGATGCACGTCGCCGTGGCTCAGACAGAGCCGAGGCTCGGCGAGAACGAGCGCAATCTCGAGGCCGGCCTCGCGCGTTTCGACGAAGCGGTCGCTGCGGGAGCAGAGCTCCTCGTGCTGCCGGAGTGCGCGATACCGGGGTACATGTTCGACAGCCTCGAGGAGGCGATGCCCTTCGCGGAAGAGATTCCCGGGCCGACGACGGAGGCGCTCGAGGCTGCGTGTCGCGGGCTGGATTCCCACGTGGTGTGCGGACTGCTCGAACGCGACGGAGATCTTCTCTACAACGCCGCGGTGCTCGTCGGCCCGGACGGCCTCATCGGCAGCTACCGCAAGAGCCATCTGCCGTTTCTCGGCGTCGATCGGTTCACGACGCCCGGCGACGAGCTCTCCGTATTCGACACGCCTCTGGGCCGGATCGGGCTCGAGATCTGTTACGACCTCCGGTTCCCGGAAGTCACGCGGACGCTTGCGCTCCGAGGTGCCGACCTCGTCGCGCATCCGACGAACTTCCCGATGGCGGCGAAGGTGCAGACGGAGGTGATCACGCGTGCGCGGGCTGCGGAGAACCGCGTCTATCTGCTGACGGCGAACCGTGTGGGAAAGGAGCGGTGGGGCGAGTTCTGCGGCTGGAGCCAAATTGTCGACCCGTTCGGCAAGCGGCTCGCGGAGGCGGACGAGACGGAGGAGAAGCTGCTCGTCGCGGACATCGACCTCGAGAAGGCTCGCGACAAGGACTATGTGATCCCGGGCGAGTACGAGCTCTACCTGTTCGGCGACCGGCGGCCCGGTCTCTACGGCGCCCTGGTCGAGGAGATGCAAGCGGTCAAGACCCTAAGGAGGTCGGAGTGGCAATCGTCGAAGAATCCCTGACCTACGACGCGGTTCTCGAACAGGACGGCGTCAAGGTCTCGAAGAGCCCATGGGGCGCCGACGACGAGATCGGTCGCCTGAACTGGATCACTCCCGAGACGAACCGCGCGATTCTCGAGCACCTCGACGGGAGCCACGTCTTCGACCTCAACGTCGAGTACTTCGTCGGCATGCCGTCGTGGGTCGCGGCGGGCGATCCGCCGTACGGCATCTGGATGACGCACACGCCACAGGGCTCGGTCAACGACAACCTGTCCGGGGTCGGCAGCGAGGTGCACGAGAAGTACTCGTACTGCGGCGACTCGATCCACCTCTACACGCATTGCGGCACGCACATCGACACGCTCAACCACCTCGGTTTCTACGCCAAGTTCTGGAACGGCTGGACTGCGGATGCAGACCTCGGCAGCCGGATCTGGAACAAGGGCGGGCTCGACAAGTACCCGCCGGTGATCGCGCGCGGCGTCCTGCTCGACGTCGCCGGCGCCCAGGGCGTCGAGGCGCTGCCGGACAGCTATGCAGTCACGCCGCAGGATCTTCAGGACGCAGCCTCCAAGCAGGGCGTGGAGCTGCGCAAGAAGGACGTCGTTCTCGTGCGTACCGGGCGCATGACGGCCTGGCCCGACTTCCACGGCTATCTCGACAACACACCCGGCATCTCGCTCGCTTCGGCGAAGTGGCTCTGCGAAGAGGCGGGCGCAATGTGCATCGCCGGCGACACGATCGGGCTCGAGGTGCTCCCGTCCGAGGAGGAGAACGTGTTCCTCCCGGTGCACTGCTACATGTTCGCGACCGCAGGCGCACAGATCATCGAGGTCGTGGACATGGAGGAGCTCGCTGCGGAGAAGCAGTACGAGTTCGCGTTCCTCGGCTTCCCGATGAAGCTCCGGGGTGCAACGGGCGCACCCATGCCGTCGTACGCAGTGCCGCTAAAGAGCTAGGCGGAGGCCCCGGGCTCAGCTCTCGAAGATGTCGAGCGGGAGGAGCGCCGAGACGAGCGGGTACGGCACGTCGACGGCCTCCGAGATCCTGAGGTCGACGGCGGCACTGCAGAGGGCGTAGGCGGCGGGGCGCTCGAAGCCGTACCGACGCTCGAGGTGCCCGATCATCTCGAGCAGCGCGGCGCGCGCTGCCGCGTTCAGGTCCATGCCGGCGTCCACAGGAATGCCCATCGTGGCGAAGGAACGCCGGGCGGGTAGGTCCGGCGTCTCGAAGGCGGGGAAGGCCGGCGCCGGCACCGCATGTACGTCGAAGCGGACGGTGACCGCACCTGCGACCTCGATGCCGGTGCCGCAGACCTCGCCGTCGCCCTGCGCGAAGTGGAGGTCGCCGATCGAGAACAGCGCACCCGCCACGTCGATCGGCAGCCACAGCGTGCTGCCCGCGACGAGCTGGCGGATATCCATGTTCCCGCCCGTCTCGCGCGGCGGGATCGTGCGCAGCCCCGCAGCGGCCTCGGGTGGGATCGCAAACTCAGCCGACGCGTCGGCGACCGGTTGACCGGCCGCCAGCAGCGCGTCCTCGCGCCGCTTGAACTCCTCCATTCGCTCCGGCGACGGCGCGACGCCGATCACGCCTGCGAACGGGTTTCCGGGCACGGCCACGCCGGGCAGCCGCTCGGAGCGAGCGATGCCGTCCCCGATCTCCCACTTCACGAGATACGGATCGGGGAACAAATCGGCGAGCATGCCGAAGCCCGGGATGACCGCGGTGACCCCGAAGTCGGCCGTCTCGTAGGAGAGGAGCTGCACCTCGAGGACGCCGCCCGCCTCCGCGCCCTCGACACGGATCGGGCCCGTCAGCGGATGGCCGAGGCCGAGCTCGAGCTGCCCCGGGTCGGCATGCGAGCTCTCGCGCGTGAGTTGGCCGTCGATGCCGTCGCGGGTCTCGAGCGTGATCTCCTCGCCGGGTCGAACAAACGCAACGGGCTCCAGCTCGGGGTGCCAACGGTTGTGGATTCGCTCGGCGCCGACCCTCACAGAAGCTTACCGACGCGTTGGGCTGCGAGGGAAGCGGCCGCGATCTCGTCTGGACTCCACCGGCGCGGCTCGCCGAGCTGATGGAGGGACACGATCGCAACGAGATGTCCGTCATGGAAGATCGGCGTGACGATCTGCGCGGCGAGGCCTCCATACGTCTCGAGCATCTTCTGAAACTCCGCCTCGTCGAATGCGGCCTGGGTGTCGTGATGCACGACCTGCTGTCCGTCCTTGAGCAGCGCGACGACCGGCTGCGTCTTCAGGTCGACCGTCCGCTCCTCGCGCAGAGAGGACACACCGGGTGCGAGCGCCTCGTGCGTGACGGGAAAGGCGTAGTCGCCGGGCGCGTCCTGGCGCAGCGTAACCCGGCTGGCACCCGTCTCCACCAGGAGGCCCTCCAGGACGACGTCGATCTCGGTCACCGCTGCGGGAATCATGGACATTCCCGGACATGGGCCCAGGCGAGGGTCCTGCGCCTAACTACAGGGTTGCGATTACCCCTGACTGCGCTCTGACGACAGTACGCTCGCGCAGGCGACGGTTCGGCACGCCGACATACCCCGGGGGTGCATCTTTCCGCGCCGGTCGCCGTGCTCGTCACGTTCGCGATACTCGGAGGGTCTGGGCGCGCCTCAGCCGGCTGGGCGGGTTTTGCAATGCCATCGCGCAACATCGTCTGCAACGGTTCCGGCCTTCGCCTCGATTGCGTCGTGTTCTCAGCGAGCCGGACATGCCAGAAAACGTGGACGTTGAGACCGTTGGGCCCGGCTACTCGCCACTGCTGCTTCGCGAACATCGGCACGGACGTGCCCGTCCTCCCCTACGGACGATCGGTGGTGCACTCGGGCATCCGCTGTCTCTCGCAGCGGCGTGGGTTGACCTGCTCCAATCGAGATCATCACGGCTTCTTCCTGAGTCGCGAGTTGCAGCGGATCTTCTAAATACGATGGCGCGCAGCGCCTGTTCGGGTGACATTCCCGAACACTGGCCCATGCGAGCCCGCTCTCGCTCCCCTCCCTCGGGCTTCGCGCGAGATCAGTGCGGCTAGGCCTTCACGACCTCGTTCAGTTCGTCGAAGCTGATCGACGGCATCGGCCCACCCTCCGGGAACGCCGGCTTCACCGAAGTCTCGAACCACGCCTCGAAATCGGCTTGCGTGTCCCACATCTCAGTCACCCGCCAGCCGTCAGGGCTCGGGCCGTTCGCGTGGACGATGAAGCCCTTTGCGCTCGTGATG
>DASXSE010000008.1:0-10296 GCA_036506175.1 Gaiellaceae bacterium
CTCACCGCTCGTAACCTGAAAATCCTGGGGCCGCCGCGGGCCTCCCTCCGCTTCGAGCGTATCGCCGAAAAGCGCACCCGTAGTGCGCGCAATGCGCCCGCTTTGTGACCTCGCCCGAGCCCTACGCGACGACGTTTCGCAGGACGCCGATGCTTTCGATCTCGAGCTCGACAACATCACCCGAGCGAAGCCACCGTCCGTCACCGTGCTCGAGGATGCATCCGGTCCCGACCGTCCCGGAGCCGAGGACGTCCCCCGGCACCAAGCGCGTGTCCCGGCCCGCGTGCTCCACGAGCTGGTCCCACGTCCAGTGCATGTCCCCCAGATTGCCGCGAGAACGCTCCTCGCCGTTCACTCGGGCGACCATCTCGAGCCGCAAGTCGCCGAGCTCGTCCGGCGTGACCAAAACCGGCCCGAGCGAGGTGGCGAAATCCTTCCCCTTGGCCGGCCCGAGTCCGACCGCCATCTCCATCTTCTGCAAATCGCGCGCCGACCAGTCGTTGAGGACCGTGAACCCCGCGATGCCTCCATCCGCGCCCACGACTGCGGCTGCTTCAAGTTCATAGTCCCAGGCTGAGCTCTCGGAAGGAAACCGGATCTCGTCGTCCGGCCCGAGGATCGCGGCCGGATTTGAGAAGTAGAAAACGGGGATCCGGTACCACTCCGGCGCCATCTCGAGCCCCCGTTGCGCACGAGCGCTCTGAACATGCCGTTCGAATGCGTAGAAGTCCCGCACCGAAGGCGGCCAGGGAATGGGCGCCCGCAGCTGCACGTCGCCGAGCGCATGCTCGGCCACCTCCTCGCCGCCGGACTCGAGCCACGCGCGCAAGGACGACGCCCCGAGCTCCACGACGCGGTCGCCTTCGATGCGGCCGGGCGCCGTGCGCCCCCCGGTCTCAAAGGTACAAAGACGCATACGGCCCGAGTATCACCCGGGCCGCATGTCAGTTACCAGCCGCGTGCCGCCTACTTGTAGCGGTAGACGATGCGGCCCCGGTCGAGGTCGTAGGGCGAGAGCTCGACCTTCACCCGGTCTCCGAGGAAGATCCGGATGCGATAGCGGCGCATCTTCCCGGCTGTGTAGCCGAGCGTCTCGTGGCCGTTGTCGAGGAGGACTCGGAACATTCGGTTCCGTAGAGCCTCGACGACCTCGCCCTCCATTTCGATCTTCTCTTCCTTGGCGGGGATGTTGACTCCTTACTGGATCGGGGCGACGTTCGTCGCCTCCGGCCCCTTCTGGCCCTCGCGGGCTTCGTACTCGACCTTCGCCCCTTCCGTAAGGCTCTTGAAGCCCTCGCCGGCGATGTTCGAATGGTGGACGAAGAGATCCTTGTCTCCTTCGTCCGGGCTGATGAAGCCATAGCCCTTCGAGTCGTTGAACCACTTGACGGTTCCGGTTGCCATAGAAAAACACCTCCTTACCCAACTCACGAACGGGTAAGAAGGTGTGACCTCCGGTACTCGCCCTGGTTTTCGGTCTCCAGTGTAGCGGCGGCGGCCGCTAAAGGTTGCCGCGCAGGGCCTGCTCGCGCTCGATGGCCTCGAAAAGCGCCTTGAAGTTGCCGTCGCCGAACCCGCGCGCCCCGTGGCGCTCGATCACCTCGAAGAAAAGAGTGGGTCGGTCCTGTGCCGTCTTCGTGAAGATCTGCAGCAGATAGCCGTCGTCGTCCCGGTCGACCAGGATCTTGTGCTCGCGCAGCTCGGCGTAGTCCTCCTCGATCTCACCCACTCGGTCGGGCGCGTCCTCGTAGTACGTATCCGGCGTGTCGAGGAACAGAAGCCCGCGCTCCTTCAGGTTCTGAACGGTGGCCACGATGTTGTTGGTCGTCAGCGCGATGTGCTGCGCGCCGGCACCGCCGTAGAACTCGATGTACTCCTCGATCTGGCTCTTGCGCTTGCCCTCGGCGGGCTCGTTGATCGGGAACTTGATCTTCCCCTCGCCGTCCGACATGACCTTGGACATGAGAGCCGAATACTCCGTCTGGATCTGGTCGTCGCCGAAGTGGAGGATGTTCGTCATCCCGAAGACGCGCTCGTAGAACTCGACCCAGTCGTCCATCCGGCCAAGCTCCACGTTGCCGACGATGTGGTCGATGTCCACCAACCCCGCGTCACCCCGCGCCTGTCCGTTCGAAGAAACCGAGACGAACCCGGGCAAGAAGGGCCCGTCGTAACCAGAGCGGTCGACGAAGGTGTGGATCGTGTCGCCGTACGTGGCGATCGCCGAGAGCTCGACGGAACCGTGCTCGTCCTCGACCCTGTTCGGCTCGCGGATGCCCCGGGCCCCGCGCTGCACCGCTTGCCGGTACGCCTCTGTCGCATCGGGCACCGCGAGGGAGATGTCCTTCACGCCGTCGCCGTGCCGTGCGTGATGGCGCGTGATCTCGTGCTCCTCACGTAGAGCGCTCGTGACGACAAGCCTGATATCCCCCTGCTCGAGGACGTAGGAAGCCCGGTCCCTCACGCCCGTCTCGGGTCCGGAATACGCGGTCCGCGTGAACCCGAACAAGCGCTCGTAGAAGTACGCGGCCTGCTTCGCGTTTCCGACCCACAGCTCGACGTGATCCCAGCCTTCAAGCGGCATGAAGTCGGTCATGGAATCCTCAGTTTAATCGACGCTTGGCGCGGGCGGCTGTGCGCGTCTGGCCAGCAGGATCCCGGCTCCGATGACGAGCCCGCCCACCACCTGGAGAGCGCCGAGCTTCTCCGACAAGACGAGCGTCGCGAAGAACGCTCCCAAGAAGGGCTGCAGGTTCGCGTAGAGCGCCGAGCGCGCTGCACCAACCCGGTCGATGGCCGTGAACCACATGATGTTGGTGAACACGAGGCTGAAGAACAGGCTGTAGAAGAACGCGCCCCAGGCGAGCGCGCTCAGGCTCGACCAGTCCTGGCTGATCAGCTGCTCGAAGGCGGATGCGAGCAAGGGCACCGAACCGACCAGCAGCATGAAAGCGCTGATCCTGTAGGGCGAATAGCGGCGCATGAGCGGCCCCATGGCCACGGAATAGGCCGCCCAGGTGACCGAGGCCACGAGCCCGAGCAGGATTCCGCCGAGGTCGCTCCCGATGCCGCCCCTCGCCCCGAGAGCGACGAGAGCGACTCCCGAGAAGGACACAACCGTGGCGAACCAGTGTCGAAGGTGCAAACGCTCCTGCCCGAGCGCCTGGGCGATCAGCGCGACGAAGATGGGCAGCGTCCCGAACATGAGCGCAACCGTGGCCGCGGTCGTGAGCCGCACGGCATAGACGAAGGAGAGCTGGTTGAGCCAGATGCCGGCTGCGGCGGCGCCGGTCATCAGGAGCACGTCCGCGCGCCGGACGACGAGGCTCCCTTCGCGAACGTACGTGAAGCCGGAGAAGAGAAGGGCCCCGATCGCGAAGCGTACGGACGAGTAGGCGAGCGGCTCCCACCCGTGCGTCAGGCCGTACTTGACGACGGTGAAGTTGAAGCTCCAGAAGCAAACGGTGACGAGGAGGAGGACGTCTGCAGGGACTCGGTGCCGCACGGCCGCGAAGGCTATGAGAGACCTCTTGGTCCCAAACGGACAATTGACAGGCGCCGCGGTAGGCCGCATCGTTGAAGACGGCTGCGCCCGCCGGCCTCGAGACCAATCGACCGAGGGGCAACGTGGCGCTCAACAGACTTTCGCTTCCGGCAGTCGTCCTCGCCGTCATCGCGACCGCATGTGGCACGGCGGAGAGCACGACCTCCCCCCGCGCCGAAGGACATCCCCAAGGAATCTACGCGGTGGGGGCGCAAGTCTTCGGGCTTGACGGCCAGAGCGTTCGGCTCGCCAGCGCGCCGGTGGCGCCGCTCGCCGGCTGGCTGACGCCTGCCGCCGTCCCCTCGTCCGATCACCGCTACCTCGCCTACAACGCGTGGAAGGAGCTACGCCACGACGATCCCTCGCTCTCGTGGTCGGACCAGGGCATCGAGCGCGGCGACGCGCTCGCCACACCATCGATCAGGATCTACGACCTCGCCACCGGAACCGACCAGGTGCTGGAAAAGGGCGCCTTCTCGGTCGCCTGGCGCGACGACGGTGCGCTCGCGTACTTCAGGGGAGCAGAACGCGACTACCGCGCCGGCATCGTCTACGACGGAGACGTCTTCGTTCGCTCTTCGCTCGTCGATGAGCCGGTCAGGTGGTCGTCGGCCCGAGCGCGCTACATCGTCGCCGGCTGGGCAGGCAAGACGCTCGTCGTCTACCGCGAGAGAGAAGGAGAGGCACTCGATGTCTTGGCCTTCGACGGACCCGGCCAGATGCGCGTGCTCGCCGCGAACTCCGCGCTCGTCGCCGTGAGCCCCGACGGGCGTCAGGCCTTCGTCGAGCAGGGGCCCGCTCAAAGCCGTCCGATGGTCCGCACCCTCGAGATCGCTACCGGCAAACAGCTCGCCAAGCTCGATCTCACGCGCGTCGATCCAGCGGTTGGAGCCGTCGGTTACGCAGGTGATTGGCGTGGCGATCGCGTTGTTGCCTCGTCCGCCTCCGGCCTGGCCGTTTTCAGGGTCGGCGCGGGGACGATCGCCCTCGAACAAACCCTGCGGGTGAAGAGCCCCGGCCTCTCGGAGCCTCGCTTCGCAGCCGCCTCCCCACAACACGTCACTGCTTGGGCGAGCACCCGAAGCGGAGGCGTCCTCTACGACTGCGACCGCAAGACAAGCCGTTGCACGAGGTTCACTCCGGTCCCGCGAGCGCGCGGGGTCCACGGTTTCCCTGTCTGGCGCCGCAACCTCTACAACCCCAGCCGCCCGCTGCAGGAGGGATAGCCATGCGGGCCTTCGTGCTCGCGGCCATGGTCGCTGCGTTCGCCTGCGCAGGACCGGCCCAGGCCGCCAACGGATGGTGGACGTTCGAACGCATCTCCAACACGAACTCGACGCTGACGTGGAAATGGACGTATCCGCCCAGCCCGACGCAATACACGCGCAGCTGGCGGGCAGGGTCGGGCACCACGCAGAACGAGTGCCGGCGCGCCGAGGGCTGGCTGCCCGTGGGCTGGTACTCCCAGTGGGGCCACTGGAACCATTACGACGGCTCGTCCATTCGTGGCCGGGTGTGGTGGCTGCAGGACAAGTACTGCTGGGACGGCGTGACGAAGCGCACTGAGCTCTTCATTCACAGCGAGGAGACCGCTTCGAACGGACAGAGCTGCACGTCGGCCTACGACGACCCGTTCTGCTGGGAGCGCGCTGCCGACTACTACTCGCTGGGTTGCATCAAGCTCGCGCGTCCGAGTCCCGTCGCCGATTTCCCGAATGACCTCGGTAACGCCCACTCCGTCTATCACAGCTACGGAGGCTCGACCGACCACGGCGCCTTCTCGGACGCGTACGAGCTCTACGTCTTCGATTAGCCGTTCGTTAGGGTTCGCGGCGATGCGCGAGCCGACGAAAGACGATATCGACGCCCTCATCGGCCCCGCGACTCCGCACTTCGCTTTCCAGCTCCGCGCACGTGTTCGCGCGCTCATTGGCGACCTGCCGGAGGATCACCCTGTTCGCAAGTACGGCGAGGAGCAGATGGAGCTTCTCGACCGCCTTGGTTTCGCCACCTCGAAAGCCGCGGAGGGCCCGCTCGAGCCGGAGACGCGGATCGGCTGGGACCAGCTGCCCAGCCACGCGCCGGCGTCGAAACCGCTCCCGCGCAAATGAATCGTTTTGCGGCCTCCCGGCGCGCCCTCCGCGCCCGCCGATCCGCTGCAACGCTTCGCACCGCGTTGTTCTCGGTCGCGCCCGTATACGCATCCGCGTTGAGTCACACGCACTTTTGCGTCATCTCGAACGCGAGTGCGTATCGCGTTTCGCGGCCGGACAGGCGCGGCGGGCTTCCCGGGTGACCGCGTTCGAAGGCAAGTCCGTCCTCGTGACGGGCGGCTCGCGGGGGATCGGCAGGACCATCGCGCTCCGGTTCGCCGAGCTTGGAGCTGCGCGTGTCGCCGTCAGCTATCTGCGTAACGACCGAGCGGCCGAGGAGACCGCTGAGGAAGTGCGCAGGCTGGGAGCCGAGCCGATCCTTCTGCGCGGGAACGTCGGCGACCCGGAGAAGACCGCGGCACTCGTGGAACAGGCCGGGGACCTCGACATCGTGGTGTCGAACGCGGCCACGGGCGTGATCCGCCCTGCACTCGAGCTCGAGGAGAAACACTGGGACTGGACGCTCAACGCCAACGCCCGCGCCCTGTTCACGCTCACGCGTCACGCGGCTCCTCGCATGAAAGAGGGAAGCTCGATCGTGGCGATCTCGAGCCTCGGCTCGGATCGCGTTCTCGACAACTACACCGTCGTGGGCGTCTCGAAGGCCGCCCTCGAGTCACTCGTCCGCTACCTGGCCGTGGAGCTCGCGCCGCGCGGCATTCGCGTGAACGCTGTCTCGCCTGGGCTGGTCGAGACCGGCGCGCTCGATTACTTCCCCAATCGCGGGGAGATGCTCGACTTCTACAAGTCCCGCACACCGGCTGGACGACTTGTCGGTCCCGAGGACGTGGCCGACGCAGTGTGTTTCCTCGCTTCGCCCGAGGCGAAAATGATCGTCGGCCAGACGATCGTCGTCGACGGCGGCTATTCCGTGCTCGCGTAGGCGGTCTCGGCCGGGCAGATCACCCTTTTGGCGGGACGGCGGCGGTGTGGTCCGTCGATATACTTTCGTTACGTAACGAATATGAACGACCACTCCGTCTATCCTCTCGGCAAGCGCCGAACGGTCATTGTCTTCGCGGGCCTGATGCTCGCGATGCTCCTGGCTGCCCTCGACCAGACGATCGTCGCCACCGCCCTGCCGCAGATCGTTCGCGACCTGGGTGGCTTCGAGCACTACTCGTGGGTCTTTTCCGCATACATGCTTGGCTCGACGGTGACCGTGCCGCTCTACGGGAAGCTCTCGGACATCTACGGGCGGCGCCCATTCTTCCTCGTCGGGATCCTGCTCTTCTCCGCGGGGTCGATCATCAGCGGCGTCGCCGGCTCGATGGAGATGTTGATCGCGGGCCGTGCGATCCAGGGGCTGGGCGCAGGCGGTCTCATTCCGCTCGCAATCGCAGCGATCGGCGACATCATCCCGCCGCGGAGGCGCGGCAAGTGGCAGGGCTTCCTCGGTGCCGTCTTCGCAGCCGCCTCGGTCCTGGGACCGGCGACTGGCGGCTGGCTGACGGACAACGCCTCGTGGCGCTGGTGCTTCTTCGTCAATCTCCCGCTCGCCGCAGTCGCGCTCGCCGTGGTGTGGTTCGGATTCGTCCGGCAGCCGCGCCGCGAGGAGCATTCGATCGACTACCTCGGCGCGCTCCTGCTCACCGGGGGAGCAGCCGCCGGACTGCTCGGCGCCGTCTGGGGCGGGATCGAATATCCGTGGACCTCGGGCGTGATCGTCGGGCTCTTCCTCATTTCAGCCATGCTCATCGGACTGTTCGTGCTCCAGGAACGGCGGGCTCGCGAACCGATCCTCCCACTCGAGCTCTTCCGCGTCCGCACTTTCTCCGCGGCCATCGTCACCGTCTTTGTCCTCGGCGCGGCGATGTTCGGCACGATCATCTACGTCCCGCTGTTCGTCCAGCGCGTGCTCGGCGAGAGCGCGTCCGGGTCGGGCGCCGTGCTGACCCCACTCATGCTCGGGATCATCGTGACGAGTATCGCCGCCGGGCAGATCGTCTCCCGTACGGGTCGCTATCGGCCCGTGCTCCTCGCTGGCCCGCCGTGTCTGGCGCTCGGGTTCCTTCTGCTGACCCGCATCGGCGTTGATTCGACTCAGCTCGCTGTCACCCGGGACATCGTCGTCGTCGGGCTCGGAATCGGGCTCATGATGCAGACGCTGACGGTGGCGGTTCAGAACTCGGTTCGCCGCGGCGACATCGGCGTCGCGACGGCCTCCACGCAGTTCTTCCGCGCGGTCGGTGCGATGGTCGGGGTGGCCGTCATGGGGACGATCGTGACCTCGCGCCTCGGCGGAGCCGCGACGGGCGCCGACCCGGCGAGCCTGGCCGCCGCGATCCACCCCATCTTCGTCATCGCGATCGGGCTCGCCGCAGTCGCGCTTGTCGCGGTCCTCTTCGTGCCGCACATCGAGCTGCGCCAGGCGATGGAGGAGAAGCTGCGCGAGCCGGAGATTCTGGAGGAAGCGGCGTGAGCGGCCAGGCGAACGTCGAGCGCATGGCCGAGGGAATCGTCCGGCTTTCCATGGAGCTCCAGCGGCGGAAGGAGGGCGGGTCCGCACACGAGCTGACCACTACGCAGGCGCTTGCGCTGCGGGTCACCGCGACCGAGGGACAGCTGCGGATGGGTGCTCTCGCGGCCCGGCTAGGGGTGACGGTCGCAACCGCCAGCCGGACGGTCGACGCGCTCGTCGCGGCCGGGCTCGTCCGACGGGAAGCCGATCCCGCCGATGCGCGCGCGGTTCGGGTCGTCGCGACGGCGCGGGGCAGGCGCGAGTTTCGTCTACGCAAGGAGCGGTTCGCCCGCGCCCTGGAGCGGCTTTCGGACGAGCTCTCGGAAGTGGAGCGGCGACAGCTCGCCGACGCCCTCGAGACGCTCGGGCGTCTCTTTGCGGAGCCGGCTCAGGCGCCTGCCGTCGCCGGCCGCCCGAAGTCGTAGACGTCGACGCCTTCGGTGCGCTTGAGGTAATTCACGATCACGTAGGTGATCGGGGTCGCCAGCGTCTCCCAGCCGACCTTGATGAGCCACGTCGTGATGATCGGATTCGCCAGCGCGGCGCCTGTGCCGGCGAACGCGATTGTGATGAAGATGGCCGAATCGAAGCCCTCCCCCACAATCGTCGAGCCGATCGTCCTCGTCCAGAGGAAGCGCCCGCCGGTCGCGCCCTTCATCCACGCGAGCACGTAGGCGTTGGCAAGCTCGCCGACCATGTACGCGGCGAGAGAAGCTACGAAGAGCCGCCAGGTCGTCCCGAGGATTTGGTCGTAGGCGCTCTGGTTCTCCTCCCAGAAATCGGCCGCCGGAAGATGGATCGCCGCTTGGATGGCGCCGACCGCGAGGAGGTTGCAGGCGAAGCCGAGCCAGATGACGCGCCGCGCGGCACGGACGCCGTAGACCTCGGTCAGCACGTCGCCGAGGAGATACGAAAGAGGGAAGATCACGAGCCCTGCAGGGAAGACTCGTCCCGAGATCTCCACGAGCTTGACGGCGATGATGTTCGAGACGACGAGCGCGGTCACGAAGAACGCCGCCAAGACGACGAAACGCTGCGAGTACCTCATCCGATCCGCTCTAGCGCCTCGTCGATCTCTTCGTCGGTGATGGTGAGCGGCGGCGTCGCGCTCATGAGCGATCCGTCCAGCCCGGCCGGGATGACGATGACCCCGCGCTCCCACGCGGCGAGCGCGTCGCCTGCTTTCGCCCGCATGAGGCCCGCGCCATGCCAGCCGGCTGCCTCGAAACGCGCGCCGGCCTCCGGCACGCGGTTGAGAAGCGTCGGCACGCGCTCGAGGACGACGAGCGCCGCGGCGCAGGCAAGCGGATTGCCCATGTGGGTGTGGGTGTAGACGTCCTCCGGCCCCAGCCGCCAGGCCTCGGCGTGCTCGGGCCGCATGAGACAGGCCGACAGCGGGAGCCCACCGCCGAGCGCCTTTCCGCAGGTGAGGAGGTCGGCGATTCCCCCGCTCCGCCACATCGCCCCTGTCCTCCCCAGCCCGGTGTAGATCTCGTCGCAGATGAGCACCGCGCCGGCCTCGTCGCAGCGCCGCCGCATCTGTTCGAGGAAGCCGTCCGGCGGAACGCGTGCGCCGCCGCGTCCCTGCACCGGCTCGACGATCGCGCAACCCGCGTCCTCTGGGAGCGGCCCCGGATCCTCGCCGTATGCGAAGCGGTGCACCGGCCCCGGAAGCCACGCGGCGAAGGGAGACCGAAAACGCTCGAAGTCGGTGGCAGCGAGAGCGAGCAAACCGGTCCCGTGGTAGGCGCCCTCGAAGGCGACGATGCCCGGCTTGCCGGTCACGAGCAGGGCCGTGCGAAGAGCGATCTCGACTGCGTCCTCGCCGGTGACGCCGAGCATGACCTCGTGCCCATCCTGGCCCAACCGCTTTCGCAGCTCCACGGTGACATCGGCCTCGGCCAGATCTCCAAGCGCATGCAGGCAGCGCTCCATCTGCTGGGCGATCGCTGCAACGACCTCGGGGTTGCGGTGGCCGAGCGTTGCGACTCCGAAGGCGCCCGACAGGTCAAGGTATTCACGACCGTCTGCGTCGACGACGCGACAGCCCTCCGCTTCCGCCCAGATCACGGCTTCAGTCTCTTCAGCGTGTCGAGCGCGATGTAGCCGGCGATCTTCGGGTTCTCTTGCAGTCGCCG
>DASXSE010000009.1:0-25081 GCA_036506175.1 Gaiellaceae bacterium
TGTAGAGCTGCGCGCGGCGGACGAGCCGTACCACCGCGAGGGCACCGATGACCCCGATCGCCGCCACGACGTCCCAGGGCTCCTCCGTGATTCCGTGCCAACCGACCGCGGTGCCCACGTAATGGGGCACGAAGAGCGCCGCCAGCGCGATTACGATCAGGTAGTCGAGGAAGAGCGCCCAGCCCGTGATGAAACCCGCGGGATCGTTGAACGCACGGCGGACGAATGTGGCCGCGCCGCCGGTCTCCGGCAAGGCGGCGGTCCCCTCCGCGTAGGAGAGAGCGACCAGGACGAAGAGCAGGCCGACGCCGAGCAGAACCCAGGGCGTCAGTCCGAGCGCGTACAGCGCGACGATGCCCAGCGCGATGTAGATGGAGGAGCCGATCTCGCCGTAGGCGACGGAGGCGATCGAGCTCACACCCAGGGCGCGATTGAGGCCGGGGATTCGCTTGGCCACTTACTTGAGCGAAAGGTACAACCGCAGCCCCCCCGCAAGGACGAAGAGCACGCCCACGAGGAATCCAAATCCTCCGCCGAGGAGTGCCGTCTCGACGATGAGTGCGACCCCTAGCGCAAGGAGGAGGCCCGAGAAGACTGCTGTCGCGCGGGCGCGCGTGCTTTTCACGCCGCGCGCCGGCCCGCCGCCAGGAGAACCCGGCACGGGCTTGCCTTGAGCACGTAATCGACCGTCGGCCCGAAAATGAGCGTTCGTCCCCGTCCGGTCCGGCGAGGAGCACCCACCACGAGGAGCTCGGCATTGCGAAGGTCGGCCTCCTGCACGATCGCTTGGCCCGCGCGGCGGGCGCGGACGAGCCGCGTGACCGCGCGAACTCCGTACGTCTCCACCAACGCACGCGCCTGCTCCAGCAGCTCGTCTGCTTCGGCCTCCTCTTCGCGGGTGACGTCGTCGAGCGCGCGCTCGAGCGGTACCTCGATGACATGCAGGATCGCGATCGTCGCCCGCCGTTCTCCCGCTAGCCGAGCCGCTGCGACGAGCGCCTCCTCGGACTCGTAGGACCGCACCACGGGAACGACGATCATCCGGTACTCGAGCTGGAGGGCCGGCCCGAGTACGAGCGCCGGTGCTCGTAGCGTCGCCGAGAGCGGTTCGCGCACGAACGCTCGCCGGTAGACGAAGTAGAACCCGAGCCCGAACAGGAGCCAGCCGATGCCGGCCCACCGGGTGGCGGGCTGCTGAATGACGATCACGAGCCACGACAGGCCGGTCCCGAGACCGCCGAAAATGGCGAAGAGGGGCCAGTCGATTCCTCTCCACCCGAAGTTGGGCCGCGCGCGGAACCGCGCGTCTTCATCCGGTTGCCGAGCGCGCAGAGCGATGATCGATGCGTGGGCGACCGTGAACGACAGAGTCGCGCCGAACGAATAGATCGTCCCGAGGAAGGTCGTCTTACCCGGGAGGATCGTGATGATCGGAGCGAGACCGGCGAACACAGCGAGTGCGAGCCAGGGCGTCGCGAAGCGCCTGTGCAACCGGCGGAACACCCCCGGCAGCTGCCGGTAGCTCGCCATCGCGTAGGTGATGCGGGAGGCGCCGATCACGCCGGCGTTCGTAGCGATGAAGAGAATCGTCGCGGCGAGCAGGCCGACGTAGATCTCGAGGCCATGAAGGACGGCGCCGGACAGACCGAGGTTCTTGACGACCCCGAGCACTGGGTCGTTGGCGAAGCCGGTGGGAGGCTGCTCGCCGAGGACTGTCTGGTACTCGCCGTTGACCTTCTCCACCGGCATCGCCGAGAGGGCGATCAGCGGCAGCGTGAAGTAGATGGCGAACACGGCTGCCGCGATCAGCTTGTAGGCGTTGGGGACGGTCCGGGCCGGATCGCGCGCCTCCTCGGCGAGGTTGGAGACCGTCTCCACGCCGGTGTAGGCCAGCATCGCCACCGGGATGGCAAGGAAGAACTGACTCCAGGTCGGCGCCACCCCCAGATGGACGTTGTCGACCAGGATGCTCGGGCTGAAGACGAGGACGAACCCCAGCAAGACGAGAAGGACCTGCGTCGCGAAGTCGACGACCGCGAGGATCACATTCACGCGCGTCGATTCCTCGATGCCGACGATGTTGATGAGCACGAGGATGACGACGACCGCGACCCCGCCGACGATGTCCCACGGGTTGTCCCGCAGAGGGCCCCAGAAGACGGACAGGTAATGCGGGACGAAGAACGCCGAGATGGCGATCGTCGCCACGTAGTTGAGCATCTGCGCCCAGGCGGCCAGGAAGCTGACCGTCTCGTTGAACGCGTGGCGGGCGAAGCTCGAGGAGCCGCCGGCCTCCGGGAAACGGACCGTGCCCTCCGCGTAGGTGGCGGCGGTGGCCGCGAAGAACAAGCCCGCGATGACGAAGACGACGGGCGTCAGGCCGAGCGCGTAGAGCGCGGTGACGCCGAGCGCGTAGTAGATCGACGAGCCGACGTTTCCGTATGCGGTGGCGAAGAGAGCCGGAGTGCCGAGGACCCGCTCGAGGCCTTGGCCCCGTTTGCGCCGGATCACTGCTCGCCGTTGCCGCCGCGCAGGCACCGGCGGAATCTACAACCGCCGGGTGACCAACAATCCTCCCGAGCGCGATACGATCGGCCAGTGCTTCGCGCCGCCACAGGCGTCATCGTCGCGGCGTTCTGGCTCGTAGTCGTATCGCCGGCCTCGGCGCTTCCCGGTGACCTGGTCACTAGCTTCTCCAGCGATGGCAAGCTGACGACGAATTTCACGACCGGGTTCGAGTCGGTCAGCAACGTGCTCGTGCTCGGAGACTCGACGATCGTTGCTGTCGGGTCGGCCGCGGGTGGCGGCGGTCGTTTCGCGCTCGCGCGCTACAACTCGAACGGAACGCTCGACACAGCGGACTTCGGCGGCGGCGACGGAAAGGTGTTGACCAACCTGACGACCGGTCTCGACGCCGGGTTCGATGCGGCGCTCGACGGAAGCGGGAAAATCGTTGCGGTCGGACGCGCGGGCGGCGGCGGTGGGCGGTTCGCCGTGTTGCGCTATTTACCGAACGGAAGTCTCGACACGACCTTCGGCGGCGGCGACGGGAAGATATCGACGAACTTCACGACGGGGGACGACTTCGCGTTTGGCGTGGCGATTCAGCCGTCCGACGGGAAGATCATCGCCGTCGGACGCGCCGGCGGAAGCGGTGGCGTGTTTGCGGTCGCCCGTTACACCACGGACGGGACCCTCGACTCGACCTTCGGCGGCGACGGCAGGATCACGACCAACTTCTCGAAGGGGGACGACCGCGCCGACGCGGTCGCCATCTCGGCCGACCCGAGCGAGGACATCGTCGTCGCGGGCACGTCCAACTACTTCGGGCTGAACGGGAAGTTCGCGGTCGCCCGCTACAGCAAGGCCGACGGCAGCCCCGTCACGACCTTCAGTCTCGACGGCAAGACGACCACCGACTTCACGAGCGGGTTCGACGGGGGCTTTGGCGTGGCCGTGACGCCGAACGACAACATCGTCGTGGTCGGCCAGGCCGGCGGAAATGCCGGGCTCGCCTCCTACAGCGCTGACGGGAGCCTCGACACGACGTTCGGAGGCGGCGACGGCAAGGTGACGACGGGCTTCACCTCCGGCACCGACTACTTCGACGACATCGCAATCGACGTGAACGGAAAGCTCGTCGCCGCCGGGGCGGCGAACTTCTTCGGACCGAACTCGCGCTTCGCCGTCGCCCGCTACTCCTCCGCGGACGGCACACTCGATGCGACGTTCGGAGGCGGAGACGGCAGGGTCGTCACCGACTTCACCACGGGCTTCGACGGTGCGTACGGGCTCACGTTCGACAGCGCGGACGACTCCATCGTCGTCGGCGGCTACGCCGGCGGAGCAGGTGGCAGGTTCGCCCTCGCACGTTACGCCGGCGGCTAGCAGGATGCTGCGCGTAACCGTCGGCGGGCGCGAGCTCACGGCTCGGCTCGAGGAGGAAAAGGCCCCGAAGACGATCGCAGCTCTGCGCAAGCTGCTCCCGCTCGAGGGGAAGCTGCTTCAGGCCCGCTGGAGCGGCGAGGCGGCGTGGGTGCCGCTCGGCTGGGATCTCGAGCTGGGGCTCGAAGCGGAAAACGCCACGTCGTATCCCGCAGCCGGAGAACTGCTCCTCTATCCGGGCGGTCTCTCGGAGGTCGAGATCCTCTTCCCATATGGCGCCACCTGCTTCGCCAGCAAGATGGGCCAGCTGGCAGGAAACCACTTCGGGACGATCGAGGGGGCGCGGGATGAGCTGGCTGACATCGGGCGCGTAGTGCTCGAAGAAGGCGCTCAGGCGATTCGCTTCGAGCTCTGAACCGAGCGATAAAGGTTTTCGGCCGAGCTGCCGACCCGTGTGAAGCAGGGCCGGGGCGACCTCCCCACCTCTCCCCGAGGTGAAGGTCCACGGGAGTCGCAGCCGTAGGACCGGGCCTCGGCCCTGTGCAAGGTTCTCGGGAGTCGAGGACTCCTATATGGAGAAGGGCCGGAGAGGTCCACCCGGGCGCTGCGGCTCGCGCCGGGAGGACGGGGTCTCCGGCCCACCTAATTCCTACCCGTCCTGCCACGGATGCGTCGGGCGAACCTCGCACACGGAAAAGGCGTCCGTGGCTGCCTTTTGACAGTGAGGCAAGAGTCGGCACCGTCTTCCGATACTTTGAGCGGATGGGGAAGACGCTCTTCGACCGCATCTGGGAAAGCCACCTCGTCCGCGGCGAGGGCGACGAGCCCGCGCTGCTCTACGTCGACCTTCACCTGGTTCACGAGGTGACGTCGCCGCAGGCGTTCGACGGGCTTCGCCTCGCCGGCCGGCGGGTGCGGCGCCCCGACCTCACTCTGGCCACGATGGACCACAACGTCCCCACGGAGGCCGGGCCGGTCAAGGATCCGCTCGCCCGCGCCCAGCTCGACGCGCTGAAACGAAACTGCGAGGAGTTCGCCGTTCCCCTCTATGCCACGGGGAGCGGGCGCGAGGGCATCGTCCACGTGATCGGCCCTGAGCTCGGCTTGACGCAACCGGGCATGACAGTCGTGTGCGGCGACAGCCACACGTCGACCCACGGCGCGTTCGGCACGCTCGCGTTCGGCATCGGGACGTCCGAGGTAGAGCACGTCCTCGCGACGCAGACGCTGCCGCAGCGCAAGCCGGCGTCGATGCGCCTGCTCTTCACCGGTGAGCTCCCATTCGGCGTGACGGCGAAGGACGTCATCCTCGGCGCCATCGGCCAAATCGGCGTGTCCGGCGGAGTCGGCCACGTGATCGAGTACGCGGGAGACGTCATCCGCGGTCTGTCGATGGAGAGCCGCATGACGATCTGCAACATGTCCATCGAGGCAGGCGCCCGGGCCGGGATGATCGCTCCCGACGACACGACGTTCGCATATCTCGAAGGCCGCGCAGCTGCGCCGAAAGGCCGCGAATGGGAGAACGCGCTCGAACGCTGGCACGGTCTTCCCTCGGACGAGGACGCCGTCTACGACCGCGATGTAGAGATCGACCTGCGCGACCTCGCGCCACAGGTCACGTGGGGCACCAATCCGAGCATGGTCACCTCCATCGAAGGTTTCGTCCCCGACCCGTCCGATTACGAGGATCCAGACGCCCGGGACGCAGTCGAGCGCGCCCTCGCCTACATGGCACTCGAGCCGGGCACCCCGATCGGTGAGATCCACGTCGACCGCGTCTTCATCGGCTCGTGCACGAACGCGCGCATCGAGGATCTGCGCACGGCCGCGGCCGTGGTGCGCGGGAAGCGCGTCCATCCAGCCGTCCGCGCGATGGTGGTGCCGGGCTCGGCGACGGTGAAGCGGCAAGCCGAAGAAGAGGGGCTGGACGTGACGTTCGAGGCGGCCGGATTCGAGTGGCGGCGAGCCGGCTGCTCGATGTGCCTGGGCATGAATCCCGACATCCTCGCCCCGGGGGAGCGCTGCGCTTCCACGTCCAACCGGAACTTCGAAGGCCGCCAGGGCGCGGGAGGGCGCACGCACCTCGTCAGCCCCGCGATGGCAGCTGCGGCTGCGCTGGAAGGCCACTTCGTGGACATCCGCGAGCTGGCGCTGGAGGCCGTCGCGTGAAGCCTGTTCGTCAGATCAGCGGGCGAGTCGCGATACTCGACCGCCCCGACGTCGACACCGACCAGATCATCCCGAAGCAGTTCCTGAAGCGGATCGAGCGAACGGGTTTCGGGGAGTTCCTCTTCTTCGACTGGGCGAAGCAGGCCGACTTCGAGCTGAACCGGCCGGAGTACCGAGGGTCGAAGATTCTCCTGACCGGGCGTAATTTTGGCTGCGGCTCTTCGCGTGAGCACGCGGCCTGGGCACTGCAGGAATGGGGTTTCGAGGCCGTCGTCGCCCCCTCGTTCGGCGACATCTTCCGCACGAACTCGATCAAGATCGGCCTCCTGCCCGTCGTCCTCCCGCAGGAGCAAGTGAAGGACCTCATGCGCGCAGGAGGCGAGCTCACGATCGACCTCGAGACGCAGACGATCGGGCCGTACTCCTTCGAGTTCGACGCCTTCGAGCGCCATTGCCTCCTGAACGGGCTCGACGACATCGGACGCGCCCTCCAGCACGAGGACGAGATCGCGGCCTTCGAGGCTGCGCATCCTCCCCGCTTCGCTACGACAGCGCTCTGAGGACGGCGTCGCCGAACGCGGCCGTCGTCGCCTGACCGCCGAGATCGGGAGTCGGTGCGTCCGTCAGGGCCTCCTCCACCGCCCCTTCAAGCGCGAGAGCTTCCTGCGGCCGGTCGAGCCCGTGCTGGAGCAGGAGGGCAGTCGAGCGCAGCATCGCCGCGGGGTTCGCGATCCCGCGTCCCGCGATGTCGGGGGCCGAGCCGTGCACCGGCTCGAAGATCCCCGGTCCGTCGTCGGAGAGACTCGCTGAGGGAGCCAGCCCGAGACCGCCGGTGACCGCTGCGGCCAGGTCGCTCAGGATGTCCCCGAACATGTTCTCGGTCACGAGAACGTCGAACCGCTGTGGGGCGGACGCGAGCTGCATGGCGGCGTTGTCGACGAGCATGTGCTCGACCTCGACGTCGCCGTAGCCGCTGCCGACCTCGTTCACGACCCGCCGCCACATGCGTGAGGTCTCGAGAACGTTGGCCTTGTCGACCGACGTGAGCTTCCCGCGACGCCCGCGAGCCAACTCGAACGCGCGCCGTGCGATGCGCTCCACCTGGCTCGGGTGGTACTCGCAGGTGTCGAAGACGGTGCCGTCGTCGCGCGTCCCGCTCGCTCCGAAGTAGATACCACCCACGAGCTCGCGCACGACGAGCACGTCGATCGAATCGCTCCGGGCCGGACGGAGGTTCGCGTAGACGTCGAGCTCGGCGCGCAGGCGCAGCATTCCTTGCTCCGGGCGCACATCCGCGGCGTCGAACTCGGGATCCCCGATCGGCGCCTTGAGCACGGCCTCGGCCGAGCGGCACGCGTCCAGCGTCTCGTCCGGCAACGGGTCGCCCGTCTCGCGGATCGCCTGTGCCCCAAAGGGCATGTCCTCGAGCGCGACGTCGGGCGCAAGCGCGGTGAGCGCCCGGCGCGCCTCGCGCATCACCTCCGGCCCCACACCGTCGCCCGGCAGACAGACGACGGTCACGCGAGAATCCGGGTCACTGCCCCCTCGGATGCCGATGAGACGAGCGCGGCGTACTTGGCGAAGACACCGCTCGAATAGCGCGGCGGCGGTGCGCTCCAATTCTCGAGCCGCGCCGCGACCTCGTCGTCCGAGAGCTCGACGGAGAGCGTCCTGGCTTCCACGTCCAGGACGATCGTGTCGCCGTCGACGAGCGCGGCAAGCGGGCCGCCGCGCGCAGCCTCCGGCGAGATGTGCCCGACCATGAGGCCGTGCGTGGCGCCGGAGAAGCGCCCGTCAGTGACCAGCGCGATTTCCTCGCCGAGGCCTTCGCCCACGATCGCGCCCGTGACGTGGAGCATCTCGCGCATCCCCGGCCCGCCCGCGGGCCCCTCATAGCGGATGACGACGACGTCGCCTGGGCTGATGCGCTTGTCCCTCACCGCCGCAAAACAGGCCTCTTCGGAATCGAAGACGCGCGCCGGCCCGCGATGGCTCAGGCGCTCGTGGCCGGCGAGCTTGACCACGCACCCTTCCGGGGCGAGATTCCCGCGCAGGACGGCGAGACCGCCGATCGGCTTGATCGGCTCCTCGATCGGCACGACCACTTCCTGGCCTGGGCGCTCGTGAACGGCGGCCGCGATGTCACCGAGCGAGCGCCCGTCGACGTTCGGCGCGCCGGCGTGGACGAGATCACGCTTGAGGAGCTCACGGGCGACCAGGGCAACCCCGCCCGCCTCGTACATGTCCGTGGCCACGAATCGTCCGCCCGGCTTGAGGCTCGCCACGATCGGCGTCCGCGCGGCGATCTCGTCGAAGTCGTCGAGCTCGAGCGGAAGGTCGAGCTCGCGCGCGATGGCGAGGAGATGGAGCACACCGTTCGTCGAGCCGCCGGTGGCGACGATGGACGCGGCCGCGTTCTCGAGCGCCTCCCGCGTGATGATCTCGGACGGCCGCACGTCGCGACGGAGCAGATCCATGACCATCCGTCCTGCCTCCTCCGCCGCCTCCTTCTTCGACGGATGCAGCGCGGGAATCCCGTTGAGGCCGGCCGGGCTGATGCCCAGGAAATCGAGGGCGGTCGACATCGTGTTGGCCGTGAACTGGCCGCCGCAGGCCCCAGCTCCTGGACAGGCAACGCCCTCGAGCTCGTGCAGCTCCTCGTCACTCATCGAGCCGACCGCGTGTGCGCCGACGGCCTCGAAAACGTCCTGAATCGTGACGTCGCGCCCGCGAAAGCGGCCGGGGGCGATCGACCCGTTGTAGAGCACGAGACCGGGCAGGTCGAGGCGAGCGAGCGCCATCACGGCGGCGGGAATCGTCTTGTCGCAACCGACCAAGCAGACGAGACCGTCGAGCAAATGGCCGCGCGCGACGAGCTCGATCGAGTCGGCGATCACCTCACGCGAGACGAGAGAGGCGCGCATACCCTCCGTTCCCATGGAGACCCCGTCGGAGACCGAGATCGTGTTGAACTCCATCGGCGTACCGCCGGCCGCTCGCACGCCGCGTTTGACGTGCTGTGCCAGCTCGCGCTGGTTCAGGTTGCAAGGCATCGTCTCGATCCAGGTCATCGCGACGCCGATGAGTGGGCGCGCGAGATCCTCGTCCGTGAAGCCGACGCCTTTGAGCATCGCGCGCGCGGGTGCGCGCTCGGGCCCGTCGGTGAGCGCGGCACTCTTCCGCTTGGCCGGATCGCTCATAGGCCGCACTTTGGCCTATGAGTGCGTGGAGGGGGTGTGGGGGAACCAGGAGGTTCCTCCACGACATCAAAGAAGGGGGTCCGTGGGGGAAACATGGTTTCCCGGACGGGAGCGAGCCGGGGGCGAGCGACGCTCATATCGCGCTCGCTCCTCTCGCGGAAACGGTGAAGCGAAGCACGCTCGCCTCCCTGAACGAGTCCGCCAGTTGCGCCTCGACCTCGTCGACCTCGTCGCCGCGGGCCCAGACGATCACCGCCGGACCCGAACCCGAGAGCGTTGCCCCCAACGCCCCATCGGGGAGCCTGGCGCGAACCTCTTCGAGCAGCGGCGCCTTCGCAGCCCGGTAGGGCTCGTGGATGCGGTCGTGGATCGCCTCCGCGAAGAGGTCCGCAGAGCGTTGGGTCAACGCGGCGCCGAGGAGCGCGGCACGACCCGCGGTGAAAGCCGCGTCGGCATGGGGAACGGTGTCCGGCAGCGAATTGCGCGCGGCGCGGGTGGAAACAGTCGTCGCCGGCACGACGGCAATCGGAACAGCCGGGAGATCGTCGGCGACTCGCACGATCCTGTTTTCCCACGTCAGGCAGACGCCCCCGGCGAGCGCTGCGGCGAGGTTGTCCGCATGCCCCTCCAGGTCGACGCCCGCGGCGAGCAACTCCTCCGGATCCGCCTCCTTTCCGGCCGCCAGCGCGCCGGCGACAAGACCGAGCGCGATCACCGCGGCGCTCGAGCCGAGCCCGCGTTCCCGGGGGATCCGGTCCGTGAACCGAAAGGTCCTTCCTTCGACCGTGGCAAGCCGCGCAAACGCCTTCACGCCGAGGTGGGACTCGTCGGCGCCGCCGTCACCGTCCTTCACCTCGACCTCATTCCAGAGATCGAGGGCCGCCGCAGCGCAGTCGAAGCCGGGGCCGATGTTCGCGGTCGTGGCCGGGGCGCGGACGTGAATCGTCATTCGACCGCGTCGGGATCCTTGAGCCCGTGTCCCGTGATGACGCACACGATGCGCGCTCCTCTCGGTGGGTCGGCGAAGAGAGCTGCCATGCCTGCTGCCGAAGAAGGCTCGCAGAAGACGCCCTCAGCGTGCGCGAGAAGGCGCCAAGCGCGCAGGATTGCCTCGTCGTCGACGGCGATCTTCGCGCCTCCGGAATTGCCTACGACCCGCTGGGCCGTCTCGGCGTGCGCAGGCTCGGTGATCCGGATCGCCGTCGCGAGCGTGTTCGTGCGGTCCGCGGCTTCACCCACCACGAGACGCGGCATTCCGTCTCCCTGCTCCTCGAATCCGAGCGCATAGGCGCAGACGTTGCCGCCGCCGCCATACGGGAGCGCGAGCACTTCGGGCGGACCGCCGAGCGCCTCGGCGACCTCGAACGCTGCGGTCTTCTGGCCCTCGAGCCTGAGCGGATTCAGGGAATTGACGAGGACGTGGGTGCCGCGGGCCTCGAGCTCCCGCGCCTCTTCGAGCGCCTCCTCGAAGTTCCCGCGCGACTCGACCCTCGCCCCCACCGCTCGGGCCTGCGCGAGCTTGCCGCGGGCGACGGCGCCCTCCGGCTGGAGGATCAACGCCTCCAGCCCCGCGCGAGCGGCGTACGCGGCCGCCGATGCCGCCGTGTTTCCGGTCGAGGCGCAGACGACCGCCGCGGCGCCGTCGGCGAGAGCCTGCGAGACCGCCACGGTCATGCCGCGGTCCTTGAAGCTGCCCGTCGGGTTGGCGCCTTCCCACTTGAGAAAGACCTCCGCGCCAAGCTCATCGCTGATGCGGGGAGCGGGCAAGAGCGGCGTGCTTCCCTCCCCCAGCGAGACGACCTGCGCGTCCGGTGCGAGTGGAAGCCGGTCGCGGTAGCGCTCGACGAGCGGCGTCAGGCCCATCCAAGGCCTGGGACGCCGCGGTCCGAGATGACCGGGAGCGCGGACGGCGCCGCGCGCGACTCTTCGAGCCCGCCGATCTCCTCCAGGGCAGCGCCCACATCGCCGGCGGGAGCCTCGTGCGTGACGATGTGAAGGGTGGCCGAGCCGTTGTCCTGGTGCTGGACGAGGCGGCCGATGGAGACGCCGTGCGTGGCCAGCCGCAGTGCGACGTGGGCAAGAACGCCTGCGCGATCGTCCACGTCGAGGCGCACGTAGAAAGGCGAACGCAACCGGCCCGCCTCGAGACGTTCGAGCTCTCGCCAGCAGGCGTCGTTCTGGAGGAAACCGGTGCCGGTCGTGCCGATGACGCTGACCATATCGGCCACGACCGCTGACGCCGTCTCGATGCCCCCCGCCCCCGGGCCCTCGAGCGTGATCTCGCGGATGGCGTCCCCCTGCAGCATGACCGCGTTGAAAGCGCCCTCGACGGCGGCCAGCGGATGATGGCGGTCGACGAGCGCCGGGTGGACGCGGACGTCGAGCTTCCCGTCCACGAGCGTCGCCGCGCCGATGAGCCGGATGGCCATGCCCATCTCGCGGGCGGCGGCCACGTGCAAGGGCGTGATCCTTTCGATCCCCTCGTACTCGACATCGGCCAGGGTCACGCGCGACCCGAAGGCAACGGTTGCGAGAATCGCCATCTTCGCGGCCGCGTCGGCGCCGGAGACATCCTCGGTCGGATCGGCCTCGGCGAAGCCTCGTCGCTGAGCCTCCGCTAGCGCCGTCTCGTAGTCGGCGCCGTTCTCCATCTCCGTGAGGATGAAGTTGGTCGTGCCGTTGACGATCCCGAGGATGCGGTGCACGGTCGTGACGACGAGCGCCTCGCGGAGGACCTTGATGACGGGAATGGCGGCGCAGACGCTCGCTTCGAAACGGAGCTGCACTCCGGCCGCCGAGGCGGCGCCGAAGAGCTCCGCTCCCCGCCTGGCGACGAGCTGCTTGTTCGCGGAGACGACCGGCTTGCCGGCGGCGAGCAACTCCAGGACGTAGTCGCCGGTCGGCTCGAGGCCGCCCATCACCTCGGCGACGACCGCGATCGAGCCGTCGTCGCGGATGTCCGCGAAATCGGTCGTCAACACGCCGGGATCGGCGGGGAACGGGCGCTCCTTTGCCGGATCGCGAACCAACGCGCGCACGACGCGCAGCCGGTGGCCGGTGGCGCGTTCGATGTCCTCGCCGTTCTCGCGCAGGAGGCGGTCCACGGCCGAGCCGACCGTGCCGTATCCGAGGAGGGCTACAGGGACGTCGATGGATGCCATCGGTCTCGGGTGCCTTCCAGCGCTGTACCAAGCGGAGGACGAGTGCGCCGATTTCTCCTCCAGACCGTCAACGAAGACGCGCGCCGCGACCGCGAGATCGACGGATTCAAGCCACTTCTACGACTTAGTAACAGTGTGTTACTTGTAAAAAGTGACGCGCTCCCATCGGGCGCGAGACGGTCAGTGGACGCCATGGGCCTCCGGCGCCTCCTTCTGCATCAGGGCGCGGAGGTCCCGGCCTACTGTCTCGAGCAGCTGGTCGGCGGCCTTGCGGCGCAACTCCTGCAGGTTCTTCTCGCCGGAGTCCATCTCTGCGATCCATTCGCGCGCAAAGGTGCCGTCGCGAATTTCGTCGAGGATCTTCCGCATGCTCTCGCGGACGCGCTCGTCGATGACGCGTTGACCCCGGGTGTAGTCGCCGTACTCGGCCGTGTCGGAGATCGAATAGCGCATGTGCGCGAGCCCGCCCTCCCACATGAGGTCGACGATCAGCTTCAGCTCGTGAAGGCACTCGTAGTAGGCGATCTCCGGCTGGTAGCCCGCTTCGACGAGGGTCTCGAAGCCCGCGCGCACGAGCTCGGTGACGCCGCCGCAGAGCACACTCTGCTCGCCGAAGAGGTCGGTTTCCGTCTCCTCCGCAAAGGTCGTTTCGATCATCCCCGCGCGTCCGGCGCCGAGCGCCACTCCATACGCGAGCGCAAGTTCGAACGCATGACCGCTCGCATCCTGGGCCACGGCGACCAGAGCCGGTGTGCCGAGACCCTGCTCATACAGGCGGCGGACCACGTGGCCCGGCCCCTTGGGCGCGACCATGATCACGTCGTGGCCGCTCGCGGGGGCGATCCGCCCGTAGTGGACGTTGAAACCGTGCGCGAAGAGCACCGCGGCACCGGGCTCCAGGTTCGGCCCGACCTCGTTTTCGAACACCTTGGGCTGCGCCTGGTCTGGCAGCAGCATGGCGACGATCTGGGCGCCCCGAACCGCTGCCGGAATCGTCCCGACGGACAGCCCGGCCTCCTCCGCGGTCTCCCAGGAAGGGCTGCCGGCACGCAGACCGACGTGCACGTCGACACCCGAGTCGCGCAGGTTGAGGGCATGCGCGTGCCCCTGGCTGCCGTAGCCGACGACGGTGACCTTGCCGGTGAGGAGATCGGTGTTGCCTTCGCGGTGGACGGTGGCCATCAGGAGAGTTCCTTTCTCTAGCGGAGGACGTGCTGGGGTTTGGACGAGCGGCCGACCGAGGCGCGGCCGAGCCCGATGCGGCCGGTGCGGGCGAGCTCCTTGACGCCGTGCGGGCGGACGAGCTCCTCGAAGGAGGCGATCTCCTCCGGATGGCCGACGACTTCGAAGACGATCGAGTCGGGGCCGAGGTCGGCGACGCGCGCGCGGAAGACGTCGGCGAGCGCCATGAGCTCACTCCGACGACTCGGCGGCGCGCTCACCTTGACGAGGGCGAGCTCTCGCTCGACCGCCTCGCCCGATTCGAGCGTGCTCACCCGGAGAACGTTGACGAGCTTGTGCATCTGCTTCTCGAGTTGCTCCAGCGTCTCGCGTGAGCAGTCGACGCGGAGCGTGATCCTGGAGACATCGGGGCGTTCGGTGGGCCCGACCGCGAGGCTCTCGATGTTGAAGCCGCGGCGCGCGAACATGTTCGAGACGCGCGCGAGCGCTCCCGGCTTGTTCTCGACGAGGAGTGAGACGGTGTGCATCAGGCCTCGAGTGCGTCTTCGAGGTTGAGCGTGTCCGTCCACTCGATGCAGTCGGTCGCGGCTGCGCCGGCTGGAATCATCGGGAAGCACTTCTCCTCAGGATCACAGCGGGCATCGACAACCGCCGTGCGCCCACAGGCAAGCGCCTCTTCGAGCACCCCGTCGAGCTCATCCTCCGAAGAGACGGTGAACCCGGCTGCGCCATAGGCCTCGGCGAGTTGCGCGTATTCCGGCACCTGGTGGGTCAGGTGCGTCTCGGCGAAGCGGCTGTCGTAGAACATCTCCTGCCATTGCCGAACCATCCCGAGCCAGCCGTTGTTCACGATCACGACGACGATCGGGAGACCTTCGAGGACTGACGTGGCCAGCTCCTGCTGCGTCATCTGGAAGCACCCGTCCCCGTCGACGCACACCACGGTCGCATCGGGGCGCGCAGCCTTGGCGCCGATCGCGGCCGGCAAGCCGTAGCCCATCGTCCCGAGCCCGCCCGACGTGATGAACGTGCGCGGCTGGTCGCAGACGAGGTACTGCATCGCCCACATCTGGTGCTGGCCGACACCGGTCGTCCAGACGACGTCGTCGCTGCCGGCAGTCAGATCGCGCAGCGCCTCGAGAACGGCCTGCGGCTTCATGAACTCGCCGTTCGAGTCGTAGCGATACGGATACGCAGAGCGCCATTCCTCGATCTGGCGTCGCCACGCCGCCGGTCCTTCGTGCCCGGGCAAAAGGAGCCCGCGCAGCTCCTCGGCCAGGCGCTCGAGCGCCCGGCGAAGCGGGCCGACGACCGGAATGTCTGCCCGCCGGAGCTTGCCGATCTCGGCCGGGTCGATGTCGAAGTGGATCACCTGCGCGCCGGCGGCGAACGCGGCGAGCTTTCCGGTCACGCGGTCGTCGAAGCGGCTGCCGACTGCGATGACGAGATCGGCCTTGTTCAGAGCCCAGTTGGCCCACTTCGAGCCGTGCATCCCGGGCGCGCCGAGCGCAAGTGGATGCGAGTCGGGGAACGCCCCCTTCGCCATGAGCGTGGTGACGACGGGAATGCCGGCCAGCTCGGCCACGTCGAGAAGCTCCGCGCACGCCCCGGCGTTGATCGCGCCGCCGCCCACGTAGAGCATCGGACGCTCGGCTTTCACGATCGCCTTCGCGGCGGAATTGACCTGGAGCGGATGGACTCCACGCGGAGGACGCCATCCCGGCAGGTCGACCTCGTCGGGATACTCGAAGTCGAACTCGGTCTCCTGCACGTCCTTGGCGACGTCCACGAGGACAGGGCCCGGCCGCCCGGACCTCGCAACGTGGAACGCGGCCTTGATCACGTGTGGAAGCTCCTCGACGTCTTGCACGAGCCAGGAGTGCTTGACGATCGGGAGGGTGATCCCGGTCGCATCGGTCTCCTGGAAGGCATCCGTGCCGATCAGGCTCGTGCGCACCTGGCCGGTGATGCAGACCAACGGCGTCGAATCCATCCAGGCATCGGCGATCGGCGTGACGAGGTTGGTGACGCCGGGGCCCGAGGTCGCGATGGCGACTCCGACCCGACCCGAGGCGCGTGCGTAGCCCTCGGCCATGTGCCCCGCGCCCTGCTCGTGCCGCGCAAGGACGTGGCGAACGGTCGTACCGCGTGCGAACGCGTCGTAGGTGGGCAGGATGGCGCCGCCGGGGATGCCGAAGGCGATGTCCACGCCTTCCGCTTCCAGCGAGCGCAAGATGGCGTCAGAGCCGAGCATCTTCATGCGGCGGCCCCCGCGAACTCGGTATCGGTCCGCGCCCCTGGAAGCGCCTCCAGGAGTACGTCCATGAACTCGTTCGTCGTCGCGCCCGCTCCCGACTTGATGAGATCCGGCGTGCGGACGCCGTTGAGCGTTTCAGCAACGCCGTTCTCTAGGGTCCGAGCAGCCGTCAGCTCGCCCAGCCCTTCCAGCATGAGCGCGGCCGCGAGCAGCATTCCGCTGGGATTCGCGACGCCCTGACCGGCGATGTCGCGGGCCGAGCCATGTGTCGGCCCGAAGACACCGCCACCTTCGGCGGACAGGCGTCCGGAGGCGACCATGCGGACACCTCCGTGCGCGTAGGCTGCCGTGCTGGAGAGAGGCTCAGCGAAGACCTGCTCGCTCACGACAACATCGAAGCGGCCGGGGTCTCGGAACAGCTCCGGCACGAGGGCTTCGAAGCTCGCGTGGTCGACGACAACCCCGGGGCACTGCTCAGCGGCTTCGTCGACTGCCGCCCGCCAGGCGGCGCTGGAACCGACAGAGGTCACACCCGCGCGCCGGTTACACGCCAAGCCGAAGGCGTGTGCGATCGCCAGGTCGTTGGCGTCGTCGGCAAGCGGGCTGACGACGGTGAGGCGACTTCCGTTGACGCGAACGCGCGTCATGCGCCAGGTCAAGTCGAGCTCCGCTTTCACTCCGTCGAGTGCGGGCTCCGTGGTCGTGGCGACGAGGACGGCGTCCGCCCTCCGGACTGCCGCCCGAGTGGCTTCTGGCAGCGGATGCCCGAAGCGGCGGACCGCGTCTCCCCCGAAGGGAACGTGGTGCTCGTCGATCCGGAACCCGTGGAGATGGGAGACGCGCGCGAGCGCACGGCTCGCCACGGCCATTACCTCCGGGCCGATACCGTCTCCGGACAGGCAGGCGACGGTGTAGCGCTTCTTTCTCATGCCATCACCGCCTCGTCGAAGACATCCGAGAGGGTTACGCGGTCCCCGGAATCGGCCAGCCGCTTGAAGCGCACGAAGGCCTGGGCAAGTCCATCGGCGTCCAGCTGGATTCCGGCCTGGGCGCAGGCACGCGCAAACGCGTGGCGGCCCGAGTGCTTGCCGAGGGGCAGCGTCATGACGAGGCCCAGCTCGGACGGGTCCATGATCTGGTACGTCTGCGCGTCCTTCAGCATCCCGTCCTGGTGGATGCCGGCCTCGTGCGCAAAGGCATTCGCGCCCACGATCGCCTTGTTCGGCTGGACGGCATAACCAGTGACGCGCTCGACGAGGCGCGAAGCCGACCCGATCTCCTGGGTGACGATGTCGGTCCTCATGCCGAAGCTCGACCCGCGGACGCGCAGGGCCATGACGATCTCCTCGAGAGCTGCGTTGCCCGCTCGTTCACCGATCCCATTGATCGTGCATTCGGCTTGCGTCGCCCCAGCCTGAAGGCCGGCGATCGTGTTGGCGACGGCCAGGCCGAGGTCGTTGTGGCAGTGGACCGAGAGCGTCGCGCTGCCAAGCTCAAGACATAGGCACTGCACGTCACGCAGGAACTGCGCGTATTCCGCGGGCATGCAATAGCCCACGGTGTCGGGCAGGTTGACGGTCGTTGCGCCGGCACGCACGGCCTCTCCGCAGACGCGGGCCACGAAGCGAGGGTCGGAGCGCGTCGCGTCCTCGCACGAGAACTCGACTTGATCGACCTTTGCGCGGGCGTAGCCCACAGCCCACCGGGCCTGCTCGACCACCTCTTCGGGATCGAGCCGAAGCTTCTTCTCCATGTGTACCGGACTCGTTGCGATGAAGACGTGAATGCGCGACCTACGCGCATCGGCCAGGGCTTCGGCGGCCGCGTCGATGTCCTCTTTGCGGGTTCGGCAGAGGGACGCGACCGTGGGACGCTCGACCGCGGCGGCCACCGCCTTCACGCCTTCGAAATCCCCAGGCGAGGAAACAGCGAAGCCCGCCTCGATCACGTCGACACCAAGGCGCTCGAGCTGCTCTCCGACCTCGGCCTTCTCCTCAGGTCGCAGGGCGATGCCCGGCGATTGCTCGCCGTCGCGCAGTGTCGTATCGAAAATCGTGATGCGGCGTGTCACTTCTCATCCTCCTTCGCCTCGTCGAATCGGAGGCGTACCAGTGGTGCGAATCGGTCGGCGTATGCGCCCTAGCGGCGCGTGGTCGTGTATCTCCCCCTAGAGGGGGAGAATGCCGAGGAGAATGATCACGAGGCCGATCGCAGCTACCGCGGCGCCGCCGCGTGTGCGATCAGATGTGAATTCCGGCCTCATGGGTTCTGTGGAGTTTGGTGAAGGCGAACGGCGGTGTCAACCGCCCTTTGGGTTAGATCGGCGCGACTCCGCATCTGCTTGAGCCCCTGCTGGTTAGCGTTCAACTGCGCGCAGAACCGACTGCTGCCGGTGCTCGGCCGTTCGAACTCGGTCGCCCGAGTCGCGTACGTGGTCGTACTCGAGGAGCGCAACATCCACGCGTCCGAGGCACCAAGGATCGTCGCACTCGCAGATAAACGGAACGAGTGCATCCGACGGTAACGGCTCGGACGCGGCGCGCAGCCGCTCGTTCGCAGACCGCTTCCACCTCGATACCTCGTTCGACGGCGCTCGCATTTGTGGCCTCGTCTATCGGAGACCGCAAAGGTGTCGTTTCTTGCGCCTCTAGGAGAAACGCGAGCGGCGGCGTTATCAACCGCGGACCTTTTCGGCCAGTGGCGAACGGGTTAGTCCGTGCGTTGGCGCTCGGTAGCGCACTGTCTTGGTGGCCACGACCGCGGCGGCGGACGGCTGTCAAGGCGAAAGCGAGCCGCGACACTCCCCGCTCTCGCCTAGGCGCGAGGGAGCACGAAGAACGCGATCGCCGCGAAATGGCAAGCGGCCGCGGCAAGCGTGAGTACGTGGAAGAGTTCGTGATAGCCGAAGACATTCGGCACGGGATCTGGACGCCGGAGGGCATAGACGATCCCTCCTGCCGAGTACAGGAGTCCCCCTGCAACGACGAGCAGGACGCCCGCCGGCTCGACCTTCAGAAGCTGCGAGACCGCGATGACGCCGACCCATCCGAGAGTCAAACCGATTGCAGCGGACAGCCACTTCGGTGCGCGCACCCAGAAGAGCTTCAGCACGATCGCCATGAGTGCCCCGCCCCAGACGACCGACAGCACCGGAGCGGCCCACGCCACCGACATGACGAGCAGTCCAAAGGGTGTGTACGTGCCGGCGATGAGCAGGTAGACGCCAGCATGATCGACCCGCGCCAGCCACGAACGGATCCGCGGGGTCCACGTCGGCCGGTGGTAGAGGGCGCTCGCGCCGAAGCAGCCTGCGAGGCAACTCGCGTAGACGATCGCGGAGATTCGCGCCTTGCCGGGCTCTGCTGTCGCGACAAGCAGGAGACCGAGTCCGAAAGCGGCGTAGAACCCCAGCTCGTGGAACACTCCACGGAGCCTCGGCTTCGTGCGTGGTAGCGGAGTCTCGATCAGGCCACTCTAGGCGGCCGCGCTCCGGCGGCGTGTTCCGTGCAACCTCTACAATGAGTCCAGCGTCGCGGTAGTCCTTCTTTCGCGCCCACCTTTTCGAACGCCTGAGACCGGCGAGTTCGACTGAGGCGCTCCCCCGGCGAAATTTGGAAGGGGGACCACATGACCGTGAAGGAACGGCAAGCGGGGTTGAATCATCGTCTGAAGGCAGTTCGCAACGACGAAGCCCGTAAGGGATTGAGCTTTGGCTGCGAGTGCGCAGACCTGCGCTGCAACGCAACGCTCGAGCTGACGGGGGAGGAGCGGAGCCGCCGCGGCACGAGCTCTAGCCGCTTCTGGGTGAAGCCGGGTCACGAGCTCGGGAGCGAACGGGTAGTCGAGACGGACGCTCGCTATTCTGTCGTGCAGCTCGAAACGACGCCACTTTTCGTCATCTCGGCACGGTCGTAGTAGCCGATGGAGATGCCCAGACAGCGGTGAGCACACCGAGCAGATCCACCGGCACTGCATTGACGCCTGTACAGTGGTTCTGCAAACCAAGGGCGAGTACCGGAGGGCATCACCTTCCTACCCGTTCGCAGTAGTGGGTAAGGAGGTGTTTTCATGGCAACCGGAACCGTCAAGTGGTTCAACGATTCGAAGGGCTACGGCTTCATTAGCCCGGACGAGGGAGACAAGGATCTCTTCGTCCACCAGTCCAACGTCGCCGGCGGGGGCTTCAGGTCCCTCACCGAGGGGGCGAAGGTCGAGTACGAGGCCCGCGAGGGTCAGAAGGGGCCGGAGGCGACGAACGTCGCCCCTGTTCAGTAACTCAACTCTGGAGAGGGCTCCATCCCAGCCAAGGAAGAGAAGATCGAGGTCGAGGGCGAGGTCGTCGAGGCTCTGCGGAACCGCATGTTCCGCATCCTCCTCGACAACGGGCACGAGACTCTCGGCTATACGGCCGGAAAGATGCGTCGCTACCGCATCCGAATCTTCCTCGGCGATCGGGTGCGGGTGGAGCTCTCTCCTACGATCTCAATCGAGGGCGCATCGTCTACCGGTACCGGTAGACATACGCGCCCCCTCCAGCCGCAAGCTCGAACCGCAAGCTCGAACAGGCGAGCACCAGCCGCGCTGCATTGCGCTCGCCCTCGGCATGGTCCCCTCCCGCTCCGTGACCACGCGCGCTCGGCGAACCGGAAGCTCGTCGACGTGTCCTCCGCGGTCGTCGACGGGCATCGTTTGCTTCCGAAAGAGCCGTAGGCATCTTCTGGATTGGCGCGACCGTACCGCGGCGTGAACGCCGCGCTCCATGACGCGACGCGGGTCTGGGCGGGCTCGCGCGCGACTGGAAGTTCCTAGCCCGAGCCTCGCCTTCGCTCCAGTACGTCGCGCTCCCTCGCAAGCCGGACCGCCCGGCCGACGATCTTGGGATCGGGTCCGATGCGACGCCGCCAGAGGAAAAGAAGCTGGTCAGCGAGAGCCTCTCGCGTCTGGGCTTCGTCCCTTCTCCCACGACCGTCCAGCTCCCATGCCCAAAGCTCGAGTGCCGCGAGCGCCGCCGCCGCGGCCAGGCAGCCCTGTGAGCAAAAGGAGCCGAGTGCCCGCACCGCCGTCTGCAGGTGTAATCCCTCCTGCGCGAGCTCGCGCATACAGACACCGCAGCGGGCTTCCCGGTTGGCCCCGTCAGCAGCCCGGGTGTCGGGTGTGACTCGCGACTCATCCGCCTGGAGCTTCGGCGTCTGGATCCGTCCGCCCGCGATCAAGGCCGTCTCACGAATTGCGCGATCGAGATCTCGGAGCGCTTCAGTCTCGGAAGCTTCACGTGCGATTGCGGTCGCTAGCGCGGCTTCGGCGATTGCACGCGCTCTCTCCTTCTTCTCGTCATTCCACCCGTCGATCCGCTCCACGTCGGCCGCCTTTAGGGCCCCTGCGAGGGACCAGCTCCGGGCAGAGGGGTGCAACGGATCAACAGCTCTCCCATCCCCGTCGCGGGCCGCGGCTCCACGACTCCAGCCCCTACTGACGAGATCGCGTGCGCTCAGCAGAATCTGGGATGCCTGAAGAGACAGCCCTGGCTCCGGAGTCTTCCCCATTCGTGCTCACTCCTCGCTCCTCGCATCGCTGGTTGCGTTTCAGCGAGGAGAAGGTTGGGGACAGGCGGCCGCATCTCTGACCCGTCCCGCGGACTTCCCGCTGCGGCGGAGCTCGAAGCTCGAGCTCACTGCGCAGGGTAGCGCTTTCTCCCGGCAACGCCGTCCGCGGACATCGATGGCAAACGCTCGCCTCATCGACGACCCGGTGCTGTTGGTCTTTTGCTTCAGCCGATGTCGCGGCCGATCTCGAGCTCGTCACCGAGCACGATTCCCTCCGGAACAATCTTGAATTCGCGAACAGTCGGCGCAAGCGGGCTTGCACGAGCCTTCAGGACCGTGAGGGCGCGCTTGACCTGCGCCCCCGACCAGACGTACTGGAGGAGGACGACATTGTCTGCAAGGTGCGAGATGTTGAAATCGGAGAGATGGGTGATGCGCGCGAGGTCGGGGACCTCGAGGGTCATCATGAGGCTGACGCCATTTCTCGCGCAGCGCTGAACGAGCGAGTACATGTACTCCCGGAAGCGGACTTCGTCCTGCGTGGTGAACCCGAGGTCGTCGAGGCTGTCGATCAACACCCGACTGACCCGACGGCCCTCGATCCTCTCGAGAAGCTCGTGGAACCACTCGTCGATGTAGATGTCAACCGGCGACCGATACATCACTTCGACACTCTCCTCCTCGAGCGACCAGCCGAAGCTCCGCACGACGCGCTCGAGCTGCACCGGGTTTTCCTGCAGGGTGGCGATAAGGCCGGCCTCGCCCTGCCGGGCGCCGCCGAAGACGAAGTGAAGTCCGAGAAGAGTCTTGCCGCAACCGGAGGGACCGGCGATGAGAGTGCTGGCTCCCGGCCAATACCCGTCGGCGAGCATCGTGTCGAGCGCCTCGATGCCAGAGGAGATTCGGTCGCCCCCGTCAGTGTCGTACGGGCCTTCCTCGGCTGGATCGGCGAGGCGAGGGAAGACGTCGACGCCCTCGCCCGAGAGCCGGTATGCATGACGCCCCATCAGGAAGTCCGAGCCACGTAGCTTCCGAACTTCGAACTCACGGAGCTCGCGCTCGGAGATCCGTCGGGCGGACATATGCAAGATCGCGTCCGCGACGGTGAATTCTGGCTTGCCCAAAGGATCTTCCCCGTCGTACTCTCCGATCCAGAACGACGTGGCGGGGAAGGCGGAGAGCCGACCCGCAAGGGCGTGTAGGAACCGCCGAAACTCACCGTCGTCCGTCGCGAAGTCTCGAAAAGCCGTGAAGCTATCGATCACGATTATGCTCGGGCGCCACTCTTTCGTGAGCGCGTCGATGCGGTCGAGGGCGGCCGTCAGGCCTCGTGACGCGAGCGTGGTTCCGAGATCTTCGTAGAAGACCGCGCGCCCGACATTCTCCGAGTCGAAGAAGGTGAGTGTCTGCGCGTAGCGCAGGACCTTTTCGAAGGGCTCCGACACGGTGGTGAGGTAGAGCGCCGGATTCTCTTGGGTCGCGTTCTCGAACACATATTGATGAGCGAGGATTGTTTTCCCGCTTCCCGGAGCGCCGGCTACGACGGTGATCGAGTTCGCCGGCAGTCCACCACCGAGCACGCTGTCGAGCTTGGGGTCGCCACTCGGGAGGCGCTCGGTCACGAGCGCATTTCCGGATGCGGTTCGACGAGGGCGCTGGCGCGAATCAGGTCCCTCACAGTCGACGTGAGCACGAGGGGGTCGAGCGGCTTTTGCAAGAACGCATCTGCGCCTGCTGCTAAGGAGGCGTCCCGGCCGTCAAGCGTCGAAACTGCAAGCACGGGCGCGGGGCTTCGCTCTTTCAACCGACGGCAGAGATTCACGCCCTCACCGCCTGAAAGGAGCAGTTCGACGATCGTCAGCTGGGGGGACAATCCCAAGACCTTGTTCTCCGCCTCAGCCGCGTCGGTTGTGACATCGATGTCGTACCCGTCCCGGCGAAGGAAGAACTCCATGAGCTCGGTTGCATACGGATCGCGCTCGACGAGGAGGATGAGCGGGCGCACCCCACCCCTCACCGGTCCCTCCATCGGCACCGGGTCGAGGCTGGCCCGTTCGGCGAGCAAACGGTGCGCGTCCGCCGGTTGTATGCCTTCATCGACCTTCAGCTTCACAAAACGAAGCCTGTCGACTTCGTCACGCGAATACAGCCGGCGGCCGCCTGGACTTCGCTGCGGCGAGACCACACCGTACCTCTCCTCCCACGTCCGAATCGTGCTCGGCGTTATGCCGAGCAAGCGGGCGACGGCGCCGATGCCGTATATCGGGCGAGAATCCTCAGGCATGGCGAGAGATTTTGCCTAGCTGGCCAAACTCGCGCTGTGAAGAATTTACGCAGCTTATCAGCATCATTTGCTCATCTGTTCCGCATTTGATACCGTGGCCGCGTTCGAGGAGTCCGGGTCGCGAAGGGACATAGTGCGACGGCGCTGGGGAAGTCGCCGCTCGATCTTCTTCCCGGCCCGGGCCCCTCGGCCCACCGCCGCTAAGGGGGCCCGGAAGGTTGAGTGTCATCCAGGCCGAGAAAACGATCTCTCGGAGGAACAGCTCTCCACCGCCCGCCCTTGCTCGCTGTGAGGGTTTCCGGGTTGACTCGCGCGATGGGTATGTCGGCGTGGTGGAGGCGTTGCGCTACTCGCCGAGCACCCGATGGGACCACCCCAGCGAGCTTGCTGTGTACGCAGGGCGCTCGAGCGACACGCTCCTCATCATCCCCTCGTCGGAGGTTGAAGGTATCTGCTTGGCGGAGAGGCGAGTCCTGCTCCGACCATCACCGAAGATCACAGCAACCGAGCGTCTGGCGTAGTCCTGCGCGCTTCGACAGTGAACGGAGGGATCTCCTCACGCATGATGGCTGCGGCGCGTGAGCGGGTCACCGACGGTTGGTGTCAGGGTGCCTTCGCCCAGGACAATGACGGACGTGCAGTCGGTCCTGGGAGTTACGACGCTCGACGGTGGTCGATGCTCGGAGCCCTCCTCGCGAGCTGGGACGGCGGACCATGCGACGAGCTCGGCCACGCCGTCAGGTCACTACATGCGTCGACGGAACAGTCGCCGCTCGAAGTCTGGAATGACCGCCGAGGGCGGACCCAGATGGATGTCGTAGCAGCCTTCGACAGAGCGATCGAATCGCTCGCGACGCGCGACGGGGAAGCGACCCACGACGCCGAGGATCTTTCCGCGTACTGGCTCCGCACATGCGAAGGCTTCCGCGTCGACTCGAAGAACGGTTGCTTTGGGGTTGTCGAGGAAGTTCGCGTCTCAGCGGGCGAGGAACCCGAGGCTCTTGCCGTGCGAACAGGCCTTTTCCGCTTGCGGCTCGAAATCGTCCCAGTCAGCGACGTCGAACGCGTCGTCCCACGGAGGAAGCGGGTTTTCCTTCGTGCCGCAATGTGAACACAGAAGGATGCTCACCAGATCTGGGACGACCCGCTTCGGCGCCCTAGGAAACCCATGGTCTCATTGCTTGGTGTGTCAAAAAAAACCCACCTGAGCGGGCCTTTTGAATTGGGGGGCGGTATTGGGCTCGAACCAGTGACCCCAGCTTGTCGAGCCAGCCACCTCGCGAAGCCCCGCCACGCGGGGTTTCCCATCTGAAGTTGGGGATCGAGTCTTCTAAGCGGGTGACGGTACCCGGCTCCGCGCAGGCTCGCCGCGCGAGGTCCCGAATCGGAGAAGCTCG
>DASXSE010000010.1:0-4563 GCA_036506175.1 Gaiellaceae bacterium
CGACGACTGCGCCGCGCGGTTCTGCGCCCGCTGGCGGGCGCCCAGGAAGGTCGGCAGAGCGATGGCGATCAGGATGCCGATGATCAGGACGACCACCATCAGCTCGATGAGGGTGAAGCCCTCCTCGTCCTTCCTGCGCTCCCAGAAACGCTGAAGCATTGAGACACCTCCTCTTTCCATTGCGTGCACACATCCCTTGATGCGTGTCTTCGAGCAAGGTGTCGGTCCCGCTGCCTTGCAACTGAAGGGGACGGCCAGGAGTTATCCGAAGATGAGCCGTTCGAACTACCTGCTCCTGGGTATTCCGCGGGGCTACTTGATCAGCTTGATGATGTTGAACATCGGCATGTACAGCGCGATGACCGAGGCGCCGACGGCGCTGCCGATGATGGCAATCAGCACGGGCTCGATCAGCGAGGTGAGGGAGTCGACCGCGGCCTCGACCTCGCTGTTGTAGAAGTCCGAGACCTTGTCGAGCATCGTGTCGACGGCGCCGGTCTCCTCCCCGACGGCGAGCATCTGCACAACCATCGGCGGGAAGACCGCGTGCTTGCCGAGCGGCCGGGCGATCGACTCGCCCTCGCGGACGCTGCCCTGCACGTCGGAAACGGCGCGCGCGATGACCTTGTTGTTGACGGTCTCGCTCACGATGTCCAGCGCCTGCAGGATGGGGACGCCCGAGCGCAGCAGCATCCCGAGCGTGCTCGAGAACCTCGTCAGCGCCGTCTTGTGGAACAGCGAGCCGAAGATCGGCACCCGCAGCTTCACGGAGTCGATCATCAGTCGTCCACCCGGAGTCTTCTTCCACCGCCGGAAGCCGAACACGAGCGCGGCGGTGCCCAGGAGAACCATCCACCAGTACGTCCGAACGCCTCTCGAGACGCCGAGAAGGATCCGCGTCGGCAGCGGGAGAGACCCCCCGAGCTGCGCGTAGATCGACTCGAACTGCGGCACGACGAACAGGAGCATCGCGCTCATGAGCAGGATGACAAGGACGACGACGGCGATCGGGTAGGTCATCGCCGACTTGATCTTGCGCCGGAGCTCGACCTCCTTCTCGGTCAGGTCGGCCAGCCGCAGAAGCACGTTGTCGAGCACGCCGCCCGTCTCCCCGGCCTTCACCATGGCCAGGAACAGGTCGCTGAAGGCCTTCGGGTGCTTCGACATCGCCCCGGACAGCGAGGCGCCCTGCTCCACGTCGATTCGGACCTGGGTCAGGACCTTCTTGAGCTCCGTGCTCTCGGTCTGCTCGCTGAGGATCGCGAGAGCGCGCAGGATCGGAAGCCCCGAGTTCACCATGGTGGCGAACTGCCGGGCGAAGATCGCGAGCGACTTGAGCTTGACGTGGCCGGGACGGAGGTTGATCTCCATCTTCAGACCGACGCCGGCCTTCTTGACCTCGACCGGGGTCATGCCCATCTCGCGGAGCTTGGCCATGACCAAGCCCTCGCTGTCGCCGACCAGCTGGCCGGTCACCATGTTCCCCGCGCGGTCGCGGACCTTGTAGTCGTACGTCGCCGGCACGGCTAGAACCCTCCGTTCGTCCAGCCGCCGTCCAGAGAGCCGGCCGCCCCGGCGCCCGGCGCGCCGTACGAGGCGCCGGCGCCGCCGATCAGCCGGTTCAGCTCCTCGGCGTCGTGGCATCGCTCGTAGGCGAGCTGCTGCGTGATCAGTCCTGATCGAACGAGGTTGGCGAGCGACTGGTCCATCGTCTGCATCCCGAACCGCCCCCCGGCCTGCATGATCGAGTAGATCTGATGAACCTTCCCTTCGCGGATCAGGTTGCGGACGGCTGGCGTGCAGATCAGCACCTCCACCGCGACGGCACGGCCGCGGCCGTCGGCCGTCTGCAGCAGCTGCTGCGTCACCACGCCCTGCAGCGTCGTCGCGAGCTGAACGCGGACCTGTTGCTGCTGATGCGGCGGGAACACGTCGATGATGCGGTCGATGGTCTGCGGAGCATCCTGCGTGTGCAGGGTCGCGAACACCAGGTGTCCCGTCTCGGCGGCGGTGATCGCCGTCGCGATCGTCTCCAGGTCGCGCATCTCGCCGACGAGGATGACGTCGGGGTCCTGTCGCAGGACGTGCTTGAGCGCCTGGGAGAAGCTGTGCGTGTCCGCGCCGACCTCGCGCTGGTTGACGATGCAGCGATCGTGCCGGTGCAGGAACTCGATCGGATCCTCGACCGTCATGATGTGGGCCGCGCGCTCGCGGTTCACGATGGCGACCATCCCGGCCAGCGTCGTCGACTTGCCGGACCCCGTGGGCCCGGTCACGACGACGAAGCCGCGCGGGAAGCGCGCGAGGTCTCCGACGACGCCCGGGAGCCCGAGCTCCTCGATCTTTCTGATCTCGTATGGGATCAGCCGGAAGGCGGCGCCGAGCGAGTCGCGCTGGAAGTACACGTTGACGCGGAACCGGGCTCGGCCCGGCAGCGCGTAGGACATGTCGAGCTCGAGCTCCTGCTCGAGGCGCTCGCGCATCTTCTGGGGAAGGATCGCGTAGATCATGCCCTGCAGCGCCCGAGGGGTCATGACGGGGTACTCGCTCAACCGCTCGAGATCGCCGTGCAGACGGATCGTCGGGGGCGCCCCAACGGTCAGATGCAGGTCCGACGCCCCCCGTTCGAGGACGACGTCGAGCAGCTCTGCGACCGGGATCTGGATGTCTTGCTCGTCTGGCGCCGAGATCATGCTCATCTACTTCACCACTCTCGCGATCTCCTCGATGGACGTGAGCCCCCGAATCGCCTTCTCGAGTCCGTCCTCGCGCAGTGTGCGCATGCCCTGCTGGATCGCGACGATCCGGATCGCATCCGACGACGCTCGTTCGACGGTCATACGTTCGATCTCCTCCGACATGCCCATGACCTCGTAGAGCCCCATCCGGCCCCGGTAGCCGGTGTTGGCGCACGAGCCGCATCCCACCGGCCGGAACAGCTCCTTGACGTCGCCGACCTTCTCCTCCGGCAGACCCGCCTCGACCAGCTCCTGCGGCTCGGGCCGATACGCCTGCCGGCAACGGTCGCAGAGCTTGCGGGCGAGCCGCTGCGCGACGACGCAATCGACCGCCGAAGCCACGAGGAACGTCTCGACCTCCATCTCCGTCAACCGTGTGATCGCCGAGGGGGCGTCGTTGGTGTGCAGGGTCGAGAGCACGAGGTGTCCCGTGAGGGCCGCCTCGATCGAGATCATGGCGGTCTCGCGGTCGCGGATCTCGCCGATGAGCACGATGTCGGGGTCGGCGCGCAGGATGGACCGCAGCGCCGAGGCGAACGTGAGCCCGGCCTTGATGTTGACCTGGATCTGGTTGACCCCCGCCAGGCGGTACTCGACCGGGTCCTCGACGGTGATGAGGTTGCGGTCCTCGCCGTTGAGGATGTTCAGCGTCGCGTACAGCGTGGTCGATTTGCCCGAGCCGGTCGGCCCGGTCACGAGGATCGCCCCGTATGGCTTGCGGAACGACACCTCAAACCGCTCGAAGGCGTGCTGATGGAATCCGAGGTCCGAAAGCTTCAGCAGCGCCTGGCTCTTGTCCAGGATGCGGATGACGATCTTCTCGCCGTAGACGGTCGGCAGCGTGGCGACGCGCAGGTCGAGCGACTTGTTCGCGACCTTCATGCCGATGCGGCCATCCTGCGGCACTCGCTTCTCGGCGATGTTGAGCTCCGCCATGACCTTCAGGCGGCTGATCAGCCCGTTCTGGATGTTCTTCGGCGAGTGCATGACCTCGTGCAGCACGCCGTCGACGCGGAACCGAACGCGGACGTCCTTCTCCATGGGCTCGATGTGCACGTCCGACGCGCGGTCCGACACAGCCTGGGTCATGATCGCGTTCACGAGCCGAACGATCGGCGCCTCCTCGAGCGCCGTCTCGACGTCGGAATCGGGCCTGTCGTCGAACGCGTCGGCGGCCTCCGACGCGATGGCCTCGACCTGGTCGCCGATCTGGCTGTACTTGTTGATCGCCTGCTCGACGTCGTGTGCCGTCGCGACGAGGGGCTGCACGTCGCGGCCGGTGACCGTTCGGATGTCGTCCAAGGCGAAGACGTTGGCCGGGTCCGACATAGCGACCAGCAGCCTGCCGTCCTGCTCACCGATCGGCAGAGCACGGTAGCGTCGGGCGAGCTGCTCGGGCAGCAACGTGGTCGCCGCCGCTTCGATCGGGTACTCGCTGAGGTCCACGAAGTCGAGCCCGACCTGCTGCGCGAGGGCTTTCACGAGGTCGCGCTCGCGGATGAACCCGAGGTCGATCAGCACGCGGCCGAGCGACTTCGGTGTGTTGCGGTGTTGTTCGAGCGCGCGGTCCAGTTGCTCCTGTGTAAGGAGCCCTTCCTCGAGCAGGATCTGCCCGAGCTGCTTCGGCTTTCGCTTGGCAGCCACCACGCGCTACGCCCTTCGGCCGTTGGGTCCGTTCATGTTTCGTCACCCTCCGCGGACTCCTGAAGCAGGCGTGAGAACTCCTGCGCGAGGAGCACGGCATCGATCTCGCCCTCGTCCTCGTCGGACGCGACGGGCGCCTTCGCGGGCGCCGTTTCCTCGAGCGCCTGCTCCGCGGGGGGCG
>DASXSE010000011.1:0-19648 GCA_036506175.1 Gaiellaceae bacterium
CGCCACGCACTCCTTCAGAGTTTCAAGCTCGCCGGAGCGGACGTCCTCATCGCCGTCCCGCTCGGCGTCATGCTCGCCCTCGGTCTCGCCCGGTGGCACGGACACGGCTCGGGGGCCTCGAACTTCATCATGCTCTTCCCGCTCGTGACGCCCGAGATCGTCATGGGCGTCTCGCTCCTGCTCGTCTTCTCGCACATCTTCACGTTCATCCACACCGGGACCTTCGCTCAGATCCTCGGGCACGTGACGTTCTCGATCTCGTTTGTGGTGGTCATCGTGCGCGGGCGCCTCCTCTCGATCGGTAGGCAGTACGAGGAGGCGGCAGCCGATCTCGGCGCATCTCCGACAGTCGCGCTAACGCGGGTCCTCCTTCCGCTCTTGACCCCTGCGATCGTCGCCTCGGCGGCAGTCGTCTTCGCCATCTCTGCCGACGACTTCGTCATCAGCCAGTGGCTCTCGAAGGGCGGCGGCACGGACACGGTCCCGATCAGGATCTACGCCGCAACGAGGGCGGCACCCTTGCCATCCGTGAACGCGATCGCGACCATCATGATGATCTCGACGCTCCTCATCGTCACGCTCGGCTTCGTCGTGTGGCGCTTCTTCACGCGCGGCGAGCGCCGAGCCGGCGAGAAGATGGGGCGCGACCTCACCCTCTTCGCCGAATAGCGATGGCGCGCGGCGAGATTCAGCTCGTGGAGCTCACGAAGCGGTTCGCGGAGGTGACCGCGGTCAACTCGGTCGACCTGGACATCCCCGGCGCAGAGTTCTTCTCACTCCTCGGGCCCTCGGGGTGCGGCAAAACGACGACGCTGCGCCTCATCGCCGGATTCGAGCAGCCCACCGAGGGCCGCATCCTGCTCGACGGCGCCGACGTCGCGTACACGCCCCCACACCGCCGCAACGTCAACACCGTCTTCCAGAACTACGCCCTCTTCCCGCACCTGAACGTCTTCGACAACATCGCGTTTGGGCTCCGGCGCGCGAAACGCCCGCGAGACGAGATCCGCCAGCGCGTCGCGCGGGCACTCGAGCTCGTGCAGCTGAGCGGCTACGAGCGGCGCAAGTCGTCGGAGCTCTCCGGCGGTCAGCAGCAACGCGTCGCCCTCGCGCGCGCCCTCGTCCTCAACCCGGCCGTTCTCCTCCTCGACGAGCCGCTCGGCGCCCTCGACGCCAAGCTGCGCAAGGCGCTGCAGATCGAGCTGAAGGCGCTCCAGCAGGAGGTGGGCATCACCTTCCTCTACGTCACCCACGACCAGGAGGAGGCTTTGACGATGTCCGACCGCCTCGCGGTCATGAACGGGGGGCGCGTCGAACAGGTCGGGGCGCCGCAGGACGTCTACGAGGAACCGGAGACGATCTTCGTCGCCGACTTCCTCGGCGTCTCGAACCTCATGGACGCGACGGCGAAGGGCGCGCGGGACGGCCATTGCGAGGTCGCCGTCGAGCAGTACGAGTTCGAGGCGCAGGCGGGCGACAGCACAGTCACCGGACCGGCGAAGATCGTCATCCGTCCGGAGCGAGTCGAGCTCGAGCCGCACGGCTCGCCCTCGGGCCCGAACCGCCTTCCCGGGATGGTCGAGCGCCTCGTCTACGTCGGCTCGGCCGTCCAGGTGATCGTCCGTGCGGCGACGGGCGAGGCGCTTCAGGCGCTCGTCCAGAACACTGGACGGCGGCTTCCTTACGAGCAGGGGACGCCTGTCCAGGTGCACCTCCCTGCCGAGGCGCTGCGCGTCCTCCCGGCCCCGGCACAGCAGGAGCCCGAGCCGGCCCCACAGGGCTAGCGTGCACGAGAAGGAGATCGAGATCCGCTGGCGGGACCTCGACGCTTACGGCCACGTCAACAATGCCGTCTACCTCACGTACCTCGAGGAGGTCCGCGACGAGTGGCTGGAGCGCACGCTCGATTCGGAGGAGGTGCTCTGGGACTACGTCATCGCGCGCGTCGCCGTCGACTTCCGCCGCGAGCTGACGCAGGCCGACGACACGGTCGTTGCGCGCTGCACCCTGCAGCGGGTCGGCAACTCGAGTGTGACCACCCGCGAAGAGCTCCTCGTCGGGCAGGAGGTGGCCGCCGAGGCCGAGGTCGTCCTAGTGGCGCGCGACCGCACAACGGGTCGCTCCAGGCCCCTGTCAGAGCCGGAAAGGTCCGCGCTAAACCGCCAGCTCGATGCGCCCGCTTAGAATTTTCCGGTGATCGTCCCGGAGCTCTCCGCCGAGGTGCTCGCGTTGAAGGAGCGTGCGCGTCGCTTCGTCGAAGAGGAGCTCTACCCAGCGGAGGAGCGAATCGCCGAGCGCGGTTCGGTCGACCATGACGAGGTCCACGCGCTGAAGGACAAGGCGCGCGCGGCCGGCTTCTCCAATTACAACCTCCCCGCCGAATACGGCGGGCCCGACCTCCCCATGCTCGCCCAGGTGGCGATCGAGGAGGAAGGCGGCAAGGCCACCAACGGTCTGGGTTTCATCGTCTGCGAGCGTGCCCCCCGGGAGCTGCTCGAGCTGGCGAACGAGGATCAGATCGAGCGCTACGCCAAGCCCGTCCTCCGCCACGAGCGCATGGAGGCCTGGGCCGTCACGGAGCCGGGCGCCGGCTCAGACGTGAACGCCATCGAAGCGACCGCGAGCCGCGACGGAGACGCGTGGGTCCTGAACGGAGAGAAGTGGTTCGTAACCGGCGGGGACAAGGCCGATTTCTTCATCGTCCTGGCCTGGGCGGAGGGTGAGCAGACGCTCTTCCTCGTGGACAAGGACACCCCCGGCGTGCGGCTGGTGCGCACGCCGCGCTTCATGCACGACCCGTATCTCTACGCCCATCCGGAGTTCCGATTCGAGGACTGCCGCGTGCCCGAAGTCAACAGAATCACGGGCGGCGGCAGCGAGGGTGCGCGCAAGTGGTTCACGGTCGAACGGCTCATGATCGCCGCCCGCTGTTGCGGCGCAGCCGAGCGTTTAATCGAGCTGTCAAGGGCTTTTTCGACCAGTCGCCATGCCTTCGGAGCCAGTATTTCCCAATTCCAAGGGGTACAATTCCCCTTGGCGGACTCGCTCACCGAGCTCGCAGCGGCGCGATTACTCACTTACCACGCCGCCCACGAGTTCGACGTGAACCCGGACGCCAAGATCGTCCATGGAAAGGCGGCGATGGCGAAGCTCTATGCATCCGAAATGGCGGGACGGGTCGCCGACAGGGCGGTCCAGATCCTCGGGGGGAGGGGTTACATGCAGGAGAACCCTGCCGAGCGCCACTTCCGAGAGCTCCGCGTCGATCGCATCTGGGAGGGGACGAGCGAGATCCAGCGCGTGATCATCGCCGGGGGCCTCTTGAAGCGCGGGATCGCGCCGTACGCGGGGTGGAACGCATGATCGTCGATACCGAGGAACTGCGGAGGTCGATGGCCGGCGGCGCCACGCTGCCCGCCGAGTGGTACTACGACCCCGCGATCCTGCGACTCGAACAGGAGCGCATCTTCCGGCGGAGCTGGCACTACGCCGGCCGCGCGGACGAGGTCGCGAAACCGGGGAGCTGGTTTTCGTGCTTCGCCGGAACGATTCCCGTCGTCGTCACGCGCGACCAAGAGGACACGCTGAACGCCTTCGTCAACGTCTGCCGCCATCGCGGTCACGTGATCGCCACCGGCGCGGGTCAGCGCCAGACGCTGCAGTGCGGTTACCACGCCTGGACCTACGGACTGGACGGCAAGCTGCGCGTCGCGCCGCGCTCCGAGCGCGAGGCGGACTTCGATCCCGAGCACTTCTCGCTCCTGCGCGTGCAGATCGGGGGTTGGGGTCCGCTCCTCTTCGTCAATCCGGATCTGGACGCACCCCCGCTCGACACGGCCCTCGGAAAGCTCCCCGAGCACGTCGCAGCGAGCGGTATGGACGTCGACCGACTCCGCTTCCGGGAGCGGCGCGAGTGGCACATCGAGGCCGACTGGAAGATCGCCATGGAGAACTACCTCGAGTGCTACCACTGCCCCGTCGCGCATCCCGGCTTCAGCAAGGTCATCGACGTCGACCCCGATGCGTACAAGCTGACCTTCGACGGCCTCGTCTCGAGCCAGTACGGCACCCCACGGGAGGCGGCGCTGCGGGGCGACGCGCATCTTCCGTACGACGCGCGCGGCGAGATCGTGCAGGCGCAATACCACATGCTTTGGCCGACGACGACGTTCAACATCGAGGCCGGCCGCGGCAATCTCTCGGTCGACATGACGCGCCCCAACGGACCCGGCAAGTCGATCGGGACGACCGACTACTTCTTCTACGACGACGTGCCCGACCACACCGCCCGAGCGATGATGGAGTTCGCGATGCAGGTCGGGCGGGAGGACAGCGGTCTCGTCGAGGCGGTCCAGCGCGGGCTCGACTCGGGAATGGTGACGCAGGGACGGCTCCTCCTCTCGAGCGAGCACCTGATCCAGCACTTCCAGGGCCTCGTCTTCGACGCTCTCACCGCGACGGAATAGCTAGCGGACTTGCTTGCCGAGCGCGGGGAGGTAACCCTCCTGCTCGAGCCAGTGTCCGCCGTCGATGGTCAGCGTCTCGCCGGTGATGTAGCTAGCGTAGGGTGAGAGCAGCGCGGCCGCCCAGAGGGCGACTTCATCGGGGCTCGCCAAACGGCCTAGCGGAACTGTCGCGGCCACGCGTGCCCGGTCCTCCTCTGTTGGCCAGAGGGCGGCGCCTGCGCCTTCGGTGTCGGTGGGCCCCGGGCAGATGCAGTTGACGCGGATGTTGTGCGCCGCCCATTCGACGGCCAAGGTCTTCGTCATCACTTGCACGCCGGCCTTGGCGGCGGCCGAGTGGATCGTCCCGGGGCCGCCCGTCCAGGCGTAGCTGGCGATGACACTGAGGATCGCGCCACCGTCGCCCTGCTCGATCATCCGCTTGCCCGCGGCGCGGGAGCACAGGAAAGACCCGTCGAGGACGATCCCGATTACCGCCCGCCAGCCGTTCGGCGACAAGTCCTCGGCGCGCACGACGAAGTTCCCCGCCGCGTTGTTGACAAGCAGATCCACCCGGCCGAAGCGCTCGACGGTTGCCGCAACGAGCGCGTCAACGGCGTCGGGCTCGCGAACGTCGGTGGGTTGAGCGAGTGCATGACCGCCCGCGGCCTCGATCAGGGACACCGTTTCGTCGAGCGGCTCCGGCCGGCGTCCGGCGACCGCGACCGAGGCTCCGAGCCTCGCGACCTCCACTGCGATCGCGCGCCCGAGCCCGCTGCCTCCACCGGTGACGATCGCGGCCCGGCCGTCGAAGGTTCCGTCAGGAAGCAAGGGCTGCCTCCCTTCCTTCTCCCAGGACGATGCGCGCATCGAGGCCCAGAGCGCCGTCCGGGCGCACGAGCAGTGGATTGATCTCCACCTCGTCGATCTCCGGATGCTCCGCGGCTACGCGGGACAGAGCGGCAGTCGCTTTGGCCGCCGCCTCCAGGTCGAGCTGGGGACGGCCCCGGGCGCCGCTGAGCAGCGGCGCGCCGCGCAGCGACAAGATGAGCCGCTCGGCGGCAGCTTCGTCGACCGGCGCCAGAGCCACGGCGACGTCGCCCATGAGTTCCGTGTAGAGCCCGCCCATCCCGACGAGCGTAACCGGCCCGAACCGGGGGTCGCGGCGGGCCCCGACGATGAGCTCCAGGCCATCGGCTACGGATGCCGTCTGCTCGACGGAGTACGCTGCCGCTGACAGTGTTGCCATTTGAGACAACTTTTCTTCGAGTGCCGTTGCGTCGGGAATACCGACAGCGACGCCACCTGCGTCCGACTTGTGCAGCTGACCGAGCGCCTTGAGCACGACCGGGTAGCCCACTTCTGCAGCAGCGGCGAGGGCTTCTTGCGGGCTCGAGGCGCGGCGGGCCTGGGCAAACTCGACACCCGCGGCCTCCAGGAGCGCTCGTGCCTGCCAGTAGTCCGTTTCGTGGATCAGCTCACGAGCGGGCTCGGGAAAGTCGGGGACGCCCAGCGGATCGGCCTCGGCGGCCAGAACGAGGGCGGCGATCCCGTGAAGCGCTCCTTCGAGGTCGCGATAGACGGGCAAGCCTCCGGCGCGAAGAGCGTCGCCGGCCGCGGAGTGGAAATACATCGTCTGGACGACAAGCGGCTTATCGAGGTCGCGGGCCATTTGGGCCATGGCTTCTGCCGCTTCAACCTCACGCGCCGCGTGCTCCTCGGAGTAACCGCTGTAACCGCCGAAATAGCCTGTGAGGAAGACGAGGTCGTCCTCGGGAGCGCGCAGGAGGATCTCGACGACACGGGCGAAGTTGAAGACGTCACGCTCACCGCCCCCGGCGAGGTCGACCGGATTGCGAGTCGCCGCGGGCGGTGGGAGGAGCTCCGCAAGAGCAGCAGCGGTGTCGTCACCGAGCTCCGGAAGCTCGACGCCGTGCGCGGCGGCCAGGTCGGCCGCGATCACGGTCGAGCCGCCGCCGTCGGCAACGACTGCCGCGCGTCGACCTGCCGGAACCGGCGCTGCAATCCGGGCAAAGGCGACGTCCACCAGCTCCTTGGGCGTTGCGACCCGCTGGATCCCGGCCGCCGCGCACGCGGCATCCACGGCCGCGAGATCGCTCACGAGCGCCCCGGTGTGCGATTTCGCCGCGCGGGCGCTGGCGGGCGTCCCCCCGCCGGCGAGCAGTAGAACCGGCTTTCCGCCCTCGACCGCACGCTGGGCAGCGCGTGCGAAGGCGCGCCCGTCCTTGAAGTCCTCGGAATAGACCGCAATCACCCGCGTCGGTTCGTGGGCAGCGAGATCTTCGATGAGCTCCGCGGCCTCGAGATCCGCCTGGTTGCCGATCGAGATGAACCGCGAGAAGCCGAGGCCGACGTCTTGCAGAAGCATGCCGACCTCCAGGGCAAGGTTTCCGCTCTGGGAGATCAGCCCGATGGGCCCCGCGGGGACCGAATCCGAGCTGAGATGGAGCTGCGAGCCGGCGTCGAAGATCCCGAGACAGTTGGGGCCCACGAGCACGGCACCGGCGGATCGCACCCGCTCGACGGCAGCGCGCTCGCGCGCGTGACCCGCAGGGCCGCTCTCGCCGAGGCCCGCGCTGATCACGACGAGCGCCTTCGCACCTGCCTCCACGGCTGAGTCCACCGCTTCGTCGAAGCCCTCGGCCGGCACCGTGATGACGACGAGCTCCGGGGCCTCCGGGAGTTCCGTCAATGACCGAAACGCCGCGTGACCGAGGATCTCGCCGGCGTTTCGGTTGACGAGGTAGACGGCACGGCGATCCTTCCCTTCCAGTGCGCCCTTCGACAGCCAGTGGCCCCACTTCCCCGGCGTGCCCGATGCCCCCACGATCGCGACCGAGCGAGGATCGAAGAGCGGCCTGAGGTCGCGTTTCAAGAGGACAGGAGACGACGAGAGATGATCAGCCGCTGGATGTCGGACGTGCCTTCCTCGATCTCCTCGAGCTTGGCGTCGCGCATCCACTTTTCGACCGGAAATTCACGCGAGTAGCCCCAGCCCCCAAGCGTCTGGACGGCGGCCCAGGTGCACCACATCGCCGTCTCGGAGGCGAAGAGCTTCGCCATCGCCGCCTCCTTCGTCACCTCCTCGCCAGCGTCGACCTTCCGGGCAGCGCGCCAGACGAGGAGCCGGGCGGCATCGACGCGCGTGGCCATGTCAGCGAGGCGAAAGGCGACGGCTTGGTGCTCGCCGATCGGCTTGCCGAACTGCTCGCGGGTCTTCGCGTATTCGACGGAGTACTCGAGGGCGGCGCGGGCGAGGCCGGTCGCAGCAGCGCCGAGCGTGACGCGGGAGCGGTCGAACGTCCGCATCAGGCCGGAGAAGCCCTCCCCTTCCTCGCCGAGCCGCCGGTCCTCTGATAGCTCCACGCCTTCCAGGAACAGCTCTGAGTTGACGATCGCACGCTGACCCATCTTCTTCATCGGCGGGCCGATCGTCATGCCCTCGTCCCCGCGTTCGAGGACGAACGCCGTCACGCCCCTCGACCGGGTCCCCGGAGCGACCGTCGCGAACACGACGAAGTACTCCGCGACGCCACCGTTCGAGACCCACGTCTTCTGCCCGCGGAGGACGTAGCCGTTGCCGCTCCGCTCGGCCACGGTTTGGATGGACGCCGCGTCCGATCCTGAGCCGGGCTCCGTCGTTGCCAGTGCGCCGAGTGGCGGCCGTTCCCCGCTGAGCGGCTCGATCCAGCGCCGCTTTTGCTCGTCGGAACCGAGCACGAGGATCGGCTCGGCGAAGAACCCTCCCGACGTGATGAGGTTGCCGATCCCCGCGCATCCGAAGCAGAGTTCTTCCTGGACGATGCAACCGCTCAGACAGTCGGTCAGCCCGCCGCCGCCGTACTCCTCGGGCAGCATGAACGAGTTGAGACCGAGCGCGGCCGCCTTGTACCAGATCTCCCACGGCATCTCCGTGTCGGCCTCGTCGACCAGGGCAGAGACCGGGCGGATCTCTCGGATGGCGAAATCCCGGCAGAGGTCGCGAATCTCGCGCTGCTCTGCCGATAAGTCGAAGAGCTCCTGGGCCATCCCGCTCATGGGCGAGAATCCTCCCAGATTCACGTGACCACCATGCACACCCACTTCTCCGTGTCGGCAGAGTGAACGGCGAGTCCGCGTCGGTCGTCATCGTCGGCGGGGGCGCCATGGGGACGAGCGTGGCGCACCACCTCGCTGAGCTCGACGTGACCGACGTCGTCCTGTGCGAGAAGGAAACGCTCGGAAGCGGCTCCACGAGCAAGGCCGCGGGCGGCATTCGCGCTCAGTTCACCGACGAGCTCAACATCCGCATCGCCCTGCTCTCCCTGGTCGAGTTCCGCAACTTCGAGGAGCGGATCGGCGTCGACATCGGCTTCCAGGAAAACGGCTACCTCTTCCTGCTCGACAACCAGGAGGACGTCGTCCGCTTCAAGGAGGCCGTCGCGCTCCAGGGATCTCTCGGCGTCCTCTCGACCGAGCTGACGCTGGACGAGGTGCTCGAGCTCGTGCCGCAGCTCGAGACGGAGGGTCTCCGTGGTGCGACGTACTGCCCGCGTGACGGTCATGCGACTCCTGAGGCGGTCGTACGCGGGTACGCGGCCGCGGCGGCGAAGAAAGGGGTGCGCATCCGCCAGGGAGTGGAGGTCAAGCGCATCCTTGTCCTCGGCAACAAGATCCTCGGCGTCGAAACGAGCGAGGGCCGCATCAAGACAGACGTGGTGGTCTGTACAGCCGGCGTTTCGTCGCGGGAGGTCGCCTCCCTTGTCGGCGTCGACCTCCCGATCGTCGGCGAGCCCCGCTGGATGCACTACACACCCGAGGCGGGCGACCTGCCGGAGCGGCTGCCGCTGACGATCGACTTCTCGACCGGCTTCTACTTCCATCGGGAGGGGCCGGGGTTGGTGTTCGGTGGTCGCGAGCCGACGATCGAAGGGGTTGCGACACATGCGACCCGGCGGCTGCCTCTTCTCACCGAGTTGCCGATCCAATCCTCTTGGTGGGGGTACTACGAGATGAGCCCCGACCACAACGCACTCGTGGGTGAGGCCGAAGAGCCCAACCGCTTCCTCTACGCCGCCGGCTTCTCCGGCCACGGCTTCCAGCAGTGCCCGGCGGTCGGCGAGTATCTCGCCGAACGAATTGTCGGGATCGTGCCCACGCTCAACCTCGCCGCGTTCTCGGCGCAGCGTTTCGCGCACGGCCAGCCCCGCGAAGAGCAGTTCGTCATCTAGCGTGCGCCTGTTCGTTTTCGCCCGTCACGCGGAGTCCATGCTCAACGTCGAGGGCCGCGTGAACGGCGATCCAGCGCGGCAGATCCCGCTGACGGACCGCGGCCGCCAGCAGGCGGCCGATCTCGGTCAGATGGTCGCGAACGTGCCGTTGGACGTCTGCATCCACACGCGGTTCCCACGCACTCGGAAAACGGCCGAGATCGCGATCTCGGGGCGGGGAATCCCCATGGTCGAGGAGCCGCTCTTCGACGACATCGACATCGGGGAGCTCGAAGGACGCCTGATCGACGATTACCGCGCGTGGAAGCACGAGCACTCCCGGAGCGATCCCTTTCCCGGCGGCGAGAGCCTGGACGACGCTGCGCGCAGGTACGTCCAGGGTTTCGAGGGACTGCTTGCCCGGCCCGAGGTCTCCATCCTCGCGGTCGTGCACGAGATTCCCATTCGGTACGCGTTGAACGGGGCGATGGTCTCGGATTCGCTCGACGCACCGGCCCACGAGGTTCCGAACGCGACTCCATATCTCTTCGACGAGCAAGGGCTCGAGCGCGCCATTGCCGGAATCGAGCGTCTCGTCGGTAAAGTGGCGGCGTAACACCGGGGAGCCGCTTCCTAGCGGCTGAGAGGAGGCTCGGGAGCCTCGACCCGCCGAACCTGATCTGGGTCATGCCAGCGAAGGGAGAGCGGATGGACACGGAAGAGCGCACGTGGGGGATCACGCCCGTGCCGGAGCGGCTGCGCACGCTCTCGTTCAGCGACGTGGGACTACTCTGGGGGAGCCTCGGCATCAGCCTGCTGGTCATCGTCGCGGGCACGCTGTTGGCACCGCTGGGATTGCAGCGCGCACTCCTCGCGACGGGAGTGGGCGCGGTGCTCGGCTGTGCGCTCCTAGGCGTGGCCGGACTTATTGGTGCGGAGCGGCGCGTGCCGGGGATGGTGCTGCTACGCGACCCGCTCGGCCGCCGCGGCTCGTACGTGCCGACGGCGCTCAACGTCCTCCAGAATCTCGGTTGGGCGACATTCGAGCTGATCGTGATCGCGACTGCCGCGAGCGCGCTTGCCGACCGACTCTTCGGCTTTCACGAGCGGCGTGCTTGGGTGCTCGTCTTCGCAGCGATCACCCTGGCCCTCGCGCTGGCGGGACCGATCTCATTCGTGCGCCGCTACGTGCGCCGCTTTGCGGTGTGGGCGGTGGTCGCTTCGACCGGCTACTTGACCTGGTGGGCCCTCGACGGCGCGCACGTCGGCCATCTCAGGACGGCGAATCATCAGGGCGGGCTGACTTTCTGGCAGGGCGTCGACCTGACAGTCGCCATGGCGGCTTCATGGCTCCCTCTCGCAGCCGACTACACGCGCTTCGCACGCAGCGGGCGCGGCGCGTTCTGGGGGACGGCAGTCGGCTATCTCGTTCCGCTCGCTTGGCTCTATGCGCTCGGGGCGCTCCTCTTCCTCTCCCGCGGGCTGGACGACACCACTGCGCTCCTGACTGCCGTCGCCGGAGGAGGAATAGCGAGTGCGCTTGCCCTCCTCGCACTGACGGTCGACGAGACGGACGAGCCGTTCGCCAACGTGTACTCGGCTGCCGTCTCGCTCCAGAACCTCTTTCCGCAGGCCCCGCAGAGGCTCCTGATCGTCGCCGTCACCGCGGTCTCGACACTCGGCGCGCTGGCGTTCGACCTGCGCAACTACCAGAGCTTCCTCTTCCTCCTCGGTTCGTTCTTCGTTCCGCTCTTCGGAGTTCTCGCGGCGGATTACCTCCATGGCGCCGGCTCTCCTGTCGCCGTGCGTTGGAGCGGTCTGCTCACCTGGCTGGCCGGCTTCGCCGCATATCAGTGGATCCAGCCAACCGGTCCGGCTTGGTGGACCGACCTCGTGATACGACTTCCCGGCGCGGGAGAGTTCACCGGCGGCGCGTCGCTTCCCTCGTTCGCCCTCGCTTTCGCGCTCTACGCGGGCTTACGGTACGCGCGTGCGCCTCTTGGGCGTCGTCGGGCTCGTTTCGCTGGATCGCGTTGACGGCGGTTTGCCTCGCCTTGGCGGCGCGCCCTACTATGCGGCGCGGTCCCTGCGGCTCCTCGGCCATCCGGCGGTCCTGGCGACAAAGCTCGCTGCGGAAGACAGTGGTCGCGGGCTCCACGCACTAGGCGTCTCCGTCGTTTCGCGTTCGGCGGCGCGGACGATCTCCTTCCGCATCGAGAACACCGGCGACGGCCGCAGCATGGAAGTCGAGGAGCTCGGCGAGCCGTGGACTCCGGAGGAGGCCCGTGGCTGGCTTGCCCACGCGCTCGCGCACGCTGACTGGGTGCATGCCGGCGCGCTGACGCGCGACGATTTCCCAGTGGAAACGCTCGCTCTTCTCGGACGGGGACGAACCCTGAGCCTGGACGGGCAGGCACTCGTGCGGCCGGCCCGAATCGGGCCCGTCGAGCTCGACGGCGACTACGACCCTGCGGTGCTGGAGCACGTCGACGTGCTCAAGCTCGCCGGCGACGAAGCCGCCACGCTCGGCCTCTCCTACGACGAGCGCTCACTCGGATCGCTGGGCGTGCGGGAGATCGTCGTCACGCTCGGGAGCCGAGGCTGCGTCGTCTACGCCGACGGCATCGCCGAGCACGTCCCCGCGCGCCCACTCGAGGTGGTCGACCCGACCGGAGCCGGTGATGCCTTCATGGCCGCTTATCTGTCGTACCGCCGTCGCCGCCATGGGCCGCCGTCTGCGGCCAGGCTCGCCTCGGAGGTGGTGCACCGCCTCCTCAGTCGAGCCTGAACTCGCCGCGGGCGACGACGACCGCGGCGCCGCCCACCTCGACGCGCCCGATCCGCTCCGCCGAGGCTTGGGCGCGGGCGTGAAGCGTGCTCGGCCGCCGGATCTCAGCGCCCTGTGAGATCCGGATCTCCGTGCCCGAATCGACGAGGCCGTGGCGGACGACGTGGCAGGCGAGCGGTCCTGCGGCCGATCCGGTCGCAGGATCCTCTGGCACTCCGCCGCCCGGGGCGAACATGCGCGTCTTCCAGCGTGCGCCTTCCCCTGCGATGCAGTTGACACCCAGGACATCGTTCAGCCCGCTGAGGGCGTTCATGTCCGGCTGGAGCGCCGCGACTTCGGATTCACTGCCCAGGGTGACGAACACGTGGCGCAGACCGTTGTCGTAGACCTCGACGGGCAGCTCCGACTCGCTGACTCCGAGCGCAGACAGGAGATCGGCGTCGTCCGGATACGGCTCGACCGTCGGAGTGGGCTGCGTCATCCAACCGAAGACGATCCTCGCCCCCTCCCGCTCGAGCCTGACGGGGATGATGCCCGCACCCGTCTCCAGCCTGATTTCGGCGAGCTGCAGCGGGCCCGCGAGGACGAAGGCGGTTCCGAGCGTTGGATGGCCGGCGAAGGGGACCTCAACAGCGGGCGTGAAGATGCGAATGCGGGCGTGCCCTTCGCCTTCGGCGGGGTAGACGAAGACGGTTTCGGACAGGTTGAGCTCCCGCGCGAGCGGTTGCAGCCGGTCCTCCGGCAGCTCGCGCGCATCCGTGAAGACCGCCAGCCCGTTTCCGGCCAGCGGAGTGTCCGTGAAGACGTCCGCGATGACGTAACGGAAAGCGGGCATCAGCCTCGAAGCTCGAAGACGTGCTCGAGGCCGTCATCGGGGTCGATGTGCTCGCCGGTGCGCACGAAGCCCAGCTTATGGATGATCGCCAGAGAGGGCTTGTTATCCGGGGCGACGGAGGCGACGAAGTGATCGATGCCTTGCGTCCGCGCCCAGGCGATCAGCGCCGCGACCGCCTCGGTCGCGTAGCCCTGTCGCCGGTGGTTCGGGCTGATCCCGTACCCAATCTCGAGGGCGTCTGCGGCGTCGACCGCGTTGACCCCCGGCTGGCCGTGGAAGCCCGCGTTGCCGACCACCAGACGGCCCGCGTCCCTGAAGGCGAGCTCGCGTCCCAGCCAACGCTGTACCGTGGGGTCTAGGCGAACCTGCTCGAGCCGGCGGCTCATGAAGCGCTCTACGGACGGTTCCAGCGGCTCGATGGGAAGCGTGACGCCGAGGAGCGCTCCGGCCTCCTCGAAACGCTCGGCCAGGATCGCCTCCATGAAGGCGGGCGTCATGGACACAAGGTCGAGGCGCGGCGTACGGATGTGCGGAACGTCCACGCCGCGAAGACTAAGCTCCTCCGCGATGACCAAGATGTCCACCGAAGAGACTTGGCGCAGAATGCTCCTCGGCGAGCTCCCCGGGATCGCCCGTTTCAAGCGCATCATGAAGGCACTGCCGGGAAGCCCGCGCTGCAAGCTCTGCCTCGCGCCATTTGGGAGGCCCGGAAGCGTTCTCGTGCGCGCTATCGGGAACCGGCCCTCGCCGCTGAACCGCCGGATCTGTACCGCTTGCATTCGGCACATCCACAAGCACCCCGGCGGAGCCGAGGTCGACGTGACCGCGCTCTTCGCGGACGTGCGCGGCTCGACGGCACTCGCCGAGCACCTGCCGCCGGGCGAGTTCGGCCAGCTCCTCGCACGCTTCTACGGAGTCGCCGCGCGCGTCGTCGACCGGTACGACGGAATCGTCGACAAGTTCGTGGGCGACGAGGCCGTCGCGCTCTTCCTGCCCGGATTCGCGGGGCCGGAGCATGCGGTATGCGCCATCGAAGCCGGCCGGGAGCTCATGCGCGAAACCGGAAACGACAGCGCCGAGCCGTGGATCCCGCTCGGCGCTGCGGTGCACACGGGCAGGTCGTACGTCGGGACAGTGGGCGAGGGCGACGCATTGGACTTCACCGCGGTCGGAGACACGATCAACACAGCCGCGCGCCTCACCGCCGCGGCCGGGGCAGGCGAGATTCTCATCAGCGCCGCCGCCGCCCAGGCGGCGGGCCTGGAAACCTCAGGGCTCGAGAAGCGGACGCTCGAGCTCCGCGGGCGAGAGGGGATCGTCGAGGCCTGGGCTCAGCGGGCGAGCTCGGCGCTCGAGGCGACACGGGCGTAACCGTCCGCGAGCGCGGCGAGGAAGGCCGAATGCACGGCCGCGGCCGGAACCGTGCGGCCGTCGAACTCGAGCGCGCAGGGGGCGCAAGCATCGTGCGCGACCGTCGTCTCGAAACCGAGATCCACAGCTGCTCGAACGGTGGCGTCCACACACATGCTCGTCATCATCCCGCAGACGACGAGCTCGTCCACGCCAAGCGAGCGAAGCTCGGGCTCGAGCGCCGTCTCACGGAAGCTATTGGGTACGCCTTCGTGATAACGAGCCCGCTGTCGACAGGAGCGACGTCGGGGTGGATCTCGACGCCCTCGGTTCCCGGGCGCATGAACGTCGCCCCGTCCTCGTCCCACTCGTGACGCACGTGAATGACCGGATCGCCGGCGGCGCGGAACGAGTCCAAGAGCTGTTTCGCCGCGGCGGCTGCGTGCTCCGGGGCCTCCAGCGGGTGCGCGCCGCCGGGGAAGTAGTCCTTCTGGATGTCGACGATCACCAACGCTCGCTGCACGGCTGAAGTAAACCAGGGCGCCTCCAACAGACGAGGCCGACGTTCGACTTAGGGAGAGATGAGGCGGGCGCTTCTCCTCCTCGGCGTCCTCGCACTCACAGCGTGCGGTGGCGGAAACGAGGCCGCACGGGGGCCCGTCCAATCGCCGGCCCCCACCCTCCCGGCCGACCTCCTCAGCCTCTACGTCTACGACTCGTCGGCTCCGTTCGACGTCGAGGAGACAAAGACGCAGAAGAAGGACGGCGCCACGGTGCACGACATCTCTTACGCAGCGGGCCCGAAAGGCCGGGTCACGGCCTTTCTTGTCGTTCCGAAGGGTGACGGGCCGTTCCCCGCGGTCTGTTCATGCCCGGCGCGCCGGGAGCGCGCTACACCTTCTTCACCGAAGCCCTCGAGCTCGCGAACCGGGGCATCCTGTGCCTGCTCCCCGATCCGCCTTACTCTCGTCCGCCGATCAAGGACGTCGTCAACTTCACGCCTAGCGATAAGAACGGGATCGTCCAGGAGGTGACCGAGATGCGGCGCGGCATCGACTTGCTCGTTTCGCGCGACGACGTCGATCCGAGTCGCCTCGGCTACGTCGGCTTCAGCTGGGGCGCATCGCTTGGAGCGATCTTCGCCGCGGTCGAACGCCGGGTCAGCTCGTTCGTCCTGGCATCGCCGGTTCCGGACCTCAGCACGGACATGGCCGAGCTCGGGAAGGAACGCGGAGCCGACGTTCCGGCCGGCTACGAGGAGGCCATGCAACCGATCGACGCCGTCAACTACCTGCCTCACGTGGCGCCGAACGCCGTCTTTCTCCAGTTCGGCAAAGAGGACACGCGTCCGAGCCCCGAGGACGGGCGCGAAGCGATCGGTTTGACGAGCTCGCCGAAGCAGGTCCGCTGGTACGAGGGCGGACACGAGCTCAGCATCCAGGCCCTCCCGGACCGGCAGAACTGGCTCGCGCAGCGGCTCGGCGCGAGCGGAAGCTAAAGCTCGCAGCCGGAAACGCTGTCAGCGGCCGTTCGAGGAGAAGTGCTGGTAGTCCGTGGGCGACGTCCAATAGCCGCCCCACTTCCATCCCACTGAGGCGAAGGCGCGGACGACCGCGTCTCCTGCGTGGATCATTCCCTTGGCCTGCCGAGAGCGGTCGAGGTAGGCACGTCCGGCCGGCGGCGACACATGGCTGCCGCTCACGTACGGATTCTGAATCGGATTGATGTCGACCGCCCGCCCGTAAGCATGCATCGACCACCGCGTCGTCCCGGCCACGAACCGGCAGTTGAACGCCGACGTGTTGTTGGCGGCCAGCGAGCGGTCGTCGTCCGCTCCATAGGCGTCGATGAGCCGCATGCGCCGGATCTGGAAGTGCGCGTAGAACAGCTTGCTGAAGGCCGTGCGCACGTTCGCCGCCTGATCCGCGTGCACCACGAGCCGGCCCTGATGCACCGAGCCGTCGTACCCCCAGAAATCGAGCTTCAGAAGACGGAGATTCCGAATTGCCACCGGACAGCCCCGGTGCCATGAGGACCCGATCATTTGCGCCCTCGTGGCCGGGTCGATGACCGAGATGGTTCCCTGAAACACCGGCGCGACGCTGCCTGCGTCTCCCGGCGCCAAAAGCGTTGCAGCGATGCTGAAGAGAGCGAAGAACCTCATAGCCCGGCGCCAGATTAGACCGTCCGGTAGCAAGCGGGAACCGCGCCTTCGCACGCGGGGCGGCGGCTATTCTCGCCCCACGTGAGCGCAATCGAGGTCTTCGGCCTGCGTAAGTCGTATGGTCCCCGCGAGGTCCTGCACGGAGTCTCCTTCGCCGTCGAGACCGGAGAGGTCTTCGCCCTTCTCGGGCCGAACGGCGCCGGGAAGACGACGACCGTCGAGATTCTGGAGGGCTACAGGCGCCGGGACGGAGGCGAGGTGCGCGTACTCGGAACTGATCCAGCGCGTGGCGGTCGGGATTTTCGCTCTCGCATCGGGATCGTCCTTCAGTCTTCAGCCGTGTACCCGCTTCTGACCGTGCGCGAGACGCTCGATCTCTTTGCGGGCTACTACCCGCATCCGCGCAAGGTGGGAGGGGTGATCGAGCTCGTCGGGCTCGCCGGGAAGGTCAACGCGCGTGTGCGAACGCTTTCCGGCGGACAGCTGCGGCGCCTCGACCTCGCCCTCGCGCTCATCGGCGATCCCGATGTCATTTTCCTCGACGAGCCGACGACCGGCTTCGACCCGGCCGCGCGCCGCCAGGCCTGGGAGACGATCCGCGACCTGCGCGCACTCGGAAAGAGCATCCTCCTGACCACCCACTACATGGAGGAGGCTCAGCGCCTCTCGGACCGGATCGCCATTCTCGCGGACGGCCGAATCGTGACCACGGGCTCGCCGCGCGAGCTGCTTGCCGAGCAGGTCGTCGAAATCCGTTTTCGCCGCAACGGCGAGGACATCGTGCTGACGACCACGGAGCCGACGAGGGTCCTGAACGAGTTGACGAGCGATGCGCTCGCCGAGGGCGTTGAGCTCGAAGGGCTGGAGGTACACCCGCGCACCCTCGAGGATGTCTACCTCGAGCTCACGCGAGAGGAAGCCGAGGTCTGATGCTGTTCCTCCATGAACTTCGTGTCCAGCAGCTCCTCTTCTGGCGCAACCGCGAGGCCGCGTTCTTCAGCTTCCTGTTCCCGATCATCCTGCTCGTCCTGCTCGGATCGGTGTACGGAGACGAGGAGATCGAGGGGGTGAGCGGCGCAACCTATCTCCTCGCAGGGCTCATCGGATACGGGGTCTCCGCGACGGCCTTCGCCTCACTGGCGATCACGCTGGTCGTCCGCAGAGAGGCGGGCCTGCTGAAGCGTGTTCGCGGGACGCCTCTCAGCCCTGCGACCTACCTCACGGCCGTCATCGGGTCGATCGTGATCGTGATCGCGCTGCAAGCTGCGGCGCAGGTCCTGATCGGCCACTTTCTCCTCAACGCCGACTGGCCCGCTTCTCCGACCTCTTTCGTGGTCGCTCTCGGCTTGGGCGCGGCGTCTTTTGCGGCGCTCGGACTTGCCGTGACGACCGTCGTCCGCACGGCGGAGGGCTCGTCGGCGATCGTCAACGCCATCTATCTGCCGATGGCGTTCATCTCCGGCGCCTTTTTTTCGCCGAAGGAGCTGCCGCGCTTCCTGGAGGTGATCTCGGAAGCACTGCCGCTCACGTATCTCCTACAACTCATCCGCTCCACGTTTATCGAAGGCGAGCTGCTCTCATCGTCGCCCGGGGCGATCACTGCGGTGCTGGTCTGGGGCTTGTTCGGGCTCGTCGTCGCCCTCCGGATGTTCAGGTGGGCGCCTCGGGAGGGTATGAGCGAAGCATGAAGTCTCCGACACTGGTCTTTCACAGCGAGCGTGAGGGCCGGTCCGAGCTGATCGTGAACTTCGGCGTGTACTCAGGACGAGAGGCGACCGAGGCCGAGATCCACCGCCTCGCGCAGACGCTGCTCGGCGAACTGGATTCCGTCGAAATCGTGGCTGAGCGCCGCTACGAGTTCGATGCGGGCGTCGAGGCCACGGTGCATCAGCTGCGGGTCGTTCTTCCGCGCGCCGCCGATGGTCTCGAGGCGGACCTGACGCCGCTTGTCTCCGACTGGGCGCACGACTGCATCGGCGAGCGCAACCTCACGCCCTAGTCGCGCGGTTTACCGGCCACGCCAACAGAGGACGATTGCCCCTAAGCTCCGCCTCATGGCCGAGATCTACACGAGCGGTGTCTGGACGGTGAAGGCGGGCGAAGAAGACGAGTTCGTCGAGGCGTGGAAGGACTTGGTCGCGCTAGGGGCTGAGATGCCCGGGTCGGAGACCTTCCGCCTCTTACGAGACCTCGAGCGGCCCAATCGCTTCCTGAGCTTCGCCCCTTGGGAGAGCTTCGACGCTCAACAAGCCTGGAGGGAGCACCCCGAGTTTTCGAAGCGGATCGAACGCGCCCGCGCTCACTGCGACGACTTTCAGACGACTACGTACGAGCTCGCGGCAGAGGTCTCTTAGTTCGACGTCTGTCTGGCGACGGTGGGCGAGAACCTGGCCTCCGCCCGCTGCGCCCCAGTCTGAGCACCGCCTTTGCCGTTTGACTTGCGTGCGCGTCTGCCGACAATGAAGGAAGAGGCGCATGCGGCCCGCCTTTAGACAAGGAGGCCGCAGTGGAGAAGACACCGCAACACAACAAAGAGGAACGCGCACTCCGCCCGGCAACGCCGGCGATCGTCATCGCCGACGACGATTGGGGGACGCGCATGCTCATCGCTCTCAACCTCGAGCCTGCGGGCTACGAGGTGCGCAGCGCCGCCTGCGGGCGAGAACTCGAGGAGGCCCTCGTCGACGGGCAAGTCGGGCTGGTCCTGCTCGACATCCGCATGGGCGGGGACAACGGCATCGAGATTGCCCGCCGGCTGGCGGGCGAGCGCCCCGAGCTCGCGGTCGTCTTTCTTACCGGCGCGAGCTACCTGCTCACGGCGGCTGAAAACGACTTGGCGCACGAGTTGATCGAGAAGCC
>DASXSE010000012.1:0-27053 GCA_036506175.1 Gaiellaceae bacterium
TGAACACCGCGACCTTCACCGAAGCCGACGGACGGACGACGCTCACGATCCTCGTGCAGGCGCCAAGCAAGCAGATCCGAGATGCCATCATCGAGTCGGGCATGGAAGCCGGCCTGCAGGACGCGCTGAGCCTGCTCGAAGAGGTCGCCGTGTCGCTTCGCTGAACTCGTAGGCTTTCTCCTCGGACCAACGAGCTGAGGAGGACGCGTGGGCAGGATCGTCGTAACGGAGTTCGTTTCGCTGGACGGCGTGCTGGAGGACCCTGGCGGCTCGGAGAACTTCAAGTACGGAGGCTGGAGCTTCGAGATCAGCCGCGGCGACGAAGGCGACAGGTTCAAGCTCGACGAGACGATGGCCACGGACGCCCTCCTCCTCGGTCGCCGAACGTATGAAGGCTTCGCGGCTGCGTGGCCGTCACGCGAAGGTGAGTTCGCGGACAAGTTCAACTCGATGCCGAAGTACGTCGTCTCGTCCACGCTCACCAACCCCGAATGGAGCAACTCCACCGTCCTCAACGGCGATCTGAATGAAGAGATCCCGCGCCTGATTGCAGAGCACCAAGGTGACATCGTCGTCCACGGAAGCGCGCAACTCGTTCAGTCCTTGCTGGAGAACGACCTGGTGGACGAGGTGCGGCTGATGGTCTATCCGGTCGTGCTCGGCAGTGGCAAACGTCTCTTCGGCGAGACGACGAACAAGAAGCCGCTGGAGCTCGTCGACTCGAAGGTCGTGGGCGACGGGGTCGCGATCTTGACCTACCAGACGAAGCGCTAGGGTCTAGACCATGTGCCGAAGCATCCAAACGCTTTACAACTTCGAGCCGCCTGCGTCCGATGACGAGATCCGGGCGGCGGCGGTCCAGTACGTGCGCAAGGTGAGCGGCTTCAACAAGCCCTCGCAGGCCAATGCTGTGGCTTTCGAGCGGGCAGTGGACGCGGTCGCGGACGCGTCCCGGGAGCTGCTCGACGCGCTCGTCACGGTCGCGCCGCCGAAGGATCGCGAAGTCGAAGCAGCCAAGCGCCGCGCTCGCCGTACCCAGTTCCAGGCCGCGTAGACCGACCCGCCACTCCGCGGTGGTAAGTTTGGGCCCTGAGTTCTTTCGCCGGGAGGCGGCATGGGGACGTGCAAGGAATGCGGTGGCGAGGTCGAGAGCGTCTTTCGCTACTGCCCCTGGTGCGGCCGCGCCCAGCGGATCAAGCTGACGGAATTCTTCGCGGGGCATAGCGAGATCGAAGGGGCTTCTCACCGCGCCTTGCGGATATCGCGCTACCTCGGGGAGGGCACCGAGGAGCGCCACGTGCGCTTCAGCGTGTGGAGCGAGCTGACGCCCGGACAGACGAAGGTCGAAGCCGCCGTCTCGCTCGACGAGGAGGAGGCCAGCCGAGTCGCGCAGTTCCTTGCGGCGCCCCAAGGCGTGCGCGAAGCCGATACCGAGGTTCTCTAGCTAGGCCGCTTCGGATGGCTCGCCCGGGTCGACCGCGACCTCGCCGAGCCTGCCCATGACGTCGCTGAGCCCGTTCCGGGCCCACACGATGCGGTCCTCGATCAGCTTCGCTTCCTCCCGCAGCCGTTGCTTGCGGATGCGCCCGTCGTCCTCGATCTTCTGAGCGGCAGTGCGCGCCTCGTCAACGATTGCCTCTGCTTGAGCCCGAGTGTCGGCAAGGGTGCGCTGGGTCTCGCGCTCGGCCTCGGCCCGGTACTGCTGCACTATGGCCTCGGCCTCCACACGGACTTGGCGACGGAGGTCATCAGCTTCCTCGCGCGCCATATCGAGGATGTGTTGCGCCGCCTTCTCCGCTGCGGTGAAGACCGCGTCCACACGCGCACCGATGCCGTCATCGGCGTCGCCGCCATTGGCGGCGACGTGATCGGAAACGGGCGCCTCTTCGGCACTCATCGCCCGTCAGCGTAACGAGGGCGGCGGACGCTCTACTCGTCGGAAGGCGTTACCCCGCCCGTTCGACGAGGGATGAGCCTGCCGGCGCAGCCCCAGCCGCTCGAGCTCCCGGTCTGCGAGCGCTCTGAAGCGGCCCTCCTCCACGTCCCGGAAGGGGTCCGTGCTGACTGCCTGCAGGTCGAGGTAGGAGAGATTGGCGATCGCGCGGCGAGCCAGGTACTCGTCCCGAGCGCGATCGTCCGGAGCGCTCGCCAGCGATCGCCGGATCGCGCGAGATTCCCGCATCCAGGTGAGCCGGAGCGGTGCATACAGACCGAGTAGCGGCAGGGTCGGGATGAGCCCGATCGCGAGGGCGAGGAGAACGCTGAGGTTCTCGGTCGTCTCGCGACTGCCCCGGCCGCTCGCCTGGGCGCTCTGACCGGCCTCGCGGACTCGCTCGGCGACCTCACCGACGCGGCCGCCGACAAACGGAACATCCTGCAGCGAGCCGACCAGGCGACCCGTGTCCTCGACGGCGACTCCAGAAATGACAACGGTGTCGCTGAGCTCCCGCAAGGCTCGCACCTCCCGCGCCACGAAGAAAGCAAGAACGATCCAGCCGGCCACCCACAGCAGCGCGGCGAGATCCAACAAGTGAACAAGGCGCGCACTCGGACGCGGAAACGCCATCCCCATGGAATCTCAATACCCAGATACGACCGAAACGACCCCGCGTTTTTCCTGTTTTCAGTCTGGGTATGCGTGATTCGGAACACGCGCAAGCTCATCCAGGAGCGTATCCCGCGACCAGCGAGGGGACGATGGCGAAGCGGCCGGAGGATCTACGGGCAGAAGCTGAGTCCGCCGAACGCGACGAGACCGAGGACGAGGACGAGGTGGCCCTGGACGGGACGGAGCCCGCGACGCCACCGATCGATCAAGACATAGCCGGGTCCGTCAACGCAGCTGTGCCCGAGACGGACTGACGAGAGAGCCCAAGACCGCGCCGAAGAGCGCATGCGCCGTGGCTTCGTAGGCGAAGATCCTGCGGTTGTCGAGTAGCGGCGGCCAGTTGCCGGAACGCCGCTCCGGGTGAATCCGGTCGACGACCGCCATGAGCGGCCACAGGGCAACGTTCTCGACCTGGGCCGCCAGCACGCCCCGGACCACACCACACCCGCCCAGCCGTTCGAACACCGCCCCGAAGACAGCGCCGTTGGCGAGGTGGATGGCCAGCGCGCCCGCGGTGCTGCGTCCGGTCACCCCTGAGAGGAGCCGAACGTCCGAATAGCTGGTTCCGAACGCGCGTCCAAGCGCGGGCTCGGCAGCTGCCCAGACAGCCGCGGCAACGGCACCCGCGAGCATTCCTCTCCGCACGGGTCGAGAGCTTATGCTCCGCGAGTGGCAGAGCTGAGCCTGGAAAGGCGCCAGACCCTGACTCTCGCAGCCACGGTGCTCGGCTCGTCGCTGGCTTTTATCGACGCGACGGTCGTGATCGTCGCCCTCCCGACGATCCAGCGCGACCTGCACATGAGCCTAGCTGGGCAGCAGTGGGTCTTCCTCGCCTACTCGCTCAGCCTGGCCGCGCTCTATCTCGTGGGGGGTGCCGTCGGAGATCGTTACGGGCGCCGCAACACCTTCATCGCCGGCGTGGCGGGATTTGCACTCACATCGGTGATCGCCGGCGCTGCGCCGAACGAAGCCGTGCTCATCGTCGCGCGCGGTTTGCAAGGGATTGCCGGTGCTTTCCTCACCACCAACTCCTTGGCGCTCATCCGCGCGGTGTACGCGGAGAACGCTGGCCGCGCAATCGGGCTCTGGACGGCGTTCACGAGCGTGGCGACCCTCGCCGGGCCGCCGGCAGGCGGGGCGCTCGTCGAATGGGTCTCCTGGCGCTGGATCTTTTTCATCAACTTGCCCCTCGCCGGCCTGGCGGTCCTGTTGGCGCAGGTCGGGCGCTGCGACGAGCGCGCCGAGCTCCGCCTGGGGCGCCTGGATCTACTGGGTGCAGCCCTCACCGCCGTCGGTTTCGGCACGCTCACGTACGGGCTCGTCGAAGGCGCGCACAGCGGGTTCAAGGAGCGCTGGTGGGCGTTCGTCATCTCCGCGGTCGCACTCGGCCTCTTCGCGTACCACCAACGGCGAACGGCCAATCCCATGCTCCCGTTCGAGCTGTTTCGGCGGAGGAACTTCGCCGTCGTCAACCTGGAGACGTTCGTCCTCTACGCAGCCCTCTACGGCTCACTCGTCTATTTCACGCTCTACCTGCAATTTCTCGGCTTCTCGCCCTTCGCCGCCGGTCTTCTGCAGATTCCCACCAGTCTCGTAATGATCCTCTTCGCGGCGCGCTTCGGAGGTCTCGCCGATCGCCACGGCCCGCGCCTGTACCTGACGCTGGGGCCCGTGCTTCTCGGCCTCGGGTCGCTGGCCCTGCTTGGTATCAGCGACCGGACCGACTTCTGGACGTTCGGCGTCGTGGGGATCGCTCTCACCTCGTTCGGGTTGGCCATATTCGTCGCGCCAATCACGGCGACGGCGCTCAAGGCGGCGCCCCCGCAATTCGCCGGGATCGCCTCCGGCGTCAACTCGACCGTGTCGCGCCTCGGCAGCCTCCTTGCCGTCGCCCTCGTCGGGCTCGTAATCTCACTCGTCTTCCACAACCGTGTCGATGCGGAGAACGCCGTGCCACTGGCAAAGAATCAGCAGGGCGCGGAGCTGAGAGATGCCTCCCGGGCGGGGTTCCGGGCGGGGATGCTGCTCGTCGCGGGACTCGCCTTCACGAGCGCGGCGATCGCGGGGCTCGGGATCTCAGACCGGGAAGCACGCGGAGAGGTTCAGGAGCCGGTCAGCGAACAGGCACCGGCGCCAGCCGAAAGTTGAGCCGCGCCGCCCAGCTGCGACACCGCTCGACCGCTTCTTCGCGCGTCTCACCCGCCCCGTACATGATGGCGAGCCGGTAGCTCTGCGAATCGTTCACGCCCTGCTCGGAGAGCTGGAGTCCCGGCCGCACGAGGATCTCGAGACCATGCTCGGGCTCGGGCACTTCTTCAACGAACGCATCCTCGAACACACGTAGGCAGTAGCTGACGGCGACGCCATCGGGGAGACCTGTCTCCCAGCCGGGATCCTCACCGCAGGCGAGCTCGAAGAGCACGTCGTAGGTCGAACGGCCGTGGAGAGCTTGGACAAGTGGGGCGAATTGGGAAGCGATGCGGCCGTTCACCTCGATGATGTGAGCCTGCCCGCCGTTCGGCACGAAAAACTCGATGTTGAAGAACCCGCCCTCGAAATCGAGAGCGGGCAGCACCCGCTCGGCGATGTGGGAGAGCTCGGCCTGTCTTTCTTGGGGGAGCTTTGACGGATACTCGAAGCGCTCGAAGCTCAGCGTCCCCGGATATTTGACGGAGTCGGTCACGCCGATCGTGGTCACGATGTTCCCGTGCACGTAACCCTCGAGCGTCACCTCCTCCCCCGAAAGCAGCTCCTCGGCGAGGAAGCCGTGGACGGAATCGGGATCTGCACCCGCCAGAGCAGCGATCTGGGCATAGCGCCTCGTGTAGCTGTCGATCTCCTGGAGCCCGGCCAGGTCGCGCAAGTCGTCGATCCGGTAGACGTTTTGAGACAGGCGTCCGACGACCGGCTTGACGAAGAACGGCGTCTCGAACGGCGGATCGCCGTCGAGGACGGCGAACTGGGGCGTCGCCTCGGGCGCAACGGCGCGTTGCACCTGCCGGGACGTCGGCTTGTGCTGCAGCTTGACGAGCGTGCTGGGTCGCGGACCCGGCAGCCCTCGGCGCTCGGCGAACAGGGACGCAAGCAGGGCCGACTGATCCTTCGTGCCGATAGCCCCGTCCGCAGGCACATCCGCGAGCGAGTCGAGGAAAGTCACCGGGTCGAACTCGTCGAGCTTGTCGAGGTCGGAGCCCTCGAAGTGAATCCGGTAGCGGTTCGCGAGCCCCGCGTCCTCGATGACGGTGAGGTCCCGCTCCTGCGGAGAGAGAACGAGGACGTCTTTCACGGCGCGACTAGAGTAGCCCGGTGCTGAAGGCGCACACGGACGTCGTCGGAAGCCTCCTGCGGCCGCCCGAGCTCATCGAGGCCCAGAAGCAGCTCGGCCGCGGCGAGATCGAACCTCCCGCGTTCAAGCGAATCGAGGACCGGGCCGTTGACGACGCCATTCGCCTCCAGGAGGAGGCCGGGCTCGAGGTCGTCACCGACGGTGAGATGCGCCGACTGTCCTTCCAGAGCCAGATGACCGCCGCTGTCGACGGGTTTGGCGACTGGGACCTCGATGCGTTCCTCTGGGGAGAGTGGCACTCGGACGAGATCGGCGACCTCGTCGTCGAGCGCCCTGCTATCGCGGTCGTCGGAAAGCTTCATCGCAGGCGTTTTCTGTCGGCGGAAGAATTCACGTATGCGCGCGGGCGCACGGACCGCGTAGTGAAGGTAACGCTCCCCAGTCCCTCCTTATTCGCAAACTTCTGGGATCCGGATCGCTCGAGCGCCGCGTACGCGAGCCTGGAGGACTTCCTCGGGGACGCCGCCGAGATCCTACGCGAGGAGGTCGAGGAGCTCGTTCGGCTCGGGGCGACCTACGTCCAGCTCGACGCTCCGCACTATCCCCTGCTCGTCGATCCTGCCTACCGGGACTTCTATGAAAGCCGCGGCTGGCCGGCCGACCGGTGGCTGGAGCTCGGCCTCGAGCTGGACAATCTCGTCATCGGAGACCACCCACACGTGACCTTCGGGATGCACCTGTGCCGCGGGAACCAGGCAAGTCGCTGGCTCGTCTCCGGCGGCTACGACTGGCTCGCGGGACGGGTCTTCCCGAAAGTTCGGGCAGAGCGGCTGCTCCTCGAGTACGACGACGAGCGCTCGGGTGACTTCGAGCCTCTGCGCGAGGTTCCTGACGACAAGACCGTCGTTCTTGGCCTCGTGACGACGAAGACGGCGCGCCGAGAGACGGTCGAGGAGCTTTCCGGCCGGGTCAGGGAGGCTGCCCGTCACATCGACCTGGAGCGGCTTGCGCTCTCGCCGCAGTGCGGCTTCGCCACGTCGGTCCTTGGCAATGCTCTCGGCGTGGAGGACGAGCGCGCCAAGCTGCGGACGATCGTCGAGACGGCTGCGGAGCTGTGGGGATGACGGTTGTGCTGACGGGCGAAGGCCTGAGGGTGGACGACGTCGTGCGCATCGCACGGGAAGGCGAGCACGTCGACATCGACGCCGACGCGGTGGAACGCATGCGCGAGACCCGGGCGTTGGTCGAGCGCGTGGTGGCCCGCGGCGACATCGTCTACGGCGTCACGACGGGCGTTGGCGCCCGCAAGAAGATCACGGTTCCGCTGGAAGAAATCCCCGCCTTCAACCGCGCACTGGTCGAAAACCACCGAGTGGCAACCGGCCCGCCGGCCTCCCGCGAGATCGTTCGCGCGACGATCGTCCGCCTTGCCAACGCGTTGGCGAAGGGAACCGCGGGAGTCCGGCCGGAAATCGTCGACCGCCTCGTCAAGGCGCTGAACCACGACGAGCATCCACGCATGCGCATCCTCGGCTCGGTCGGCCAGGCTGACCTGCCGGCGATGGCCGACCTCGCGCACGAGCTTTTCGGTGAGGCAGACCTGCAGGCTAAGGAAGCCCTTGCGCTGATCAACCAGAACGCGTTTTCCAGCGGGATGGCTGCGCTCGCCGTCGCCGACCTCGAACGCCTCGCGGACACGATGGACGTCGCCGGCGCGCTCGAGCTCGAGGCCTTCGCCGCCAACGTCACGATGCTCCATCCAAGGATCGGCGCCGTGCGACCGTATCCCGGGATCGTCTTCTCTCTAGAGCGTTTCCACGAGCTTCTCGAGGGGAGCTATCTCTGGGACGAAGGCGTCGCGCGGAACCTCCAGGACCCGCTTACCTTCCGCTGCCTCCCGCAGATTCAGGGCGCGATGCGCGACGCTCTCGATTTCGCGCGCGGCCAGGTCGAGATCGAGCTGAATGCCTCGCAGGAAAACCCTTTGACGATTCCCGACGAGGACCGGATCGTCTCCATTGCCAACTTCGACGTCCTGCCGCTCTCCTCCGCGCTCGATTTCCTCAGGATCGTGCTCGCCTCCGCGCTGACCGCAGCCTGCGAGCGCGGCGAGAAGCTCCTGCAGGGGCCGATCAGCGGCCTGCCGGACGGTCTCGCGCCACGTCAGGGCCTCGCCGAGAACTCGCTCGGGGAGTTCGGTGTGCCCCTCCAGGGACTGACCGCGGAGGCCCGACTGCTGGCCCATCCCGTCTCCTTCGAGCTCGCGTCTTCGACGCACGCCGAGGGGATCGAGGACCGCACGACGATGGCGCCGCTCGCCGCGCGGCGCCTCGCTGAGATGGTCGAGCTGGGCGAGCGCATCGTCGCGATCGGGCTCGTGATCTCCTGTCAGGCCGTGGACCTGCGTAAACCCCCGCAGCAGGGGTCCGGAAGCAGGCGCGCCTACGAGCTCGTCCGCGACGTGATTCCGCTCATGGGCGAGGGAGACGCCGTTCCCCCGGACCTCGACCCTGTCCGCGAGCTCGTCCGCTCGGGCCGACTCAGACTCCCCAGCCGGTAAAGCGCTTGTCCCGCTCCTTGACGTTCTCGCCGAGGACGGGATGGAGCTCCATCGCCGGGGAGTAGCGGCTGGCCGGGACGGTGCGGCCGAGCGCTTCCGCCATCGAGCGAACATGGTGCGGTGCGCCGCCGCAGCAGATCCCGATGTAGCCGACGCCGAGGTCGCGTGCAGCCACGGCGAACTCGGCCATTTCCATCCGGGTGAGGACGAACGGGTCGAGCGCCACGGGGAACGCGTGGCGACCGTCGTCGTCGGTCAGGGAGACGAAGGTTGGCTCCTCGGGAGTCGTGCGGTACGGAACGGGCTGCGCCGCCACCGGGCAGGAGACCGCCGCCCGAATGCGCTCCAGGATCGGCAGCATCGTCGCCGGCCCGCGCGAGCAGTTCATCCCGACCACGTCCGCCCCCGCCGCCTCGACCTGGCTGCAGGCTTCGTCGAACTCGTAGCCGTCGATGGTCGTCTCGCTGGTCGAGGCGAAGGTGACGAGCGCCGGCAAACCGTGCTTCTTGATCACCTCGACGCCGATGAGCGCCTCGCCGAGGTAGTCGTTCGTCTCCGCGATGATGAAGTCGGCGCCTTCCTCGACGGCCCAGCCGACCTGCTCTTCGTACATCTCGCGCACGACTGCCCCCGACGTCTCGGGATCCTCGGGGTCGTACGCCCACGTGTTGCAGATGTTGCCGGCCAGGAGCGCGTCCCCCTCCTGAGCAACCTCCTTGGCGATCCGAAGCGCGTTGCGGTTGAGCGGCTCGAGGTCGTCCTCCCGGCCGATCATGCGCAGCTTCTCGCGATGACCGTAGTAGGTGAACGCCTCCATGACCTCGGCCCCCGCGCGCAGGAACTCGCGGTGGAGCTCCTTCACCGCGTCAGGGAAGTCGAGGACCACCTCCGGCACGAACGGGCCGCTCTGCACATAGCCGCGGCGCTCGAGCTCGAAGAGGTAACCCTCCGCTGCGAGGACGACGTCGCGTTCGAGGCGTTCGAGCAGGTCCATGAGCCGGATACGGTAGCGCCCGTGAAGGTGAACGTCATCGGCGGAGGCGTCGTCGGCCTCTGCTGCGCCTACGAGCTCGCCTCCGCGGGCGCGGACGTGACCGTCCTGGAGCGCGGATCCGTAGGCCACGGCGCCTCGCACGGCAACACCGGCTGGATCTGTCCCAGCTTCAGCTATCCACTCCCGGGACCGAGGATCATCTCGGAGGGCTTGCGTGGAATGGTGCGCGGCGGCGGGCCGCTCGCGATCCACCCCAGCCTCGACCCCACATTCGTCCGCTGGCTGTTCGGCTTTCGGCGCAACGCCTCGCGGGAACGCTGGGGAAAAGGGGTCAGGGCGCTCATCGCGCTCAATGAGCGCACGCTCGAGCTCTTCGACGCGTACGTCGACGACGGCATCGAGTTCGAGATGCACCGTTCCGGCCTCCTCCTCGTAGCCACGACCGAGGAGGGCATGGACGCCTATCTCGACATCTTCCGCGGACTTCGCTCCCTTGGTTACCGAGGCGAGATCTCGGAGCTCGGGCCCGAGGAAGCGCGTGAGCTGGAGCCCTCCCTCTCCAGTGAGGGGATCGCCGGCGGCGTGCATGCGCTCGTCGATCGTTACGTTCGTCCCGAGAGCCTGATCGCAGGACTCGCGGTCCGCCTGACTGCGCTAGGAGTCGAGATCGAGGAGGGCGTCGACGTCTCGGACCTAGCCACATTGGACGGAGACCGGGTGGTCGTGGCCGCAGGTGCTTCCTCTCCCCCGCTCCTCGCGCGGCTCGGGATTCGGATGCCGCTCGTCGGCGCGCGCGGGTACAGCTTCACGTTTGCCGGCGGCGCAGCCCGTCCGAGCCACGCTCTCTACCTCGCCGAGGCGAAAGTCGGCATCAGCTCCTACCACGACTCCGTGCGGGTCGCAGGTGTGTTCGAGCTCGGCCGGTCCGACGATCGCCTCGACAGCAAGCGCGTGCAGGCGATGCTCTCCACGGTCGAGCCATATTTCGACGACTGGCGACCGGCCGACGAACAGGCCCTCGGAGAATGGGCGGGCCTGCGTCCGATGACCGCCGACGGCCTTCCGCTCATCGGCCGCTCACCGGCCGTCGAGACGGTTTTCGTCGCCACCGGGCATGGGATGCTCGGCGTGACGCTGGCGCCCGCCACCGCCGCACTGCTCACGCCCCTCGTCCTCGAAGACCGCAGCGTTCCGCAACTCGAGCCGTTCGACCCGGCGCGCCGATAGTGGCGGCTCCGCTGAGGATCGGGATCGTAGGCTGCGGAGGAATCTCGGAGCGGCACGGGCCGGCCGCCGAGGCCACGAGCGGGGTCTCGATCGTCGCCTGTTGCGACACCCGCCTCGCGGTCGCCGAGGAGTGGGGCCAGCGCTTCGGTTGCGAGAGAGCCTACGACGACTACCGAACGATGATTCGGGAGCACGAACTTGACGCCGTCATCCTCGCCACCTGGCCGAACCTCCACCACGAGCAGGTGCTCGGCTGCCTCGAGGCCGGCGTCCACAGCATCCTGTGCGAGAAGTCGCTCGCGGTGACCGCCTCCGAGGCGCTCGAGATCTGGCAGGCGGCCGAGGCGGCGGGCGCGCTCGTCGTCGAGGGGTACATGTACCGCTACCACCCCGCTTTTCGGACGCTCCTCGGGCTGGTCGGAGAAGGACGAATCGGCGCGGTCGACAACGTCTGGGCCGCTTTCAGCCTGTTCGACCCCGCCAATGCTGCCGCCGAGGATCCCAACCTGGACTGGCGCCGGAGGCGCGACCGGGCAGGCGGCGTGCCATGGGACCTCGCTGGTTATTGCCTGGATGCCGCCAATCTGATTGCCGCGACGAGGCCGGTTCGCGCCTTCGCGGTGAGCGGGACGAGCCCGCGATACGGGACGACCGACCGGCTTTACGGCGTCGTGGAGTACGAAAACGGCTTCGCCGCCATGATCGAATCGAGCATGCGGAGCCACTTCAACCACGAGCTTCGGATCGGCGGCTCCGACGGCCACGCCATCCTCCCGGTCGCTTGGCGGATCGACCGGTCGTCCGAGGTCCTCCTCGTGAAGAGCGTCGACTGGGCCGTCTTCGAGACCGAGCGGATCCAGGTTCCCGAGACCAACCCCTACGTTCTTCAGTTCGAGGCATTCGCCGCCGCGGCCCGGGGTGAGGCTCCGCCCCCGCGGCAACTCTCCGAGTCGATCGTGACGGCGTGCACCCTCGATGCGCTTCTGAGGAGCGCTGCTGAGCACACGGCGGTCCCTGTCGAGATCCCCATCGAGGTGTCGGCGTGATCCCCGTCCTCATCGACTGCGACCCCGGCCAGGACGACGCTCTCGCGCTGCTGCTCGCACTCGCCAGCCCCGAGCTGGAAGTCGTCGGGGTCACGACGGTCGCGGGCAATCACACGGTCGAGCGGACGACCACGAATGCGCTGAAGGTGCTGGAGCTCGCAGACCGCTCAGACATTCCCGTCGCGTCGGGCGCCGACCGGCCGCTCGTCAGCCAGCTGGTGATCGCCGACGACGCGCATGGGCAAACGGGGCTCGACGGTCCGGAGCTGCCCGAGCCCGGCTCTCAGCCGGTCGAAGAGCAAGCCGTCGACTTCCTCGCAGCGCGGCTCGCCGGCGCAGATCGACGACTCACGCTCGTCCCGACCGGTCCGCTCACGAACATCGCGCTCCTGCTCGCCGCCTATCCCGAGGCCGCTGAACGTATCGAGCGGATCGTCCTCATGGGCGGGGCGATCGGCCCGGGGAACCAGACGGCGTCGGCCGAGTTCAACATCTGGACCGACCCGGAAGCCGCCTATCGGGTCTTCGACAGCGGCTTGGACATCACCATGGTCGGCCTCGACGTGACCAACAAGGCCGTGCTGACCCCCGCGGACGCGGACCGCTTGCGCGGGGCCGGGAAGGTCGGCGCTGCGGCCGCGGCCATGCTCGACTTCTATCTCGGGTTCTACTTGGACGCCTACGAGCACGGCGGCGCGCCGATCCACGACGCGCTCGCGGTCGCCTACGTCTTCCGCCCGGATCTCCTCACCGTCGAAGATCGCCGACTCGACATCGAGTTGGCAGGCACCTCCCGCGGGCGTACGGTCGTCGACATGCGCCTGCGCACCAACCTTCCGCCGCCGAACGCCCATGTGGCCGTCGACGTGGACGCCCAAGGGTTCCGGGAGCTCCTCGTCGAGCGGCTCAGCTCCTTCTGATCAAACTTCCCGGCTGCGGCCGCGTCTGAGCGCTTGTGTGCTGCAAGAAGGCTCGTTCCGTTGACCGTGCTCCCGGGATGAGCTATAAGCGGGCGGTTCCCGGCGAGGAACCACCCAGGACGGCTTGAGGGAAGGAGAGGGCAAAGATGGACGAGACGCAACGGCGAGTCGACGAGATTCGCAAGCAACGAAGCGAGCTCGAAAACCACCTGATAGACGAGTACTCGGCAGGGAAGATCACGCGGGCGGAGTTCATCCGGCGAGGAACAGTCGTGGGCATGTCCATCCCGCTCGTGTCATTCATCGCGGCTGCGTGCGGCGGTGGCGGCGGCGGTGGCGCAACGACCGAAGGTGGAACGATCGCGACCGGCGCAGTGAAGCCCGGCGGCACCGTGCGCGTAGCGATCATCCAGCCGACGACCGCGCCGAATCCGCTCCTTGTCCAGGACGAGGGTGGCGCCGGCCTGCTCGGCTCCACCGGCGAGTTCCTCTCCTTCTCCAACTCGAAGCTCGTGCTCGAGCCGCGCATCGCCGAGAGCTGGTCGCCGAACGCGGACGGCACCGAGTGGACGTTCAAGATCCGCCAGGGCGTGAAGTTCCATAGCGGCGCCACCCTGACGGCGAACGACGTCGTGCAGACGTTGGAGAAGCTCATCGACCCCAAGCACGGGTCCGCCAACGCGCAGTCCGCGCTCGGCGGCGTCCTCTCCCCCGGGAACACGTCGGCCCCCGACGACGCGACCGTCGTCTTCAAGCTCGACGCGGCGAACGGCAACTTCCCCACGCTCGTCAGCTCGGCCAACTACAACGCAATCATCATTCCGGCCGATCTCGATCCGGCCGACTGGGGCAAGACCTTCGAGGGCACAGGCCCGTTCAAGCTGGAGAAGTTCACGACGAAGGTCGGCGCCTCGTTCGTGCGGTTCGACGGCTACTGGGGCGACAAGGCCAACCCGGACCGCATGGAGCTGAAGTTCTACGACGACGAAGCGCCAATGGTGAACGGGATCAAGGGCGGCGAAGTCGACTTCGTCGAGCACTTCTCGGTCTCGGGCGGGAAGGCGCTACTCGACGACCCGAACGTGCAGGTGATCGCGATCCGCACCGCGACCCATCGGCAGATCCACATGCGGAATGACAAGGATCCCTTCACCGACAAGCGCGTGCGCCAGGCGATTGCGTACTCCATCGACCGTGACGCGCTCGTACAGGGTCTGTGGGAAGGCAAGGCGGACGTCGGCAACGACAGCCCCTTCGCTCCCGTCTATCCGGCCACGGACACCAGCATCGAACAGCGGAAGCAGGACATCGACAAGGCGAAGCAGCTCCTCTCCGACGCCGGCAAGACGAACTTCACTGTCGAGCTCGACACGTGGAACGGCTTCGAGATTCCCGATCTCGCCCAGCTGGTCAAGCAGTACGCCGCGCAGATCGGCGTCACGCTCAACCTGAAGATCACCGACGCCGGCACGTACTACGGGGACGGCGTCTTCGGCAAGTCCAGATGGCTGGACTCGGTCATGGGCATCACCGACTACGGCCACCGGCCGGTGCCCAACGTCTATCTCACGGCGTCGCTCTCTGGCGATCCGAAGGTCGGCGTCTGGAACTCCGCGCACTTCAAGAACCCGCAGTACGACGATCTGGTCAAGCAGTACGTCGCAGCGCTCGACCTGGATTCGCAACGCAAGGTCGCCTCGCAGATCCAGACGCTCTTGCTCGACGAGACCCCGATCGTCTTCCCCTACTTCTACAACTTCCTCTCGGCTGCCGTGCCCAAGCTGAAGAACGCGGTCTCGGCGGCGACCGGCCAGTTCGACCTGTCGAAGGCCGGGTTCACCAGCTAACGCAAACGAAAGGTGGCCGGGGATTGCCCCCGGCCACCTAAGCTTTACGGGGAGCGATGGGGCGTTTTCTCCTCAAACGGCTTGGACTCGCCAGCATCACGCTCTTCCTGCTGACGATCATCGTCTTCTTCGGCGCGCAGGTCCTGCCGGGGAACGTGGGGCGCCGGATCCTCGGGCCCTTCGCCGACCAGGCCGCGGTCGACAACCTGAACCACCAGCTCGGCACGGACCAGCCGCTCCTCACGCAGTACTGGAACTGGATCTCGGACTTCTTCCGCGGCGATCTCGGCGACTCGCTCGCCTACCACGTCCCTGTCTCGACCCTGATCGGGAACGCGCTCGAACACTCACTCAAGCTGGCCGCCTTCGCCTTCGTCCTCGTCGTGCCGCTCGCGATCTTCGGCGGAGTGGTCGCGGCGCTGAAACGTGACCGCCCCACCGACCGGGTGATCACGTTGACCGGGCTCTCGCTCACGGTCGTGCCCGAGTTCGTGACGGGGATCATGCTCATCCTCATCTTCGGTCTCTGGCTCGGCCTTTTCCCGGTGAGCGCGGATGCCCCCGACGGAAGCAGCATCCTCACGCAGCTCAAGTACCTCTTCCTCCCGGCGCTCACGCTCGTGATCCTCCTGTTCGGCTACATCGCGAGAATCACGCGCGCCGGCACGATCGAGTCGCTGGACGCCGATTACACCCGCACGGCGTTCCTGAAGGGCTTGCCGCGGCGCATGGTCATCAGGCGCCACGTTCTCAGGAACTCTCTGCTCCCCACCATCGCGGTCGTCGCCACCCAGACCGGCTACCTGCTCGGCGGCCTCGTCGTGATCGAGACGCTCTTCAACTACCCCGGCATGGGCCGTCTGATCTTCACCGCCGCGACCCAGAAGGATTTCCCGCTCCTCGAGAGCGCCGTCCTCATCGTGGGCATCGTCTTCCTCGTCACGACGCTCCTCGCCGACGTCGCCTATTCCCTCCTCAACCCCCGCATCCGCTACGCCGCCGCCGAATGAGCGCCGTCCAGGATCCAGCAGCCCCGATTGCGATTCCGACCCAGCCGGATCAGGCGGCGATCGCCCGTCGCGAGCGCCTGAGGTTTCTCCGCCGCTCACCGACCTTCGTCATCGGGTGCGTTCTCGTCGGCATGTGGGTCATCTGCGCCATCTTCGGCAACGCGATCGCGCCGAAGAATCCTGAGTTTCCCGACGTCTTGAACAAGCTCGTCGCGCCGTCGGCCGACCACCTCTTCGGTACGGACCGGCTGGGACGCGATGTCCTTTCCCGCGTGATCGTCGGCGCTCGCGCTGTGCTCGTGATCGCCCCTCTGGCAACGCTCCTCGGGACGTTGCTGGGGACGACGATCGGCCTGGTGACCGGCTACTTCAGGGGATTCGTCGACGAGGTGATCATGCGGATCGTCGACGCCGTCCTCGCCATCCCGATCATCATCATCGCGCTCCTCGCCGTCGTCGCGCTGGGACCGTCCCGGGTCACGCTCATCCTCGTGATCGGCCTCGTCTTCACGCCGATCATCGCCAAGACCGTGCGGGCGGCCGTCCTCGGCGAGGCGCGCCTCGAGTACGTCCAGGCGGCGCGACTCCGGAACGAGCGCGCTCCCTACGTGCTGTTCGGGGAGATCCTGCCGAACGTCATGGGTCCGGTCGTCGTGGAGTTCACCGTCCGTCTCGGCTACGCCATCTTCACCGTGGCCACGCTGTCGTTCCTCGGCTTCGGCGCCGATCCGTCCATCCCCGACTGGGGCCAGGACATCTCCCAGCACTACCAGTTCATCAGCGGCGGAGTCTGGTGGCCGGTCCTCTTCCCTGCGCTGGCGATCGCAACGCTCATCGTTGGCATCAACCTGATCGCGGATGCGATCGCGCAGAGCTTCGAGCGATGACCGACCCCGCGATCGAGCTCAAGGATCTCGAGGTCGTCTACCGCGTCCGCGGCACCGACCGCTCGGTGCTACGCGGGGTCAGCCTGAGCATCCAGCCTGGAGAGTCGTTCGGCCTTGTCGGTGAGTCCGGCTGCGGGAAGACGACGGCAGCCTTCGCGATCATGCGCTACCTGCCCCGGAATGGACGGGTGATGGATGGCTCGATCACCGTCAACGGCCAGGATCTCCTCGCGATGGGCGGCGCCGAGGTCAGGCGGCTGCGCGCGACGACGCTCTCGATGGTCTACCAGGACCCGGCGGCGGCGCTGAACCCGTCCATCCGCATCGGTCCGCAGGTGGCGGAGGCCTACGAGCTGATGGGCGTCGACAGAGGCGCTGCAAGCGAGCGGGCGCGCGAGATCCTGGCGAAGGTGCAGATCTCCGATCCGCCGCGTGTCATGCGACGCTATCCGCACCAGCTCTCCGGCGGCATGCAGCAGCGCGTCGTAATCGCCATGGCTCTGGCCAAGGATCCCACCCTCCTCATCCTGGACGAGCCCACGACCGGCTTGGACGCCACCGTCGAGGCCGAGGTGCTCGACCTCGTCCAGGCGCTGCGGCAGGAGTTCGGCACGAGCGTCCTCTTCATCAGCCACAACCTCGCCGTCATCGCGAAGATGTGTGAGCGGGTCGGCGTTCTCTACGCAGGTCGCGTGGTCGAAGAGGGCCCCGCGGATCAGGTCTTTCAAGATCCGCGCCATCCCTACACGGTCGGACTGCTCCGTTGCATTCCGCGCGGGGGCGTTCGCAAGGACGAGATGGCTCTCGACACCATCCCCGGATTCCTGCCCCGTCTCGGCGCCGAGATCCCCGGATGCGTCTTCGAGCCGCGCTGCGGCCTCGCGGAGGAGATCTGCGGCACCGAGGAGCCGCCCCTCTACCCGCTCGGGAACGGCCGAGCGAGCCGCTGCTACTTCCACGAGCGGGCGCACCTGCTGCCGCGCAACGCACCGGCGCAAATCGCTACGGCGCGGCAGGGCAACGGGTCGCCGCTCCTCAAGATCGACAACGCGGCCAAGACGTTCCGCCAGGACGGGCAAGACGTGAGAGCGCTCGTGGACGTCTCGCTCGACATCAAGCCAGGCGAGGTCCTCGGGCTTGTGGGCGAATCCGGGAGCGGGAAGACGACGTTTGCGCGAGTTCTCCTCGGTCTGACGGCGCCCGATCCGGGCTCGGAGCTGGAACTCGAAGGAAAGCCGCTCGCGCCCAAGGTCGAGAAGCGCCCCGAGGAGCAGATTCGCGCCCTGCAGGTCGTCTTTCAGAACCCGGACGGCGCACTCAACCGCCGCTTCTCCGTGCGCCGGATCCTGGGCCGCGCGCTCACGAAGCTCCGCGGCCTCCGCGGCACGGCGCGCGACGAGCGGACGCGGGAACTGGCCTCCGCGGTGCGTTTCGACGAGTCGCTGCTCGCCGTTCGGCCCGCTCAGCTCTCCGGAGGGTTGAAGCAGCGCGTTGCCATCGCGCGTGCGTTCGCCGGTGACCCGAGGGTCGTGCTCTGCGACGAGCCGACCTCTGCCCTGGACGTGTCGGTGCAGGCGGCGATCCTCAATCTGCTCGCGGAGCTGCAGGTAGGGGAGGGCGTCACCTACCTCTTCATCTCCCACGATCTCGGGGTTGTCCGCTACATCTCAGACCGGATCGCCGTCCTTTACCTCGGCCGCGTGATGGAGCTCGGCGATGCGGAGACAGTCTTCGGGCCCCCGCACCACCCGTACACGGAGGCGCTGCTTTCGGCGGTGCCCACGCTCGAAGGCACGGAGCGCGCGCGCATCCGTCTCGAGGGCGAGATCCCGAGCGCCTCCGATCCTCCTTCGGGCTGCGTGTTCCACACCCGCTGCCCACGCAAGTGGGGCGCGATCTGCGAGCAGGAAGAGCCGCCGCTCAAGGAAGTCGAGCCGGGTCACTTCATGCGCTGCCACATTCCGCTTGAGGAGCTGCGCCGCCTGCAGGAGACGCCGCCGCCGGCCTCTGCCTACTCGAAGACGACAAGCTGACGCAGCTCTTCGCCCGCTCGCAGGCGGTCGAACGCGTCTGGGAGCTCGTCCAGAGTGATTCGGCGGCTGACGAGCGAATCAAGCTCGAGCTCGCCGGCCGCGTAGAGATCGGCGAGCCGCGGCACATCCGCCGCGATGTCGGCCGAGCCGAGGAACGAGCCTTTCAGGGTCTTCTCGGCGAAGAACTGCCACGGGTCGATGGTCAACATGCTCCCTTTCGGCATGATCCCGACGACCACGACGGTTCCCCGAGGACCGGCGGCTTGCCAGGCTTCCTGGATCGTTTTCTCGGTCCCAATCGCCTCGAAGGCGTAATCGGGACCGCCGGGGGTCAGGGCTTTGACCGCTTTGACGACGTCGGTGTCCTCCGCGGCCAGAACGACGTCGGTGGCGCCGAGTGAGCGTGCGCGTTCGAGCTTCTCGGGCCGGACATCGACAGCCACGATTTGCCGCGCGCCGGCCAGGCGCGCGCCCTGGACGACGTTCAACCCCACGCCGCCACAGCCCCAGACCGCGACTGTGCTTCCCTCGCTCACCCTGGCGGTGTTCGTCACGGCACCGCAGCCTGTGAGGACGGCGCAGCCGATCAGGGCCGCGGTTTCGAGTGGAATGTCGGGCCGGATCTTGACCGCGACGGCCTCGGGGACAACCGCGTGACGCGCGAACGACGACACAGAGTTGAAGTGGTGCAGAATCGTCCCGTTCAGGCTGAGCCGCGAGGTCCCGTCGGCGAGCGTCCCGGTCGCGGCCATGCGCGTGCCGACCTCGCAGAAGTTGGGCCGGCCGCGCAGACATTCCGTGCACTTGCCGCAGGAAGGAACGAGCGCGAGCACGACGTGGTCGCCGGGTGAGAGCGACTCGACGCTCGGCCCGACCTCCGCCACCACACCCGAGGCCTCGTGGCCGAGGACGAGCGGCAGCGGCTCGGGCAGGTCGCCGTCGACGACGTGGAGATCGCTGGCGCACACTCCACAACCCGCGATCTCGACCAGCACCTCGCCTTCACGCGGCGGCGCGAGGTCGATGTCGACGATCTCGATCGGTTCACCCGGGCGCCACAGAACTGCCGCCTGCGTCTTCATGAGGGGAGGCTAGCCATACAATCGGCGCGTGCGCGCAGCCGTCCTCAGAGGGGAGAACGAGCCGTTCACGATCGAGGACGTGGAGCTGGCGGCGCCCGGTCCCGGGGAGGTCGAGGTGAGTCTCGCGGCTGCGGGCGTTTGCCATAGCGACTGGAACGTCGTCACGGGGGCGACGACGAACCCACTTCCCGCCGTCCTCGGTCACGAGGGCGCCGGAGTTGTCGTCTCGGTCGGCGAAGGCGTCGAATCCGTCGCCGAGGGAGACCACGTCGTTCTCTCGTGGCTCCCAGCGTGCGGCCGCTGTTTCTATTGCGAACAGGGGCGCTACGTCCTTTGCGACGTCGCCATGGAGGACATGTTCCGCGGGACCCTGCCGGGCGGTGCGCTGCGGCTATCCCAGAACGGCGGGCCGCTCTACCACTACTCGTATCTGTCCGCGTTCGCCGAGCGCTGCATCGTTCCAGAGGGCTGCTGCGTCCGCGTCCGCGACGACGCTCCGTTCGAGGTGGCCGCGCTGGTCGGTTGCGCAGTGATGACCGGATACGGCGCCGCGGTGAAGCGCGCCGCGGTCGAGCCTGGGAGCGTGGTCGCCGTCTTTGGCGCGGGCGGCGTCGGTCTGTCCGCCGTGATGGGTGCCCGGCTCGCACGGGCGAAGGCCGTGGTTGCGATCGATCCCGTCGAGTTCAAGCGCCGGATGGCGCTGGAGCTGGGAGCCACCCACGCTCTCGACCCCACTTCGGACGACGTCGTCGCGTCGCTGCGCGATCTCACCGACGGGCGTGGCGCCGACATCGCGCTCGACACAGCGGGTGTCCCCGGCATCGTGGCGCAGGCCTATGCGTCCGTCCGGCGCGGCGGAACGGTTGTCGCGGTCGGTCTCCCCGCCGAAGGTCTCACCGCCGATTTGCCCGCGTCGGATCTTCCGCGCGAAGAGAAGGTGGTCACGGGCAGCTTCTACGGCTCGTGCGACCCCCAAGTGGACATGCCCCAGGTACTCGACCTCTTCATGGAAGGACGGCTGCCGCTCGATCGCCTGGTCACGCGCACCTATCCGCTCGATGAGATCAACGACGCCTTCGCGGCCATGAACTCGGGCGAAGTTGCCCGGGCAGTCATCACCCCGTGAGCTCGATCCTGATCGGAGAGGGTTTCGCCGGCGACGGCCCGACCGCTGCGCACATCAACACCGTGCTGGGACGACGCGACGGCCCTGTCGGGACGGCGTGGGCCACCGCGCTCGCGACACCGAAAGCCGGGCATGCGTCCTTCGTGGTCGTGGCGCGCCCGAATATGCAGGTGAAGCCGCCCACGCTGTTCGTCAACAAGGCGGAGATCCGGGGGGAAAAGCACGGCTTCCTCCACTGGGGTGCCGCCCAGGCCGCCGTTGCCCGCGGAGTGCTCGAGTCGGTCTCCGAGGGGACGATTCCGCAGGGCGAAGTCGACGATCTTGCCCTCATCGCAGCCGTCTGGGTCGACTGGGCCGCTTCCGACGAGGAAGAGGTCTACGCGAACAACGTCGAGGCGACGCGAGCCGCTCTCGCCTCGGCCGCCGAGGGCCGGCCGCGGCTCGAAGAACTCCTTGCGATCGCGAGCGAGCCCGGCAACCCGTTTTTTAGGCGCTAGTGCTCACCGCCGCGGGTTCGGTGCCGGCAGGCCGAGCGAAAATCAAGCAGGCCAAGGACGCAGGGAGGCCGCATACCGGTGATAGGTATGTGGCCGACCGAGGACGCCGGGATGCGCCAATTTGCAGCCGGCAAGCCGGCGACGAGGTCGCGGCGGGGGGCACTGGACAGTGAAAATCACCCGGATCCGCCTCGAGCGGAAAGCGATAGAACTCGACCCGCCGTTCTTCGCGGCGTGGGATCCGAACCCGCGGCGTTCGTTCGAAGCGGTGCTCGTCTTCGTCGAGACGGACGAAGGCGTGACGGGGATCGGCTCCGGCGACACGATGGATGGCTTCGAGCGACACGAGCATCATTTCGTCGGACAGCGGGCACTCGATCTTGCCCACCATCAGGGAATCCTCGAGCTGCTGTCCCGCCAGGCGAACGGCGGCCGCTACTGGCCCTTGGAAGCCGCTTTGTGGGATCTCGCTGGAAAGGCCGAGGGGAGACCCGTCGTGGAGCTCCTCGGCGGTCAGACAGGCTCGCTGCCCGCGTATGCGTCGACCGGCACGCAGCTTCCTCCGGGCGAGCGCGCCGAGTCAGCCTTGGCGCTCCGGGCCGAAGGCTTCGGGGCGCTCAAGGTGCGCATCGATAGGAACCGGATCGACGACGGTCTCGCGGGCGTCACAGCGGTGCGCGAGGCTGTCGGCGACGCGATGGAGATCATGGTCGACTTGAATCAGGGTTGGCGCATGCCCGGCGATGACTCGCAGCCGCTCGATCGTGAGTCAGTCAGAAGCATCGCGCAGCGCCTGCAAGAGCTCGATGTGCTCTGGTTCGAGGAGCCGCTGCCGAAAGACGACGTCGAGGGCTACGCCGACCTTCGGAACGAGTTCGCGGTGCGCGTCGCGGGAGGGGAAATGGCCGAAACGATCTCGGAGCTCGAAGCGTTCGAGGCGGCCGACGCGCTGGACGTCTACCAGCCTGACGCGGTGCTGTCGGTCGGTCTCTCGCGCGCCGTCGAGCTCGGCCGGCGCGTGATCCCCGGCGGGCGGTGGTTCACGCCGCACACCTGGACGAACGGGATCGGCCTTCTGGCCAACCTCCACGTCGTCGCGGCCGCGGGCGGCGGGCCGTACGTCGAGTTCCCCTACGACCCGCCGTGGTGGACGCCCGAACGCCGCGACTTCGTCCTCGCCGACCCGATTCGCGTCCAGAACGGCTACCTGAATGTCCCGGACAGGCCCGGATTGGGGTTCGAGCTCGCCGATGCCCCGGTTTGACGTCCACCAGCATTTCTGGCCCGCGCCGCTGATTCGCGCTCTCGAGTCGCGCAGCGAGCCCCCGCGCCTCCATGGGACCCAGCTCGACCTCGAGGAAGGGTCATTCGAGACCGACCTGGGCGCGCACGACCTCGACGCGCGGATCGCGCTCCTCGACCGGCACGAGATCGACGTCGCGATCGTCTGCTTCCCTCCCACGATCGGGTGGGAGGTAGCTCCCGAGCTCGTCGAAGCGTACGACGACAGCATTCTCGAGGTGGCGGCCGCCTCCGGCGGCAGGATCCGGGCGCTGGCCTGCGGCGCGGAGCGAGACGGATTCGCGGGAACGTGCGTGTCCGCTGAGCGCGTCGCGCGTGAGCCTCTTGGCGTTCAAGGGTCGCTCCTCTTCGTCCATCCCGGCTATGCACCTCCCCCGCCTGCCGGTGCGCCCGAGTGGTGGAATGCCGTCGTCCATTACCCGGGCGTCATGCAGGCGGCATACGCCGCGTGGATCGCATCGGGCCGGGCCGACTTGCCGGTGATCTTCGCGATCATGGCGGGTGGGGCGCCGTTCCAGCTCGAACGCATCCAATCGCGCGGAGACCGGGCTGACGTTCCGGCAAACGTGTACTTCGATACGGCTTCGTACGGTCAGCGCGCGTTTGACATGGCTAGCGCAGTCTGCGGATCCGAGCGCGTCCTCTTCGGCAGCGACGCCCCCGTGATGGATCCCCGGACGACGATCGAGCCGCTCGGGACCAGCTTCGTCGAGGCGGCCGGGAATGCGGCCGAGCTCTTCTCGTGACGCCGACGCCGCTCGAGGAGGTGCAGCTCGCCGGCCGGCGCGTGCTCCTGAAGCGCGAGGACACGCACGAGCTCGGTTCCTTCAAATGGCGCGGTGCGCTCCCGACTCTCGAGGCGTACAAGCACCGAGGTGTGGACACGGTGATCACCGCGTCCACCGGAAATCACGGGGCCGCGACGGCGTGGGCCGCAGAGCGCCTGGGGATGAAAGCGGTCGTCTTCGCCTCCGAAGGCGCCAGCCACACGAAGGTCGATCGGATGCGCAGCCTCGGTGCGGACGTGCGCCTCGTGGGCGCGGACTTCGACCAGGCGAAGGACGAGGCGGAACGCTTCGCCGCCGACGCGGGCGTGTTGTTCGTCGACGGCCTCGAGCGGGAGCAGTACGACGGCTACGCCGTGATCGCGGACGAGATCCTCCAGCAGGCCGGCGAGCCGCCAAGCGCTGTTGTTGTCCCTGTGGGCAACGGCGCGCTGTTCGGCGGCATCGGCCTGGGCATCTGCCGAAACCGACCCGAAGTGGAACGTGTAGGGGTCGTGGCGAAACAGGCGCCCTGCATGCTCCTTTCCTGGGAGGCCGGAGAGCCCGTCGAGTGCGAGAGCGCCTCGACCTTCGCCGACGGAATCGCAGTGCGCGTGGCCGTCCCAATGGCCGTGGAGGTCGTCGGCGAGATCGCCAGCCGGATGCTGCAGGTCTCGGAGCGCGAGATCGCGCGGGCGATCGGCGCATACGACGAGGTTGGGATCCGCGCTGAAGGCGCTGCGGCAGCCGCGCTTGCGGCGGGCCCTCAGCTCGACCATCTCGACGACCCGCTCGTCCTCATCGTGACCGGCAGGAACATCGACGACGACCTGTTCAGGCGGGCTGTCGAAGCACCGGACTCGTTCCCGGACTGACGCGGTAGATCCCCTCCCCTTCCCGCACGGCCCCCGCCAGCTCCAACTCGACGAGCGCGGATGCGACATCGGCGGTCGAGCGACCGGATCGGCGCACGAGCTCGTCGGCCGCGCATGAACCGTCCGCCAAGAGCTCGAGGAGCGCGGCGGCGGCATCGGAGACGTCCGGCCTCGGCGCGATCTGCGGTTCGAGCCCGATCGCGGCGAGCACATCTCGCGGGGAGAGCATGGGCGCAGCGCCTTGGCGGAGAAGGTCATTCGTTCCCGCAGACAACGCGGAGGTGATCTCGCCGGGGACAGCGAAGACTTCGCGACCGAGCTCGAGCGCGAAGTCGGCAGTGATCAGCGCGCCAGAACGCTCGCGAGCCTCGACGACGACCGTGGCGAGGCAGAGCCCCGCGATGATGCGATTGCGCGCGGGGAAACGCCAAGGCGCGGGCTCCACGCCGGGCGGATACTCGGAGGCGACCGCGCCTTGTGCGCGAATTCGCTCGGCGAGATCCGCGTGCGAGCGCGGATAGTCGCGGTCGATCCCGCACCCGAGGACGGCGACCGTTCGCCCACCTGCTTCGAGCGCTCCGCGATGTGCTTCGCCGTCGATCCCGCGAGCAAGGCCGCTAACGACCACGACACCGGCCCGCGCAAGCTCACCGCCCAGCTCCCGTCCGACCTGCGCTCCGTAGGCCGAGCAGCTGCGGGCTCCGACGACCGCCACGGCCGAGGCTCTCAGCGCTTCATGGTCCCCGCGCACGTAAAGCTGCGCGGGAGGATCGTGAAGCTGCGCGAGAAGAGGCGGAAAGCGCCGGCTGCGGCGCTGGATGGTCGTCAGCTCCACGCGGCGAGCTCCGCAGGCGAGCGATACGAAAGCGCTTCGGCCACATGTTCGGGAGCGACTTCGGACGCGCCGGCGAGCAGGGCAACCGTTGTAGCCACGCGTGCGACCTTTGTGCGGCCGCGGCCGGAGAGCGGAAGCGAGTCGACGGCGCGGTCAAGGAGCGCTTCGCCCTCCGACGACATGCTTGGGCGCTCGTGGGCTGCGACCGCCTCCACGCGTTCGCGCACCGCCGCGGAGGGCTCGCCGGCTGCGCCGAACTCCCTCGACCGAGCCCGCGGCACCACGACCACCAGATCGAAGCGGTCGAGCAGCGCCCGCGAGAGCTTGTCGCGGTAGGAGGCCAGGCGCTGAGGCGAGCAGGAGCATTCGGCCGCCGGGTCGCCGCGAGCCCCGCACGGGCACAGGTTCATTGTCCCGACGAGCAGGATGCGCGCCGGAAAGAGGCAGCGCCCTTGCACCCGCGCAACGGCGACGAACCCGTCCTCGAGCGGCTGGCGGAGCGCCTCGAGCGCAGGCCGGTGAAACTCTCCGAGCTCGTCGAGCAGGAGCACCCCCTGGTGCGCAAGGCTCGCCTCCCCCGGCCTCGGGCCGGGCCCACCGCCCACGATCGCCGCCGTGGAGGATGTGTGGTGCGGCGCACGGAAAGGTGGCCGGTCGACAAGTGGCCGGCCAGGCGGCAGCAGGCCGGCAACGGAATGGATGCGCGTCACCTCGAGGGCCTGCTCGATCGTCAATGGGGGCAGGATCCCAGGGAGGCGGCGAGCCAGCATCGTCTTGCCCGTGCCGGGAGGGCCCGCGAGCAGCAGGTTGTGCCGCCCCGCCGCCGCGAGCTCGAGGGCGCGCCGCGCCCGCTCCTGCCCGCGCACATCGGCGAGATCGGGGTGAAAGCCGTTCGAACTGGGTCGCGCGGGCTCCACCGTCGGTGGCTCGAATGTACCGCGGAGATACGCCCCGGCCTCGGCGAGGTGGCGCACAGCAACCGGCTCGATTCCGGCCAGCGCTGCCTCCGGCGCCGACTCCTGCGGACACAAAAGGCGGGAGACTCCCGCGCGGCGGGCCGCTTCCGCTGCGACGAGCGCTCCTGGAACCGGCCGAACGCGTCCGTCGAGCGCCAGCTCGCCCAGAGCCGCGTGCTCAGCGAGCCGCTCAGGCGGCACCTGCCTCGAGGCGGCCAAGACCGCCAATGCGATAGGCAGGTCGAAGCCCGAGCCCTCCTTCCGCAAACCAGCCGGAGCCAGGTTGACGGTGATCCGACGCAGCGGCCACTCGAGCTCCGCGCTCGCGATCCCGCTGCGCACGCGCTCCTTCGCTTCCTGGCATGCCTTGTCCGGAAGGCCGACGATCGAAAAAGCCGGCACCCCGCGCTGCAGGTGTGCCTCCACCTCGACCGACCGGGCCTCCAGGCCGACGAGCGCATGGGTGAGCGCGCGCGCGAGCACACTTCCAAGCTAAGGAGCTCACTCGCACGGATTGCGCACGAAGCGCGCGGGTAGGCTCGTGCAATGGACACCTTTCTCGTCATCGCCAGCAAACGCGACCAGCGCCGGTACGCCGACAAGGAGATCTCGGAGGAGGTCCAGCGGAGAATCCTCGAAGCCGGCCGAATCTCCGGTAGCGCTGCGAACAAGCAGCCGCGCCGCTTCGTCGTCATCGAAAGCGCGGACCTGCGTGAACAGGTCGCCGAAACCGTCTACGCCGGCGACAACGTGCGCGGAGCCGCCTTCGTCGTCGCCATCGTCGTCAAAGGAAGCCCCGGGTTCGACGCGGGCCGCGCAGCCCAGAACATGATGCTCGCCGCCTGGAACGACGGCGTCACCTCCTGCCCGAACGGCATGCCTGACGCCGACGTGACGAGCAAGCTCCTCGGCGTGGGAGACGACGAGCACGTCATCAACGTCGTGTCGTTCGGCTACCCGGACCCGCCGCGCGGCCCTGACGACCGTCCCGCTGAACGGTGGCTGGCGCGGGCGAAGAGGAAGTCCTTCGACGAGGTCGTCGAGAGACGCTGATGAAACCGAGGCTCACCCTGGTGACCCTCGGGGTCACCGATCTCGCTCGTTCACGACAGTTCTACGAGGCACTCGGCTGGGAAAGCCCGTGTGAGCCGGGTTCGGACGTGGTCTTCTTCCCGTCCGGGGGAATGGTGTTCGCGCT
>DASXSE010000013.1:0-1573 GCA_036506175.1 Gaiellaceae bacterium
CAGCGGCGTCCCGACCGTCGTCTCGCCGAGCCAGCTGAGGGTCGGCGACCGGATCTCGATCCGGATCCGCGCTCCCCGCGCGTATTCGCTGCAGCAGGCCGAGCAGGTTCCGGCCCGCCACATCGGCGACCACGAGCCGCACACTCCGGCGTAAAGCACCGGCGTCGATCGGTGGGGAAGCCGGCGCGATCCCGGCTTCCCCACCTACATGCGTCAGGCCGCGCGCCGCGTGAGGAACAGGGCGGATCTCTGCTAACTCTCCCGTATGGCGCTGCTCCTCGCGATCGTTCTCGCGCTGTTTTTCGCACCCTGGCCATGGAATTTGATCGTGGTCCTCGCGGGCCTCGGGATCGAGGTCGTCGAGCTCACCTGGGGCCTCCGGCTGGCTCGACGGTGGCGACCGCAGACCGGGGCCGAAGCAATGATCGGGCAGGTCGCGGAGGTCGTGGCTCCATGCCATCCCAGCGGACAGGTTCGTGTTAGCGGTGAGCTCTGGGCGGCTCGTTGCGAGGAGGGAGCAGAGACGGGCGAGAGCGTCCGCATCGAGAGGCTCGAAGGCTTGACCCTCGTCGTCGTTCCCACGCGGTGAAGCCGAATGCGGCGAAAGCGGCTATGCGGATGAGAGGACTTGAACCTCCACGGGTTCTCAGTGCCGTGGCGGTCGGTCCGGCGACGTGGCGGGAGGTGGCTTAGCCATGCGGTTCCGGGCTGCTGGCGGCCGCCTCGAGCCGCTTCGCTCCATAGCCGGTCCCACGGCCATTTAGGCCCGCTGACCGCCCTCTGCAGGCTCAGCTGGTCGCTGCCGAGGGTGAAGACGGTATCGGCCTCGGTCCAGTAAATGAACGTCGGAGGTGCGATCGCTGATCGGCGGCGTTCGTCTGCCGGTCTGGCGATGTCCTTCGCCAACGGCATAAGACTCGTGGTGAGCAATCAGATCTCGCAGCGGCTCCACGTCTGGAACGACGGCATCGAAGCGTCTCCTGGCTTCCACGAGTTCAGGGTCACGTGTGAGGACTTCGACGCGGCGCGCGAAGGCCACCACCTGGTCGATAGCCACCACGATCACAAGCGCGCTGCCGTGGAGAATCATCCACGTTTCTTCGCCCACGCCTGTTCCGCAGCGTTCTCGCGCCGACTGTGTCGAATGAGTTCATCCTCGGCGGTGCGTGCCCAGATTGCGGCTCCGGTCCCGGCCTCCCAACCGAGGTTGTAGAGCGCTGCCACCCTGTGCTCAGCTTCGCGCTGCGCCGCCTCGTCCTTGTTCAGATCCACGCCGCTCCGCAAGGTACTCGCGCAAAACGCGGCGCGAGAGCCAGGTCGCGTCGCCGTTCTCCTGGCGGGCGAGTAGCTCGAGCTTGGCTTTCAGGTCGACGCCGATCTTCACGGCCTCACCGATCACATACGCGACCTGGTCGCTCGCCGCCAGCGTCGACGAGCGCTGCTCGATGCCTACGATCTCGGGGCGGCAGCGGAGGGCGCTACTGCCCGCTAAGCGGTTCGAGATGCACGATCCGAACGCGGCCGTAGTCGCGATCCTCGGATCTCGCGGACACGACGCGCATCTGCTGCCCGT
>DASXSE010000014.1:0-16756 GCA_036506175.1 Gaiellaceae bacterium
CGACGACTATGTGACGAAGCCGTTCGAGATGGCTGAGCTCGTCGCACGGGCGCGCGCAGCGGTCAGGCGCGGCGCGGCGGCACCCGAGGAGCCGGTGCTCGTCCGCGGAGATTTGGAGATCGACCCCGGGGGCTTCGTTGCGCGCCGTGGTAACCAGGAGCTCAACCTCACCGCCACCGAGTTCAAGCTGCTTCTCGAGCTCGCGCGCCGGCCCGGTCAGGTGTTTACCCGCGAGCTCCTCCTCGAACGAGTCTGGAACTACGAGTACCTCGGCGACTCCCGCCTCGTCGACGTCGCAGTCCAGCGACTGCGGGGGAAGATCGAGGACGATCCGAAGGAGCCGCGCATGATCAAGACGGTGCGCGGCGTCGGCTACCGCTTCGACCAGAGTTAGTCATGGCCACTCGGCTTCCCGTCCGCACCGGCCGGCTCCGCCGGCGGCTCATGGTCGCCTTCATGCTCGTCGCCGGTCTGTCCGCGGCCATCCTCGCCGTCAGCTCATACGTGATCGTCCGCGAGACGAGACTCTCCGATTCCGTCGATCGCGCGCTCGAGCAGAGCCGCTTCAACCTCGTCCTCGCCGGAGAGGTGCTCGGGTCCAACCCGACGGCCCTGCAGCGCCGCCAGCTACTCGCGGCCTACGAGCGCCGCGGCACGTTCGAAACGGTGGGCCGCTCGGGACGCCGCACATTCTCGTCGAGCGTCTCCTTGAACTACGAGCAGGTGCCGAACGACCTCAAGGGGGTCGTCGCCTCAGAGAAGATCGGCTGGGAGCGCACAGACGTGGGAGGGCAGCGTTACCTCGTCGTCGGCGGACGGGTGAACAACGCCGACACCTCCCTCTACTACTTCTTCTCCGAGGAGCGTCTGTGGGACGAGCTCGCTCAACTGCGGAACATCCTGCTCTCGGTGCTCGGCGCCGTCATCCTGCTCGGCGGGCTCGTCGGTGCGTTCCTCGCGCGGGGAATGCTGCGGCCGGTTGCGCGGGCGAGCGTCGCGGCGCACTCACTGGCCGAAGGCCTACTCGACACCCGCCTTCCCGTGGAATCGCGGGACGAGTTCGGCGCCTGGGCCGCGTCCTTCAACGAGATGGCAGATGCGCTCGAGGCGAAGATCACCGCCCTCTCGGAGGCGCAGGCGCGCGAGCGGCGTTTCACATCCGACGTCTCCCACGAGCTGCGCACGCCGTTGACCGCTCTCGTGGCCGAGGCGTCTCTCCTCGCCGAGCATCTCGAGCGCATGCCTCCGGAGTCACGTCGCCCTGCCGAGCTCCTTGTCAACGACGTCGCCCGGCTACGTGATCTCGTCGAGGATTTGATGGAGATCTCTCGCCTCGACGCGGGCGAAGCCCGCGTGAACAAGGAGCCGGTGGACATCGGCGCGCTCGTCACCACGGCCGTTCGCTCACGCCGCTGGGACGACCGCGTCCAGATCGAACCGGACGAAGTCGTCCTCGAGACTGATCCCCGGCGACTGGAGCGGATCGTTGCGAACCTCGTCGGGAACGCCCTCGAGCACGCGGGCCGCGACGTCTCGGTGCGCGTCGGGCGCGACGGTGTCGGCGCGTTCGTGGAGGTCTCGGACCGCGGCCCCGGCATCCCCCCGGACCGTCTGCCGCATGTCTTCGACCGCTTCTCCAAGGCGGACTCGTCGCGCGCCGGCCCGGGTAGCGGGCTCGGCCTGGCCATCGCACTCGAAAACGCGCGACTGCTCGGGGGCGACCTCGACGTCCAAAGCGAAATCGGCCGCGGCACCCGCTTTACCCTGCGCCTGCCTGTGACGTAACCGTTACATCGCGGCAAGGGCGGTGTTGCGGGGCCCGCCGAGGATGAGCGGCATGAAATACGTCGCCATCGCGCTTGGAATAGTCCTCGCCGGCCTGCTCGGAGTCATCGCCGCGAGCTGCGGGACGGGCAGCGGCGCGCAGTCCGCTGGCCCGGTCCCCGCGGTCACGGAGCAGGAACCAGGTCAAACGGGCCTCGTCGAGACGGGCACCGGCTACAGCGGCGACACGAATCAGACGGACACCGGAACGACGGCGTCCTCCACTCCCGCGAGCGGCGAGTCCTCCGTTGGCTACCAGGTCTGGTTCCACCGCGGCGAGCAGCTCTACGTCGTCAGCCGGCTGGAGCCCGCTACGCCTCGTGTCGGCTCCTTGGCCCTCTACTCCCTGCTCGAGGGTCCCCATCCCGAGGAAGACACCGGGGGCGTCGACACCCAGATCCCGGCCGGCACGAAGCTGCTCGGCCTCGGCATCGACAAGGGCATCGCGACGGTCGATCTGACGTCCGAGTTCGAGTCGGGCGGCGGCACTGCCTCGATGACGATGCGCCTGGCGCAGGTCGTGTGCACCCTCGACCAGTTCCCGACCGTGAAGGGAGTCCTCTTCAAGCTGGACGGGCAGGCCGTCGACGTCCTCGGGGGCGAGGGAATCGTCATCGACCATCCCCTCAAGTGCAGCGACTACAAGGAGCTTCTCCCCGCCATCCTCGTCGCCAGGCCCTCGATCGGCGCGACGATCTCGAGCCCGGTGACGGTGTCCGGAACGGCGAACGTCTTCGAGGCCAACGTCACCGTCGAGATCCTGGACCACGCCGGGAACATCGTCGGTAGCAAGTTCACGACCGCCACTTGCGGAACCGGCTGTCGCGGCACGTTCTCGGTCACCGTTCCGTACGAAGTCTCGGGTGAGCAGGCCGGCACGATCGTCGTGCACGACGACGATGCCGCTGGCACGGGCCACCCGCCGCACGAGGTGCGCATTCCCGTCGTCCTGGAGCCGTCGTCGTGACCGACGTCAGCCCCGCGGTTCTCGACCGAGCGCGGCAGGGTGACGACGAGGCTTTTGCCGCTGTCGTCTACGCCTACGATCGCCGCCTGCGTGGTCTCGCGTACCGCATCCTCGGCGACCGAGACCGCATGGACGATGCGCTCCAGGAGGCTTACGTCAGAGCGTTCCGCGCCCTCCCACGTTTCCGCGGCGACGCCCGCCTCGGCACCTGGCTCTTCCGCATCACCTACAACGCCTGCCTCGACGAGCTCGCCCGTGCCGGCAAGTCGGCTTACATGCCGCTCGACGAGCTCGCCGGGCAGGCAAGCGAAGGACCCGAGCCCGGAGAAGCGCTGGGGGTGCGCCGCGAGCTCGAGCTCGCTCTCGCCTCCCTCACCCCTGAGGAACGCGCTGTCGTTCTGCTCGTGGACGCGCGTGGCCTCGACTACTCCGAGGCAGGCGGAATCCTCGGCATCCCGGTCGGCACCGTTGCCTCACGCCTGAACCGCGCGCGAACTGCCTTGCGCCGCGCGCTCGGGCCGCTCCATCGAGCGAAGGGTTCGCCCGCGAGCCGCAGAAAGCCACGCTCCAGGACGGCGCCGTCGCCGGCCTGACCGATCGCCTCCTCATCATGGCTCCCACGTACCGTCGCTACCGCACCATGCCGCCGTGGCGGCGGATCACAGCGTTCCTGGCGCTCATGCTCGCCGCCGTCGGCGCCGCAACCGCGGCGAGGGCTGACGAGCCGGGCTGGATGATCGGGGACGTCGGGCCAAACCGCATTGCGCACGACGTGACCATCGGCGGAACGCTCGTCGGAGGCATGACCGGCGAGCAGGCCACCACCGCGGTCAACGCGTCGTTTCGCCAGCCCATTGCCGTGAACGTCCATGGAGAGACGAGCTATGTCTCCGCCGCTCGCTTCGGCGTTCCGCTCGTCGGTCAGGCTGTGACGGAGGCGATGCACTCATCCTCAGGGACCGCCGTCCCACTCCAAGTGCTCGTCGACCGGCCGCGGCTCGTCAGCTACGCGACAGACCTCGCGCCGGAGTACTCGCGTCCCGCGGTCGACGCCCAGGTTCGGCTTCGGGGAATGCGGCCCGTCATCAGCGACTCCCAGGTGGGCCTCGACGTCGCCCCAGAACAAATTGCCGGCGTTCTCGGCACTGCGCTGCGAAGAGGCTCGCGGGGGCCTGTGGACGTCGAGTACACGGTTCGCAAGCCTGCCGTCACAAAGGCCGACATCGGGCCGGTCATCGTCATCAGCCGCGGCGCCAACCGCCTCTATCTCTACCGCGGGGGCCGCAAATGGAAGACCTTTGGGGTCGCCACAGGCCAAGCCGCCTACCCGACACCTTCGGGCCAGTTCACGATCGTCTCGAAGCAGCTGAACCCCTGGTGGTATCCGCCGGCCTCCCCCTGGGCGGCAGGGATGTCCCCGATCCCGCCCGGCCCGGGGAATCCATTGGGCACCCGCTGGATGGGCCTCTCCGTGCCGGGCGTGGGGATCCATGGGACTCCTGACGCGGCCTCGATCGGCTATTCGGCGTCACACGGGTGCATTCGCATGAACATCCCGGACGCAGAGTGGCTGTACGAGCACGTTGCGGAAGGCACCACGGTCTTTATCGTCTAAGGCGTGTTCGACAGGTTGTCGGAGCGTCTCGAGGGCGACATCGTCGTCCTCGAGCCGCTGACGCCTCAGCACGAGGCACCTCTGCAGCGCGCGGCGGCCGACCCTGAGATCTGGCGCTGGATGCTGATGCTCGCGTACGAGCCGGAGGCGTTCGGCCGCTGGTTCCACGCCGCCCTCGAGGCGGCCCAGGCGGGACGCGAAGCTCCCTACGCGGTCGTTCTACGGAAGACGGCGGAACCGGTCGGGAGCACGCGCTACATGAGCCTCCGGCCCGAGCACCGCGGTCTCGAGATCGGGCACACGTGGAACTCGCCGTCGACCTGGGGAGCCGGGGTGAATCCCGAGGCGAAATATCTCCTCCTCCGACACGCGTTCGAGGAGCTCGGCTGCATGCGCGTCGAGTTCAAGACCGATGCCCTGAACGACCGTGCGCGACGGGGTCTCGAGGCGCTACCGGCTCGGTTCGAGGGGATCTTCCGCAACCACATGCTCGTGCGCGACGGCACCGTGCGGGATTCGGCGTGGTACGCGATCACGGACGCCGAGTGGCCCGCTGTCCGCACCAACCTCGAGCGTCGGATCAGCTCGAAGCGCTGAGCCGCCAGAAGAGCTCGGCGCAGCGTTCGTCGGTCGCCGCGGCTACGACTCGAGATCGACCCTCGACGTCGAGCGGCGCGGCGGCAAACGGCGGTGCCTCAGGCAGATCGATCGCAAGCCCTCGCTCGCGGACCAGGAGCTGCGCCGCGGCGATGTCGACGCTCCGTGCAGGCTTCAGGGAGCAAACCGCGTCCACCCGTCCGGCTGCGAGATGGCACAGGGACAGCGCGAGCGAGCCCATGATCCGCGTCCGTTCGGCCAAGCCGACGACTTCCGGAATGCGGTCGGCAACCGAATCGGTCTTCGTCGCCTCGAACGACAAGAGCTCGATCTCGTCCTTCGGCCGCGGACCATCGAGCGGTGCGTCGTTCAGAAACGCGCCGTGTCCACGCCGCGCCGTCCACTCCTCGCGTGTTCCAAAGTCGAAGACGTAGCCAAGAACGACGTCGCCCATCGTCGTCCCCTCGGCGACCGCGATGGAGAGCGAGAAGAACGGGATCCCGCGCTTGGCGTTCACGCTGCCGTCGATCGGGTCGACGACGAGCCGCGGACCTCCCGTCCCGAAGGCGCGCTCCCCGAGCTCCTCCGAGACCAGCGTGAAGCGTCGTCCGCCGGCGTGGAGATCCTCCAGCAAGGCGACGATCGCACGCTCGGCGGCCGCGTCGATGGCTGTGGTCTCGTCTCCGCCTTCTCCATAGCCGACCCCGGGCTCTCGTTCGGTCCGTGTCGGCAGCTCGGCAAGAACGCCGTCGACCGCGTCCCTGGCGTCACGGCAGAAGGCGAGCCAGTCAGTCACTCGTCGAACGGCGAGAAGAGGAGCCCGCTCGCAAGCTTGGGATAGAAGTACGTGCTCTTGTGGGGCATGAGCTCGCCCGCGAGGGCGAAGCTCTTGACCTGCTCGATCGTCGGAGCCCGAACGATGAAGGCCGCCTCCGCAGTTCCCGTTGCAACGGCATGCCGGGCCTCCTGGGCGTCGGCCGTGTACCGGACGCCCTCGAGCGCGAGGGCGTCGACGAGAGCGGTGTCAAGCTCGGGCTCGTCCGATTCCACCACTGAGGCACCGTCCGGGCGGATCATCACGAACGCGCCACGGTCGCGTGGAAGGCTCTCGAGTACCCGGAGCGCCTCGTCCACGTCGCGTCTCCCGTCGAAGGTCTCCGGCGCGGAGGCAGCGATTCGATGCGTGGGGAGGATCTCGAGCCCCGGGTCGCTCGTGCTGACAAGCGTGGTCAGGACGTATGCCGTGTCCTCGCCTCCGTCCTCCTCGTGAAAGCGCAACGCCGCCGTGTAGCGGTGATGCCCGTCGGCGATCACGAGCGGAGCTTGAACATTGGCGGCGGCGTCCGGATCCAGGCGCCAGAGACGCGAGGTGACGCCGTCGAGCGTCGCTTCGAGGTCCGGCGGACGCAACTGCGGCTGCGGAGATGGCCCCTCGTGAAGCATGAGGACCGGGGAAAGCTTCGTCCGCGTCGCCCGTAGGAGCTGCAGGCGGCCTTCGAGCGGTTTCGGTGCGGTCCGTTCGTGTGGCAGAACGATGCCGCGGTCGAACGGCAGGAGGCCGACGCGCGCAACGAGGCCTCGGCGTGTCCGCCGCTCGGCGTTCGACGCGAACTCCTCCTCGAGCAGCCATACAGTCGGCCCTTCCTCCCGGACGAGAATCCCTTCGGTTTTCCACTCGGCGAGCAGGCGAGCGGCGGCGTCGGCATCGTCGGGCTGCACAATGCGGACAGCGTTGTACGGGCTCCGCACGACGAGCTCGCGGCGAAGATCAGGCGAGATGACGTCGAACGGAGGACAGACGAGCGAGTCGAGCGCCCCCGCTACGCCCGCGTCGTAGCGGAGCGCGCGAAAGGGCTTCACGAGCGGCATCCGCGCCCAGGCTAGCAGCCGACGCGGGACCTAGAATCGGGCCGTGACGATCGCGGAGCTCGCCGAGGACCGGGTCGTGGAAGGCACCTACGCGGTCGCCCGCAAGCAGCGTCTTCGCACCCGCGGTGGCAGCGCCTACCTGGCGCTCGAGCTCGTCGATCCGAGCGGACGGATCGACGCACGCGTCTGGAACGACGTCGACCTCTTCGACAAACGCTTTCGCGAAGGGGACGCCGTGCGCGTGCTGGGCCGGGTGGAACGGTTCCGGGACCGGCTTCAGCTCGAGGTGCGATCGCTGGAGCCCGCGGAGGCAGATCCGTCCACCCTTGTCCCCGAGTCGCGCCGAGACGTCGAGGAGCTGGACGGCTTCTTCGACTTCCTCGCCCGTGAGATCTCGCACGCGGGGTTGCGAGACCTCGTCGGCCGCTTCCTCCGGGACGGCGAGTTGCGCGCGCGGGTCCGAGTATTGCCGGCGACACCCGACTCGCACCATTCCTACTCCGGCGGCCTGCTCGAGCACACCGTGGGCGTGGCGACCATCTGCCGTGAAGCGGTGCAGTTGCACCCGCGGTTGCGCGGCGACCTGCTCCTAGCCGCAGCCCTCTTGCACGACCTGGGACGCGTTCGCGAGCTCGATCGTGGCCCGCTCTTCCTGCCCACGGACGAGGGACGGCTGCTCGGCCACGTCCACCTCGGCCTCCGGATGATCGAGGAGCAGGCGGGAGGGCTCGAAGCGGACGTCCGCGCAGAGTTCCTGCACGCCGTCGCCGCTCACCACGACATGCGGGCAGCCCGGACGGCCGAGGCGGCCGTTCTCTACCACGCGAACCAGCTCGACGCGGTCGCGGCGACCAAGCCAACCGACTAGCTAGCCTCCAGGCGTGGAGCGCGTCGCCCTGATCAGCGGCGGCAACCGCGGGCTCGGTCGCGAGGTCGCAAGTGAGCTCGCGAAGCTCGGATACCAGGTCGTCATCGGCTCGCGCGACCTCCCGAACGGCGAGGAGGCCGCTCGGGAGATCGGCCATGGGGTGGTCCCGCGTCAGCTCGATGTCACCGACGAGGAGAGCATCCAGAACGTCATCACCTCGATCGAAGACGAGTTCGCCCGGCTTGACGTCCTCGTCAACAACGCGGGCGTGGCGGGCGGGGGATGGCGCACGAGCGCCGTCGACGTCGATCTCGACGACGTCCGCGACACGCTCGAGACGAACCTCTACGGCGCTTGGCGGCTCACGCAGGCGGCGCTCCCGCTCATGCGGCGCAACGGCTACGGGCGCATCGTCAACCTCTCGAGCGGCATGGGCCAGCTCGACGACATGGGCGGGCACGCTCCGGGCTACCGCGTTTCAAAGGTGAGCCTGAACGCCCTCACGCGGATGCTGGACGCGGAGCTCGAGGGTGAGAACATCCTCGTCAACTCCTGCTGCCCGGGCTGGGTGCGCACGGACATGGGCGGCTCGAGCGCGCCTCGTTCGCTCGAGGACGGCGCGGATACCCCCGTCTGGCTCGCGACCCTCGGCGACGACGGGCCGCGCGGCGGCTTCTTTCGGAATCGCGCCCCGATTCCCTGGTGAGCTAACTCGACAGAGCGCCGGAGAGAGACGCAACCGTCTCCGGAATCAAGCGGTAATGAGCGAAGGTTCCACGCCGGCTCGCCTCGACGATTCCTGCCTCCCGGAGGATGCGGAGATGGTGCGAGATCGTCGGCTGCGAGAGGCCCAAATCGTCGAATGCGCAGACGCAGACCTCCCCCGCGCCTGCAAGCCTGTTGACGATCGCGATGCGCGTGGGGTCACCGAGGGCCTTGAAACGCTCCGCGAGCGCAAGGCGATCCTGCTCAGGAAGGAGTGGGGCCCCGGGGGCACAGCAAGAGCCGGGAATCGTCGCAATGGTCTTCATTGACGTTTATCAATATAACGGCTAGGCTCGAATGAGCGAGAAAGGAGGAAGAGATGGCCGGTTGCGATTGCGACTGCGGGCCCGATTGCGAAGGTTGCGACTGCGGCTGCTGCTAGTCCCCTGAACGTCGGCAGGCATTCGTCCGTCCGAAGCGAATCCCACGATTTGCCACGTCCTTCACAAAGGGGGTATATGTGTACGGCTTTCGTTGGGAACGCTGGTCCGCCATGACGGGCGTGCTGTTCGTCGCGTGTTTCCTGCTCGGCCTGGCGCTGATCAGCAACACCGGCGACACCATGTCCGGGGTCCAGTCCTTCTACGCCGATTCCGGCAACCGGGCGAAGGAAGTAACAGCATTCTTCTTCCTCGTGGCGGCGGGAATCGCGTTCCTGGCGTTCATGGGCACGCTCAGGACGATGCTCGACCGGGCTGAGCCCGCGCCCGGGACTCTCTCAGGGCTGATCTTCGGGGCAGGCACCATCGCGACGACGCTGATCATGGCCGGCGCGGCCGTTTCCACCGCTCCCGCCATGCTCGCCGGCGACCAGGACTTCCGGCTGACGCCGAACACGGCCGAAATGATGAACTGGGCCGGTTACCTCCTCCTCGTCGGAGGAGTCATGACCGCGTCGATCGTGGTCCTCGCGACGTCGACGGCCGCGCTGCGCACGTCCGTGCTGCCGGCGTGGGTCGGTTGGATCGGCCTTGTCGTGGCCGTCGCGATGCTCTTCTCGATCTACTACTTCCCGATGATCATCTTCGCGGGCTGGATCCTCATCGTCAGCCTGCTGATGATCGTCACCGCCTGGAAGACCGAGCCGGTCCACCCGGCGCGCACGAGCGCGATGAGCTAGCCCTTTCGCCGCGGCGTAAAGCGAATCTGGAGGACGTCGCCTTCCTCCACGGGATACGTCTTGCTCTCGAGACGCACGAGGCCGCGACGAGCGGCTTCGGCATGTGAGCCGCTCTCGACAAGGTCGCTCCACCGGACGACCTCGCAGCGCACGAACCCGTGCGCCATGTCGGTGTGCACGGTTCCGGCGGCCTCGAGCGCAGTCGCTCCCCGGTAGAGCGTCCATGCGCGGGCCTCGTTCTCGTTCGCGGTGAAAAACGTGAGCAGATCGCCGGCGGAGAAGATCTCGCGGAGAACGTCGTCGAGAAGCGGCGCGCCCTCCCGAAACTCGGCTGCCTCTTCGTCCGAGAGCTCGGCCAGCTCTACCTCGAGCTTCAGATCGACGCCGCTGGGCCCGCCGTTCTCGACCCACACGAGCGGCTTGGTCGTCAGAGGCTCGAGCTCGGGAGGAAGCTCACCCGCATACTCCGAGAGCGGCTGCTCGGCTTCGAGGTGCGCGAGCAGGTTCTCCAGCTCCGCCACTTCCTGCTTCAACCTCGGGTCACCCGATTTCGCGTCGCGCGCTACCCGTTCGACCCGTTTCTCCACGTGGTCGCGATCGGCCACGAGGAGCTCGAGCTCGATCGTCTCCTTCTGCGTGGTCGCATCCTCGCCCGGTGCGAACCCGTTGATAACGCCGAGGAGCGCATGCGCCTGCCGCAAGCCGCCGAGGAGCGCAGCCTCCGTTCCCTGCACGTCGAGAACACGGACCGCAGCCGGCGTTGCCTTGGCGGACCCGGCAACCTCGGCGATTTGCGGCAAACGCGCGTCGGGCACGGCCGCCATGCCGACGTGCGGGCGGCCGAACTCCGCGAGCCCCGCATGCCCATGGGTCAACACATTGAAGAGGGTCGTTTTGCCAGACCCCGGCAGGCCGACGATGCCGATCTCGAGCGACATCTAGGCGGAGGTCAGCTGGCGCTGAAGGGAGGCCAGGGCGCGGTGCTGCAAAGACTTGATCGCCCCTTCGCTCTTGCCGAGGATCGTGGCCACGTCCGAGTTCGAGAAGTTGAACACGAACTTCAGTGTGAGCACCTGCTGCTGGTCCTGGGACAGGCCTTCGATCATCTCGAGCATGCTCTGGCGGCCGATTGCTTGGAGCGCCTCTTCCTCGGCAGAGCGCGCCTCCGCGCCTGGCGGCTCCGGCACTTCCTCCTCCGGCTGCCACCGGCGCCGCGAACGGAAGAGGTCCATCGCCAGGTTGTGCGCGATGCGGAAGAGCCATGCCGAGATGGGCACTTTCCGCCATTCAAACCGGTCGATCGACTCGAGCATCTTCACGAAGGTCTGGTTGGTGAGGTCCTCCGCGTCGTGGCGGTTTCCGACGCTAAGCTGCAAATAGCTGTAGATGCGGTCGAAGTGCATGAGATAGAGCTCTTCGAGCGCCAGCCGATCGCCTTGTTGCGCACGCGCGACCAGGCCGCGGACGTCCGCCGCAGTTGCTGCTTCTTCCGCCACGTAGAGGGGATTACCCTACGCGCTGGCTCCGAAGCCGATGTGCGTCTCGCGCGATGTCCGCCGCACGAAGACGACCTTTCGGAGCGCGATGATGTAGGTGCCATCGTCGGTCTCGAGGTCGTAGACGACGTCGTCGCCGGCGAGCGCAGAGCGTAGACCGTCGGCGATCTCGCCGCTCACGTTCCCACCAACGATCTGGCCGCCCTCGAAGGCAATGTCGAGCCGGACGCGGTTGTTTGCGGAAGCCTTAGCCACTGATCACCTCCACGAGCACGCCGTACACGGAATCGGGGTGGACAAAGGACACTTCGTGGCCGCCGAGGCCGGGCCGCGGCTCCGGGTCGATGACCTCGACACCTTCAGCGGCCAACGAACGCACGGCGGCGCCGACGTCTGCGACCTCGTACGCGACGTGGTGCATCCCGGGCCCGCGCTTGGCGAGGAACCGCCCGACGGGCGTGTCGTCGCCGAGCGCGGAGACCAGCTCGACGCGCCCGCTCCCGATCCTGAGGTACGCGGCCTCCACACCCTGATCCTCCATGCGCCCGCGCAGCTCGACGCGCGCACCGAAGAGTCGCTGGTATGTATCGACGGCCTCTTCCAGGTCCGCGACCGCGAACGCGACGTGATGGACGGAGCGGACCTCCACGCTCCGATCCTATCGGCCCTAGCGCGTCTGGACGATTGGACAGCCGGGCAAAGCCCGGCCTTGCCCTCCCTTCCGCGACGCACTAGGGAGCAAGACCTAGTGATCCGGGAGCTGGACGACGCGGCCGACGGCTTCGCCGGAGTCGGACTCAGGCGCAACGTCGCCCAGAAGATCCTCGAGCTCCTGCCGTACGAGCGTTTCCTTCTCCAGCAACGAGTTGGCGAGCTTGTCGAGCGTTCTGCGGTGCTTCGAGAGGAGCCGAAGAGCCTCCGCGAACGCGTGGTCGCAGAGTCGGGCCTGCTCCTCGTCGCGGAGCCGCTTGGTGTGCTCGGAAAGGGCGTAGTTGTCGGCGCGCATCGTCCGCGAGGAGACGCCCTCGCCCATCCCGAACTCGAACACCATCGAGCGGGCCAGCTCGGTGACGCGCTCCAGGTCGTTGGCGGCGCCGTTCGTCACCGCGCCGAAGACGATCTGCTCGGCAGCGCGCCCCGCCAGGAGGACCTTCATGAGGTCGAGAAGCTCTTCCTTCGTGTGCAGGTACCGGTCTTCCTGAGGCGTGTTGAGCGTGTAGCCGAGCGCGCGGCCGCGCGAGACGATGGTCACCTTCTGCACCGGCTGCGGGTTGCCGACGAGGTGGGACATGAGCGCGTGGCCTCCCTCGTGGTAGGCGAGGATGCGCTTCTCCTTCTCCGTGACGACGCGGCGCTGCTGGAGCCCTGCGATCACCCGCTCCATCGACGCCTCGAAATCCCCGTGCCTGATCTCCGCCTGCTCGGCTCGGCCCGCGAAGATCGCCGCCTCGTTGCAGATGTTGGCGAGGTCGGCACCGGTCAATCCGGCGGTCTGGCGGGCGATCGCCTCGAGATCGACGTCGGGGCCGAGTGGCTTACCGCGCGTGTGGACGCCGAGGATGGCAACACGGCCGGCCAGGTCGGGCGGCGCCACGATGATCTGGCGGTCGAACCGCCCGGGGCGAAGCAGAGCCGGATCGAGGTCGTCGAGCCGGTTCGATGCTCCGATGATCACGACCCGGTCCGGCCCGCGGAAGCCGTCCAGCTCAACGAGAAGCTGGTTCAGCGTCTGGTCGTGTTCGCGGTTGAAGCCGGACCCGGTGCGGCGCGTGCCGACGGCGTCGAGCTCGTCGATGAAGACGATGGCCGGTGCGTTCTTCCGCGCCTTCTCGAAGAGCTTGCGGATGCGCGCGGCCCCGAGACCCGCGAACATCTCGACGAACGCCGACGCGCTCTGCGAGTAGAAGTTCGCGCCCGATGCATGCGCGACAGCCTTCGCGAGCAGCGTCTTGCCGGTGCCGGGCGGCCCATACAGGAGGATCCCCTTCGGCACACGCGCCCCGAGCCGGGCGAAGCGGCGCGGATGCTGGAGGAAGTCGACGACCTCCTGGAGCTCAGACGCCGCCTCGTCGACCCCTGCGATGTCTTCCCAGCTGACCGACGACTTCGACTCCGGATCGATCTCCGCGGGTTTCACGCGCGGCATGAAGGCGAGCGTCCTCCACAGGAGGTAGACGATCAGCCCGAAGAAAACGAGCGGCAGCCACGTGAGGGCCGCTTCCGCGATCGAGTTGAAGAAGTCCACGAACCGGTCCACCCCGGCTTCCATCGGCGGGGAGGCCGCAGAGCTAAAGGACGAGCTCGAGCCGGCTGCTCGGCCGGTAGGCGCGGCCGACCTTTGCCGAGGGCAAGCCGTCGGTCAGCACGATGTCGGCCGTGAAGTCGTTCTCGCCCCGGATGAGAGCCGAGCCGACGCCGTAAGCGTCCACCGGGACGCCCTTCTCCTCGAAGCCCCGAATGCGTTCGACATCGAAGCCGCCCGACACGACGATCCGCACCCGTTCGAAGCCCGCCTCGTCGAGCGCGTTTCGAACCTTGCGGACGAGCCGCTCGTTCACTCCCCGCGGATCGAAGTCGCACATCTCGTCCCACAATGAGCGGTCGACCAGCGTGCGAGACGTGTCGAGTCGGACACCCCACAGCCGGTCGCCGAGCGCCCGAGCCACTTCCAGAGACGTCTTCACCGAGTCGTTTTCGAAGTCGACCAGTACGACGACGTTGACGTCCGGCTCGTGCTCCTCGGCCCACTCGGAGAATTTCGTCGCGGCGAGAACCGTGTTGGCTCCGTACGCGGCGATGAGCGCGTGCGGGACAGTGCCGACGCCGCGCCCGCCCCACCAAGAGGCCTGGGCGTCCGTCGACACCCCGATCGCGCCGGCCACGTGTGCCGCGTAGCCGTCCCCGGTCTGCACGCGGTGATGGTCGTGGCGTGCGGGGAAGAAGAGGATCGGCTTCCCGTTGGCCGCTTCCACCACGCGGCGCACGTTCGTGGAGACGAGCGTTCGGCGCGCCAGCACTCCTAGGTAGACGGTCTCGAGATGGGCGAAGAGCGTGTAGTCACCCTCGATCGTCATCACGGTCTCGTAGGGCGAGATCTCGTCCCCGTCGTAGAGGGCGTGAACCGTCAGCGACTCCCAGTCCTGCGAGCAGAGTTTGAGAATGGCGATCGCCTCGTCCATCCCACCGAGGACCGAGTCCTTCTTCTGGAAGACCTGCATGACGACGCGCGGGTGGCGCTCGTCCCAGAGCAGCGTCTCGCGCGCGAAGTTGAAGTAGACGTCGGTGTAGTAGCCCTCCCGCATCTTCTCCAACGGGAGTTCGAAGATTTCAGGTGGGAGGCGCTTCTTCTGCTGTTCCGTTACGGCCATTAGCAGCCGATTCTAGGCGCAGGCATTCGCGCAGAGCCGCTTCGGCGACCTCGAGCTGGTCTGGCGTCGGCTCGGCGGTCACGAAGCGATGCTGGAGCTCGTGACCGGGCTTGGCGAGAGCGCGGGCGACCGGATGCCGCTCGTTGCGAACCATCCAGCCGAAAACTTCGAGCGAAGCTGCGATGGCGCCCACCCCGGCAGCGGCCCGCGCCGCCGGGCGCAGCTGCGCCGGAAAACGCGAGGCAAGCAGGCTTCCAACGGCGCTCGTGAGAAGCAGCGGGCCAAGAACGTGGGAGCCGCAGCGCTCGTGCTCCTTCGCACGCTCCTCACCGTGTTCGTACGTCCCGATGGCGATGTGCTCGGCTCCGTGGTACTCGGCGAGATTCGAGCCCCGCAGCGCCACGGCGGCTGGACCGACGGCGAGGAATGCGGCGATCGCCTCCTGGGTCAGAGGGGAGAGGCGGCTCGCGCGCAGAAGACGGATGCCGAGAGCGCTTCCCACCATGGCGCCGGCCACCCCCGGCCGCTGAAACGGCAGCTGGGCAGCTGGGAGGTGCTTCCGCACCTCGGGCAAGAGGGCGAAAACCTCCGCAAGGCGCGCAGGGCCGCGCAGGATGGGATTGCGTACGTCGGCGGCCTGCAGCGGCTTCTCTCCTGATGCCAGCTGAACGGAGCCGTCTTCGCCGCGCACGGCGCAGGCCCAGTAGCGCGGGCCGTGCACGAGCACCCCGTTGCCGAGAGCCATGCCACCGAGGCGGATCTTTTCACTCACCCTTCGAGTGTACGTACCACGTGGTGGAGGAAGCGGGTACCAAGCTCCAGGTCGTCGACGGCGATCCGTTCGTCCGCCGAATGAATCAGGCGCGCGGCCAGCTCTGAATCCATCATCCTCATCGGAAAGAACCCGTACGAGACCGCGCCAAACGCCTCACGCATGAAGTGGCTGTCGGTGAACCCCGGGAGAACGACCGGAGCGAGTGTGGCGCCCGGCTCGTCCTCCTCGACGAAGGATGCGATCGCATCCCACAAGGGCGTGTCGAGGGGGGACGACGTTCCACCCACGCCCTCCATCCACTCGATCTCGTAGCCGTCCTGGCCGAGCCATTCGCGAATCTCCCGCTCCGCCTCGTCCTGTGTCTGGCCAGGAAGCAACCGGCAATCACATACGACCTCGCAGAGGGCTGGAACAACGTTCCGCTGACGGGAGGCTTGGATCATCGTCGGGGAGATGGTCAGCGCCAGCATCGGCTCGACCATCCCACGCACCCCCGGCTCGAGCGCGGCGAGCCGTTCGGGGAGCTCAGCCAGCTCCGGAACCTCACCCAGCGCGGCGAAGAAAGCCTCCGTCTCCGCAAGCAGCCTGGGTTGCTGCTCGAAGCGGTCAAGCCGCGCGATCAACGGGGACGCCTTTACAAGCGCATTGTCCGCGATCCCAGGCATCGAGGCATGGCCGCTCCGGCCATGAACGCGCAGGAGAAACGGCGAGCTCATCTTCTCGGCCGTGGAGCACAGATAGACGGTGCGGTCACCGAATTCCACGCGCTCGCCACCGCCCTCGTTGACGCAGTAGTCAGCGCGAACAGCGTCCGGATGCGCCTCGCACAACCAGGAGAGGCCGAAGTCCTCGCCGACCTCTTCGTCCGCGGTCGCCGCGAAGATGACGTCGCCCGCAGGCTCGAAGCCCTCGCGCGCGAGCGTGGCCATGGCGACCGCACTCGCAGCCACCTGGCTCTTCATGTCGAGCGCGCCGCGCCCCCACACGCAGTCGTCGCGGAGCTCGCCGGACCAGGGGTCCACGCTCCAGTCGGCGGCGTCGGCCAGCACGGTGTCGACGTGGCCGAGGTAGCACAGCGTGGGACCGTCGGAGCGGCCGCGAAGGCGGGCGACGAGGTTGGGACGGCCGGGAACCGCCGCCAGCAGCTCGCACTCGAAGCCGGCCTCCTCGAGCATCCCGCGCAGGTAGCTCTGCGCCTCCTCCTCGCGACCGGGCGGATTGACCGTGTTGAAGCGGATCAGCCGCTGCAGCAGCTCGACCGCCTCGCCGCCGAGCTCTTCCGGTGCCGCTTGGGTGGCCGGCTCCTGCATCCCGGCCACCATACCCCGGGGCCCGCCTCGCTCAGCCGACGATCGCCTGAACGGCCATCGCCGAGCCGCTGACGACGAGGATCGCCGAGATCGCCCGCAGCAGTTGGCGCTCGTCGAGGCGGCCGGTGAAGCGGGCAATTCGAGTCCGCTCACGGGCGGGGCAACCTACTCGCTTGCGTCGA
>DASXSE010000015.1:0-44923 GCA_036506175.1 Gaiellaceae bacterium
TCGAACCGGGGACCTCCAGTCCCCCAGACTGGCGCGCTAACCAGGCTGCGCCACGCCCCGTACGGGTTCCAGAGTAGCCGATCGGGCTCGCCCGAACCGGGTCATGTGCATTCCGGATCTTGCGCCGGATAACGGCGGCGGCGATCCTTAGCGGCCATGAGCGTGGACGCGAGCGTCGCGGCGCCGCAGGAGTCGTCGGGCAACCAGCGGCTCGCCGTGCTGCTCGCGATGGCGATGTTCGTCCTCGTGGTGGACACCTCGTTGATGAACGTGTCCATCTCCGCGGTGGTGCGCGACCTCCACGCGACCGCCAGCGGTGTCCAATCGGCAATTGCCCTCGAGGCGCTCGTCTCGGCGGCATTCATCCTGATCTCGAGCAAGATCGGCGACCTGTTCGGGCGCAAACGCGCCTGCGTGCTCGGCCTGCTCGGCTACGCGGCCGGCGCAATCTCCATGACGCTGGCCCAGAGCCTGCTGCCGATCATCATCTTCTGGGCGATCATCGGCGGCCTCGGAGCGTCCCTTCTTCTCCCGGCGATGCAGTCGCTGATCCACGGCAACTTCACGGGACCGATGCAGCGGAAGGCATACGCGCTCGTAGGGGCGGCCGCCGCAATCGCGGCTGATGTCGGCCCGCTGCTGGGGGGCTTCGTGACGACCTATCTGTCCTGGCGAATCGCCTTCCTCGGGGAGGCAGTAATCATCGCGATCGTGCTCTCCGGCATCAGGCTCGTCCACGACGTTCCGTACACCGGGCCCCGGGGCGTTGACTTCGTCGGTGCGATCCTGTCGGCGCTCGGGATGGGGGGCGTCGTGCTCGGGATCCTCATCTGGGAAAGCGGCGGCGCAGCCGTTGGGGCGCTGATAGCCGTCGGGCTCGTCGCACTTGGGTCGCTCGTCTGGTGGCTCAAGCGACGCAAACGAGAAGGGAAGCCGGCGCTCCTCGACGTCGGGCTCTTCTCGTCGAAGTACTTCCGGCTCGGGATCTCCGGCCAGACGCTCCAGCAGATCGCGCTCGGCGGGATGATGATCGCGCTGCCGATCTACCTCCAGATGGTGCTCGAGTACAACGCGATGGAGGCCGGGCTCTCGCTCGCACCGCTGTCCCTGACCATGTTCGCGATCGCCTTGCTCGCCGGCAGGAAGGCGGGCAACCGCAGCCCCAGCAGGATCATTCAGATCGGGTTCCTGCTGCTCTCGGCCGGGGTCCTCGTCCTGATCCCGATCGTGCCGCGCGCAGATTCCGGTTGGGCCATGGCCCTTCCACTCGTCGTCGCAGGCGCCGGGCTGGGCCTGCTCGTGTCGCAGCTCAACAACTACACCCTCGCGCCGATCGAGGAGGAGCATGTAAGCGAAGCAGCCGGAGTCAACTCGGCCGGCGGATCCTTCGGCTTGTCATTCGGCCTCGCGTTCGCAGGCGCGATCATGCTGGCCACCCTCTCGCTCGTGTTCACGCACAAGGCGGAGTCGAGCGACGTGCTCGCCCCGGCTCAGCAGCAGCAGGTTGCTGACGCGCTCGAGCACAACGCCGAGGTGTTGTCCAACACCGAGCTCCAGAAGCTCCTCGACGGGCAATCGCCGGCCGTCCAAGAAGAGATCCTGCGCATCAACACGGATGCGCGGCCGATAGCCCTGCAGGTCGCGCTGCTCATACCGCTGCTCGCCGCGCTCCTCGGCCTCCTCAACGGCTTCCGGATGACCCGCCTTCCGGACCCCAAACCCTCCTCATCAACGGAGGGGCTGCTTGGCGGTTAGGTCCTGATCCGCTTGTAAAGGCGGTCGACGAGATCCGGCATCGCCTCGAGCTTCTGCGTGATGACGCGGATCCGGTACTCGCGGAAATGCTCAGGCTCGACGCGCAGAGCCTTCGCGAGGTTACGGATGACTTCGTCCGACGGCACCGGGCGATTCCCGTGGACCAGGTGGTTGAGGTAGCCGGCGGACAGTCCGGTTCGTTCCGCGAGCGCCCTGTAGGTCGTCCCGCGCTCGGTCATCAGCGACTGGATCGTCGGGCCGAACGACTCGTTCGAGAAGCGCCGCTTACGAGCCATGCCTAAGCAACTCTTTCACGCGGGCGGCCACTTTTTCCACCTCGATTCGCTCCTCGGCCCGGCCGCGCCGCACGAGAACGTCGACGGCACCATCCTCTAGGGTCTTCTTTCCGACGGTCACGCGCACGGGGCACCCGATCAGGTCGGCGTCCGCGAACTTCTCGCCGGCGCGCTGGTCGCGGTCGTCTAGGAGGACGTCCAAGCCCTCGCCTGTCAACGCGTCGGCCACTCGCGCTCCTTCGTCCTCGAGACCAGGGAGCACCACGACGTCGACCTCGTAGGGCGCGATGCTCGGCGGCCAGCCGGCGATCCCTGCGTCGTCGTAGTTCTGCTCCACCACGGCGGCGAGAATGCGGCCCGGCCCGATTCCGTAACTCCCCATGACGATCGGCTTCTCTTGGCCGTCCTCGTCGAGGAAGCGCGCGCCGAGCGGCTCGGAGTAGTCGGTCCCGAGCTTGAAGATGTGCCCGACCTCGATGGCAACTTGAAAGCGCAGCTTGCCGCCGCATTTGGGACAGGAATCGCCCTCCTTGGGCTGCCTGATGTCGGCGAAGCGCGCCTTGTAGTCCCGGCCGTGCTCCACGCCCCGGAGATGCCAGCCGGTTCGATTCGCGCCGGTAACGAATTGACCCTCGCGCAGGGTCTCGTCGGCGAGCACGTCGCCCGAGAACCCCACCGGCCCGATGGAGCCGGGGTCGGCGCCGAACGCCGTCTTGATCTCCTCCTCGGTGGCGAGCCGCGAGCCCGAGCCAACTAGGGCGGTCATCTTGGCCTCGTCGAGGCGATCATCGCCGCGCACCAGGCCGAGGACAACTGCGCCGTCACCGTTCACGACGGGCATAGCCTTCGAAGTCGCGGCTTGATCGATTCCGAGTAACTCGGCGAGACCCTCGATCGTCGTCACGCCGGGGGTTTCGACCTCCTGCGGCGTGTCCAGACGCTCCGGGAACTCAGGCGCCCGCGGCACGCCTTGGGCGATCTCGAGATCGGCTGCGTAGTCGCCGTTCTCGCAGGTCACGAGCGTGTTCTCCCCCGATCCCGAAGGGGCGAGGAAGTCCATCGATTCGCTTCCACCCATCATCCCCGACTCCGCCTCCACCTCAAAAACTTCGAGTCCGCAGCGGTCGAAAATCTTGTGGTAGGCCTGCTCATGGAGGCGGAAGCTCCGCTCCAGGCCTTCATCGTCGCGATCGAACGAGTACGAGTCTTTCATGATGAACTCGCGGACACGCAGCAGCCCGCTGCGCGACCGGGGCTCGTCGCGCACCTTCGTCTGGAAGTGGTAGAGGATCTGCGGGAGCTCGCGATACGAACGGATCTCGCGCGCGTGGAAGGTGACCGTCTCCTCGTGCGTCAGCGCGAGGACGAACGGTCGGCCCATGCGGTCCTCGAGCTTCCAGAGCTCGGGAATCGCGTAGCGGCCGGTCGCCTGCCAGAGCTCTGCGGGCGTCACGACTGGCATGAACATCTCCTGGCCGCCGATCGCGTTCATCTCCTCGCGGACGATCTGCACGACCTTCATGTGCACGCGCCAACCGAGCGGCAGGTACGACCACAGGCCGACTGCCGTCTGCCGGATGAAACCTCCGCGGACGAGCAAGCGATGGCTGACCGCCTCGGCATCGCCGGGATCCTCCCGAAGGGTGGGAATGAAGAGCTTCGAAGCTCTCATATGGCTAGCTCGGGCGCTGGGCCGCTTCGGCCATCAGGAGTGCGGCAGGCTTCGCCAGCTTGAGGCGCTTCGGCCGCTCCATCCCGCCTGCGATCCACTGGTCGATCTCGTGAAAGAGCTCGTCGACGAGGATGTCCGATGAGACCTTCTTCAGCACGCGGCCGTGCGCGTAGATAAAGCCCGTGTCGCGCCCTCCTGCGATGCCGAAGTCTGCGTCGCCCGCCTCCCCCGGTCCGTTGACCGCGCAACCCATGACGGCTACCTCGAAGGCCTGCGGATAGCTCCTCAGACGCTCTTCGACGACCTCGGCGAGCTTCTCGACGCCGACGTTGTCGCGCCCGCACGACGGGCACGCGATCATCACGGGACCGCGCTCGCGCAGGCCGAGAGCCTTGAGGATCTCCCAGGCGACCTCGATCTCCTTCACCGGGTCGGCGGTTAGGGAAATGCGGATCGTGTCGCCGATGCCGTCCATGAGCAGCGTGCCGACGCCGATCGCGCTCTTGACCGACCCCGTAGCGGGCGGGCCCGCCTCGGTAACGCCCAGGTGCAGTGGATACGGGACACGCTCGGAAAGCATGCGGTACGCGCGGATCATCGTCGGCACCGAGCTCGACTTCACCGAGATCTTGAAGTCGTAGAAGTCCATCGACTCGAGCAGCCGTACTTGCTCCATCGCTTCCTCGACCAGCGCCTCGGCGGTGTCCTTCTGCGCCAGCTCGATGAGGTGCTTCGGCAGCGAACCGGAGTTCGCGCCGATCCGCATGGGGATCCCCTTGGCCTTCGCGGCCTTGACCACCATCGCGACCTTGTCGGAGCCGCCGATGTTGCCCGGGTTGATCCGCACGGCGGCGACGCCGTTCTCGATCGCCTTCAGCGCGAGAGACGCGTTGAAGTGGATGTCCGCGATAACCGGGATCGGGCTGAGGTAGACAAGCTTCTTGAGCGCCTCGGCGTCCTCCGTCTTCGGAACGGCCACGCGCACGATCTCGCACCCGGCGGAGGCGAGGCGCGCGATCTGCTCCATCGTCGCATCGACGTCGTGCGTGTACGTGAGCGTCATCGACTGGACGGCGACTGGTGCGCCGCCGCCGATCGCCACGTTGCCTACTTTGATTTGGCGCTGGCTCGCCATCGAGAGGAGTCTAGCCCTCGCCCCCGCGATGGTACCGCGCTTCTGACGCGCGAAAAGCGATACGCGTCCGCGTTCAGAATGACAGGAGAGCCCGCGTCATTCTGGACGCGCGAAGCGCGTGGGCGACCGAGGACAAAGCCTGGTGACGCTTTGCAGCCGTCCAGAAGCCCGGAGTCCATTGCGGGGGCGGGGGCTTACCCGCCTCTAGCCGCCTCTCAGACGATTGACGTCGTTCGAGAGACCGATGAAGAACAGGAACAGAACGAGGACGATCCCGACCGCAGAAGCGCGCTCGTAGGCCTCGCGGGAGATGGCCCGCCCGCGGATTCCCTCGGCGATCGAGAAGGCGATGTGCCCCCCGTCGAGCGGCAGAAACGGGAGCAGGTTGAGCAGCGCGAGCGAGAGGGAGATGAGGGCGAGCACCCCGAGGTACTCGCGGAAACCCACTTCCAGCGTCTGGCTGGAAGCCTGCACGATGCCGACCGGGCTGGCGACGTCTTTCCGCCCTGATCCGGTGACGATGCGGCCGAGGGAGCTTCCGATCGCCTTCGTCACTTCCCAGGTCCGCCCGGATGCGAGCTTTATGGCCGCGAGCGGAGCGTACTTCTCATACAGCAGCGAGAGGGTGAAGCCGAGCCGGTAGGCGCCGTCCGACAGCCTCGGCGTCGCGCGGACCGTTAGCCGCTTGCCGTCCCGCATGATCGTCACCGCGATGGGTTGCCCTTTGCTCGCTCGGATCCGGCTCGAGATTTGCTCGGCGCCGACCGGCTTGCCATCGATCGCCACGATGCGGTCGCCGGGTTGGAGCACCTGCGCCGCCGGTGTTCCCGGATCGACCTTGTTCACGACGGGCAGCACCGCTTTCGGCACCCCCAGCATGAAGACGATCGACAGGAGCAGGATCGCGAAGAGGAAGTTCGCGCCGGGCCCCGCCAAGATCACGACGACGCGCTTCCAGACCGGCGCGCGCCAATAGGCGTCGCTCGAAAGGCCGTCGTCGAGCTCGGTGAGCGTCCGCTCGGCCCCGCGGCGAGCGGGCTCGGAAAGCGGCGCGCGCTCGAGTGCAGCGCGCAGATCGGGGAGAGCTGAACGCGCGTCCTCCAGCTGACCCGCTTCGAGGGCCGTCTTCACGGGTTCTATGTGACCCTCGAGCCAAGGCGCTTCCTCGAGCGCCCGACCGAGCCCGCTCTCCAGATCCCCGCCGGCGGGCTTGTGCATCCCGGGGATCTTCACGTAGCCGCCGAGCGGGATCGAGCCGATTCCGTACTCGATTCCGTTGCGCACCCGCTTCACGAGTGGGGGCGGAAAGAAGATGTAGAAACGCCGGGGGCGCATCTTGACCGCGAGCGCTACCGAGAAGTGCCCGGCCTCATGGATGAGGATCAGGAAGGCGAGGCCCGCGATGGCGACGAAGATGTTCATCAGTGGACGAGCTCTCGCGTGAGCGCTGAAGCGACGCGACGCGCCTCGGCGTCGATCGCCGTCAGCTCGTCGAGATCCCGGGCAGGGACGCCCTCGATCGCGTTGAGCGTGCGCTCGACGACGTCCGGGATTCCGAGGAATGGCAGGCGGCCGTCGAGGAACGCCGCCACGGCCACCTCGTTAGCCGCGTTCAGGACGCAAGGGGCAGTCCGTCCGGCTTCTCCTGCCGCGCGGGCAAGGGCGAGCGCTGGGAACGCCTCCTCGTCAGGAGCGGAGAACTCGAGGATCAGACCGGTGGAGAGATCCAGGGGCGGGATCGGCGTGGCCGCGCGCTCCGGATACGTGAGCGCGAAGGAGATCGGCACGCGCATGTCCGGATAGCCGACGTGCGCGAGCGCCGCGCCGTCTCGGAAGCGCACGAGGGCGTGGACGATCGAGGTCGGATGGACGACCACCTCGATGCGGTCGTACGGGAGCCCGAAGAGGAAATGTGCTTCGATCAGCTCGAGACCCTTGTTCATGAGCGTGGCCGAGTCGACGGTGATCTTCGGCCCCATGTTCCAGGTCGGATGAGCAAGAGCTTCGGCCGGGGTCACGCTGCCGAGCTCGGCGCGCGAGCGGCCTCGGAAAGGCCCTCCCGACGCGGTCAACACGAGCGAGTCGACGGTTTCCGGGGTACGGCCTTCGAGCAGCTGGAACGCCGCCGAATGCTCGGAGTCGACGGGCAGAATCCGCCCCCCTCCTCGCTCCCGCGCAGCAAGTGCGAGGTCGCCGGCGGCGACCAGGCTCTCCTTGTTCGCGAGCGCGAGGTCGACCCCGCGTTCGAGCGTCCAGAGCGTGGCCGGCAGTCCTGCGAAGCCGACGACGGCGTTGAGGACGACGTCCGGCTTCGATTCCTCGAGGAGCGCGGTGAGGTCCCCACCCACCTGCGTCAGCGGCGCGAGCCCGTCGATGGGCTGCGAACCGGATGCAGCTGCGACGAGCTCGAGTTCCGGGTAGGCGGCGATTATCTCGCGCGCCTGCATCCCGATCGACCCCGTCGCTCCGATGAGCGCTACCCGCTTCATGCGATCAAGTCTAGAGAGCGCCCGAAAGCACCTAGCGGAGCGCGAGGAGCGTGAAGTAGGCCGCGGGGCCGGCGAAGAGCAGCGCGTCGATGCGGTCGAGCACGCCGCCGTGAGCGAGGAGGATGCGCCCCGCGTCTTTCGCGCCAAAGTCGCGCTTCACGAGCGATTCGAAGAGGTCGCCCAGCGTGGCAGCGACGACGACCACGGCCCCCAGCACGAGCGCGCGCCAGGTCTCGTCGAACAGATCCTGGTGATAGAGCGCGAGGAAGCTTGTGAAAACGCCCGCAACCACCCCCGCGGCGAATCCCTCCCACGTCTTGCCCGGCGAAACGACGGGTGACATCCGGTGCCGGCCCGCAAAACGTCCCATCAGATACGCGGCGGAATCGGCGGCGAAGACGACGAGCAGGACCGTGATGAGAGCGAGCCGTCCGGCGGGGTCCAAAGCGCGGATGAGGATGAGGTGTCCGAGGCCCAGTCCGATCCACCCCGCGGCGAACACGGTCGCAGCGATGGCAACCGTGGTCGACTGGCGGGTCTCCGACACGGCCGCAAAGACGAAGGCGAGACCGAAGGTGAGCATGTAGCCCCCCAACATCCACGCCGGGCCGCCGAGCTCCGCCCCGATGAGGGCGGCTACTGCTCCTCCGTAGCCAGCCAGGACGAGCGGCCTCAGCGTACGTGCGAGCCGGTAGAACTCGTGCAACGCCACGAGGCCGCCCACCGCAGTCAGCGCGACGAGGAACCAGCCGCCGAGATACGCGCTGCCGAGCACGATCGGAAGCCCGGCCGCCACGACGGCGACCCGCGAGAGGAAGGGACTCATCTACCGCCGAAGCGGCGGCGTCGGCCCGCGTATTCCGCGAGGGCTTGCCGCAAATGGCGCTCGCCGAAGTCAGGCCAAAGGGTGTCGACGAAGACGAGCTCCGTGTAGGCGAGCTGCCAGAGCAGGAAGTTGGAGACGCGCAACTCGCCTGACGTGCGAATGAGGAGATCGGGCTCGGGCATCTCGGGTGCGTACAGCCGCGATCCGATCGAGTTCTCGTCGATGTCGCGGGGGTCGAGACCCTCTTCGACGATTCGCCGCGTCGCCTCCACGATCTCGGCGCGTCCGCCGTAGTCGAAGGCAATCCAGAGGTCGAGCGCCTCGCTGGAGGCCGTCTCCTCCTCGAGCGCTGTCATCTTCGCCTGGAGCTCAGGCGTCGCACGGTCGCGGCGCCCGATGAAGCGCGTGCGCACGCCCTGGCGCTTCAGGTCTGGGAGCTCGCGCTCGATCGTCTCGACGAAGATTTCCATCAGCGCGTCGACCTCGTCCTCGGGACGCGACCAGTTCTCGGTCGAGAAGGCATAGACGCAGAGCGACTCGACGCCGAGGTCGATCGCAGCTTCGACGGTCTTGCGGAGCGCCTTCGTCCCGGCGCGATGACCTGCTGCGACCGGGAGCCGCCGACGGCGAGCCCAGCGCCCGTTGCCGTCCATGATGATCGCGATCGAGCGGGCGACATCCGGCAGGCCAGGTTCGACCGGTTTGGCCGCCCCGAGCGTTCTCAGCCGTGTAATGAGGTTCATAGGGCGGCCTTAGACCTCCATGATCTCGGCCTCTTTGCGCTTGAGAAGGTCGTCGATCTTCGCGGTGTGCTCGTCCGTGAGCTTCTGCACCTTCTCTTCCGCCCGCCGTTCCTCGTCGTCGCCGACGTCGCCGTTGCGAACGAGCTCCTTTAGATGCTGCATGGCGTCACGACGCACGTTTCGTACCGCCACGCGCCCCTCCTCCGCGAGCCCGCGGACGACCTTGACCAGCTCCTTCCGCCGTTCCTCGGTGAGCTGCGGAATCGGGAGGCGGATGATCTTGCCGTCGTTTGACGGTGTCAGGCCGAGGTCCGACTCCATCAGCGCGCGCTCGATGTTCTTGATCGAGCTCGGGTCGTACGGCTGCACCGTAAGCATGCGCGGCTCGGGGACGTTGATCGAGGCCAGCTGCTGCAACGGCGTCGGCGTGCCGTAGTAGTCGATCTGGATCCGGTCCAGCAGAGCCGCAGATGCCCGACCCGTCCGCACCGTGTTGAACTCGTGCGCGGCCGCTTCGACCGACTTGTCCATCTTGCGGTTGGCCTCCGTCACGAAGTCGTCCATCACCGTCATGCGTTCCTCCGTGGGGTCGAGATGATCGTGCCGACGCGCTCGCCGGCGACAACGCGTTCGATGTTCCGCTCGTCATCGAGCCCGAAGACGTAGATCGGAAGTCCGTTGTCCATGCAGAGCGAGAGCGCAGTCGTGTCCATGACCTTGAGACCGCGCTCGAGCGCCTCGCGGTGCGTCAGCTCCGGTAGGAACGTGGCGTCCGGCTTCTCGTCGGGATCGCCGTCGTAGACGCCGTCGACGCCGTTCTTCCCCATGAGGATCGCCTCCGCCCCGATCTCGAGAGCTCGCAGAGCCGCGGCCGTGTCGGTCGTGAAGAACGGGTTGCCGGTGCCGCCGGCGAAGATGACGACCCGTCCCTTCTCTAGATGGCGAATCGCGCGGCGGCGGATGTACGGCTCCGCCACCTCGCTCACCGTGATCGCCGAAAGGACGCGGGTGTGGACGCCGCGCTGCTCGAGGCCGTCTTGCACGGCCAGGCAGTTGAGGACCGTGGCGAGCATTCCGGCGTAGTCGGCAGTGGCACGATCCATCCCCTCCGCCGCCGCCTCCATCCCGCGATAGATGTTTCCCGCCCCGAGAACGAGGGCGGTTTGCACCCCCATGGCCTGGACGGTCTGGATCTCACGAGAGAGCCCCTCGACTCGGGCGAGGTCGATCCCGTACTCCTGGCGGCCCAGGAGAGCTTCACCCGAGAGCTTGAGGAGGATGCGGTTGAAGGCCGAGCCGCCCTCGGTGGCCGCAGCTGCGACCTCGCTCTCGACCTCGGCGCTCACTGTCCGAGGGCGAAGCGCACGAACTCGCGCACGTCCGCGCCACTTTCCTTTAGCGCCTGGCCGACCGAGCGCCCCGTATCGTGGATCCACGGCTGGTCTTCGAGCACGTTCTCCGCGAAGAAACGCTTCGTCAGCATCCCCTCGACGATCTGCGGACGCACCTGCTCGGGCTTTGAGGCGACGTCCGGGAGCTTCTCGTAGATGGCGCGCTCGGCCGCGATGGCCCCCTCGGGGACCTCGTCCCGTCGCACGTACTCAGGGTTGGCGAACGAGATGTGCATGGCCACGAGGCGCGCGAGCTCCGGCGTCGCCTTGGCCCGCACGAGAACGCCGATCTTCTGCGCAGGCGGATGGATGTACGACGCGAGTACTTCGTCGTCTTGCGCTTCGAGCCGTGCGGCGCCAACGACGTCGATGTTCTCGCCGATGCGGGCGATGAGCTCTACGCGCTCTTCCTCGAGATTCGTCACGGCGCCGGGGCCTTCGGCCTCGACGACGTCCAGAACGTGCTGCGCAAAGTCCACGAACTCTTCGTTGGACGAAACCGGCTCGGTCTCGGAACCCACTGCCACGATCGCGCCCTTACCGTTATCGATTCGTGCGAGCACGCGACCTTCGTTCGTATCGCGCCCGGCGCGTTTCCCTGCCGCTGCAAGACCACGCTCTCGCAGGATTCGGCGCGCCTCCTCCACATCGCCGTTCGCCTCGACAAGCGCCCGTTTGCACTCCATCATCCCCGCCCCGGTCAGGTCGCGGAGCTCCTTGACAAGGGAAGCCGGAATCGTCGCGCTCACTCCGCCGGCACCTCCTCCGGAACCTCCGCGACTTCGGTCGTCGCCTCTCCCTCCTCCGGCTCTTCCGCCGGTTCGGCTGCGGGCTCCGGCGTCATCTCGGCAACGGTCACCTTGCTCTTGCCGGCCTCGATCGAATCTGCGAGAGCGCGAACGATGAGGGTGCACGACCGAATCGCATCGTCGTTCCCGGGGATGACGTAGTCGGCATCGTCGGGATCGCAGTTGGTATCGACGAGGGCGACTACGGGGAGGCCGAGACGCCGCGCCTCGCGCACAGCCAGCTGCTCCTTGCGTAGGTCGATGACGAAAATCGCATCGGGAAGGCGCTTCATGTCCGTCACGCCGCCGAGATTGGTCTCCAGCTTCTCGAGCTCGCTCATCATCGACATCCGCTCCTTCGGCGGCAGCAGCTCGAGCTGGCCTTCGTCGCGGAGGCGTTTCAGCTCATGAAGACGCTCGAGACGCTCCGAGATCGTGCGCCAGTTCGTCAGCAGACCGCCCAGCCAGCGATGGTTGACGTACGGCATGCCGATCCGAGTCGCCTCCTCGGCAATCGCGTCCTGGCACTGCTTCTTCGTCCCCACGAACAGCACCGAGCCTCCGCGCTCGGCGACGTTGCGGAGAAAGCTCGCAGCCTGCTCGGTCAGTTCGAGCGTCTGCTGCAAGTCGATGATGTAGATGCCGCCCCGCTCCGTGAAGATGTAGCGGCGCATCTTGGGGTTCCAGCGGCGCGTCTGGTGGCCGAAATGGACTCCGGCCTCCAGAAGCTCGCGCATCGAGACGACAGGCAAACTGATCCTCCTCGGTTGAAGTTGTCTTGCTGCCGGCGGATTCGGGTGGAACCGGGCTCTGCCCGGCACCGCCACCCGGTTGGACCGCCGGGTCGGGAACAAAACCGCTGCTACGGAGCCGCATTCTAGCCGATGGCCTGATTAGGGTTCCGATCCGTGGCCGGGGTCGTGAGAACGTCGGCGTGGGATCTCGCCGTCGAGTGTGTCGACCGCTCCCTCGAGGAGGGTGCGGCGCCGTCGCTCGAGCATCTCGGGCGCCTCGGCCAGCTTGGCAGCCTGCCTTCGTTCGTCGCCGCGCTCGGAGGCGACGACGATCCCTCGGCGTTGGCGGAGGACTTCGCGCGGGAGCGAGAGAGCCTCGGACTGTCCCCTACTGAGATCGTCGCCATGCTGCTCGTGCTCGGCCGCGTTCTCGACGCGTCATGTCACTCTGAACGCGAATGCGTACGGGAGGCGCTCGACCGCTGCGTCACTGCTTATGTGGCCCGCATCACGGGCGAGCTCGCCGAGCGGGCGCGACGTGATCCCCTCACAGGCCTGCTAAACCACGAGGCCTTTCACGCTTGCTTGGGCGTGGAAGCGGCCCGCGCGCGCAGGTATCGGGGCCGCCTGGCGCTCGTTCTCTTCGACCTCGACCGCTTCAAAGAGACGAACGACCGGGAAGGGCACCAGGAAGGCGACCGCCTACTGCGTGCGTTCGCGGCCGCGCTCGACGCAACCGCCCGCGAAACCGACGCAGTCGGCCGCCTGGGCGGGGACGAGTTCGGCGCCCTTCTGCTCGAGGGCGAGCGAGGATCGGCAAACGCCTTCCTCAGGCGCCTGCGCATGCGGCTGCCTGAGGGCCCGATTGCGAGTGCCGGTACGGCGTTCCTGCCGGAGGAGGGGTCGACACCCGAGCAGTTGCTGGCGCTCGCCGACAGGCGGCTTTACGTGGACAAGGGCGCCCGAGCCGCTTAGCTAGCTAGTCAGCGACTGCGGCTACCCAGCGATACCAGGTTCCTTCTGCGCCTCGCGCGAGGAAACGGTATTGCCGACCTACCGGTTACGCCTCGCGGGCGCGCACGAGAGCGGCCTGAAGGTCTGGCGGCAACGGCGACTCGGCCTCGACCCGTTCTCCGCTGACCGGATGCTCGAAGGCGAGTCTCGCGGCGTGGAGGAACTGACGCTCGAGGCCGAGATCACCCGCGATTCCGTAGACTGGGTCTCCCGCAACGGGGAGCTGGATCGCTGCGAGATGGACGCGGATCTGATGCGTCCGGCCGGTCTGGAGGCGGACTCGCAGGAGCGCATGGCGCGGGAAGAGCTCCACGACGTCGAAGTCGGTGACAGCATCGCGAGGCGCTGCAGTGTCGAGAGAGACGCGGGTCGGGTCGGTGCGGTCGCGTCCGATCGCCGCCTCGATGCGCCCGCTGCGCGAGCGCGGCCGACCCTGCACGAGCGCGAGATACTCGCGCTCGATCTTGCGCGCCCGCAGAAGCCGCTGCAGGCGGCGGTGAGCCTCGTCCGAACGCGCTACCACGAGGAGGCCCGAGGTGTCGCGATCGAGCCGGTGCACGATTCCGGGTCGCTCGGCCTCCGCCCCACCCGCAATCGAATGGCCCAAAAGGCCGTGGACGAGCGTGCCCGACGCGTGCCCGGCCGAGGGGTGGACGACGAGGCCGGCAGGCTTGTCGACGACGAGCAGGTGCTCGTCCTCATACGCGATGCGAAGATCGAGATCCTCGAGTTGGAGTGCGGTCCGCCTACCCTCCGGTACCTCGACCTCGAGCCGCTCACCGCCCGCGAGCCGATGGCTCTTTGCGCGCGGCGAACCGTCGACGCGCACGCGCTTCTCGCCCAGCAGGCGCTCGGCCGCGGCGCGTGAACCCACCTCCTCGAGGCCAGCGAGGAAGCGATCGAGACGTTCGCCGGCTGCCTCGGGCGGCACGGCGACAGATAGGTCAGGCAAGCGTCTTCGGAGCGGGCCGGCCGGTGTTCGTCCTGCGGATGCGCGGCTGACGCTCAGCCGCGACGAGCGCGAGCAAGAGGGATGCCACGCCGACGACGATGAACGTGTCCGCGAGGTTGAACGCCGGCCAAAACTTCAGGTCGAGGAAGTCGGTCACGTGGCCGATTCGCAGCCGGTCGACGAGGTTCCCGAGGCTGCCGCCGACGAGGAGGCCCAATGCGACGGGAAGAATCGGATGCCGCGCGCCGGCCTTGGCGAAGTAGAAAAGCATCCAGAGCACCGCGCCTGCGGTCAGGAACGTGACGGCCGACGCCCAGCTCGAGAAGAGCCCGAAGGCGATCCCTGGGTTGTTGACGTGGCGGATGTACAGCGGGCCGACGACGTGGACCGCCTCGCCGAGCCCCAGCTGGGTCACGACGATCTGCTTCGTCAGCTGGTCAGCGGCCAGGGCCGCAATCGCGACGGCCACGAGCCCGAGCCAATGGAAGGGCCCCGCCGACAGCGGCCTTTCCGCCATCGAAATCGGCACCCGTCCATCCGTGGCCGATCCGACGCGAACGTCGATCAGCCGCGGCGATGGGTTGGTCAGCCCCTCTCTTCGAGACGTTTGCAGTCGATGCACCTATTCGCGTACGGGATCGCTTCAAGCCGCTCCTCGGCGATGGGCTTGCCGCACCGGGCGCAGGTCCCGAAGGTGCCTGCGTCGATCCGCTGCAGCGCCTCGTCGATGGCGTGTAGGACATGCCCAGCGTTCTCCTCGAGCGTGTAATCGATCTCCCGGTTCAGCGTCGCCGTGGCCGAGTCAGCGAGGTGGTTGTCGTACGTCTCTTCCTCAGTCTCGTCCTCGATCGACCCTGAGTTGTCCTTGTGGATGTGATCGATCGACGCGCTCACACGCGTGCGCTCCTGCAGCAAGATGTCCCGATAGCGATCCGTGTCCATGGTTTGAGCGGCGGGAGCGCCACTCGTCTGAGTATATCGGCGTCCCTGGCCGGTACTAGGCGGCCTGACCGGAGGCCTGACGCTCGTCCGTATCGCCCTCCAAACGGTCGAGCGCGGACATCAGAAACGCCCGATATTCCGCCCGGACGTCGACCTCCAAAGTGCGCAGCCGGCGGATCTCGTTGTGGATCCGCTCACGCTCGGACTCGGCTCCGGAAACGATGTCGCGGGCGCTGGCGCGGGCCTCCGCGATGATCACGTCGGCCTCACGCCGGGCCTGCGTCCGGACGTCGTCCGCCATCCGCTCGGCGGAGATGAGCGTGTTGCGGAGGGCGCCTTCGATCTCCTTCTGGCGGCCGAGCTCGGCCTCGAGATTCTCCATCTCGTCGCGCAGATCGGCGCGTTCGCGCCAGACCTGCTCGAAGCTCGCGACGATGTCCGTCAGGAGCTCGTCGGTCGTGTCGCGGTCGTAACCGAGGGGCTTTCGGCCGATCTTGACGTGGCGGATTTCGACAGGCGTGAGCGACATGGTCTCCCGCCCTTCGCCGCCAAGTGCGGTTTTCCTCTGGTCGGCTAGTGCAGAGTGTCCAGCCCACGCTGGACGAGGATCTGGAGCGCGTAGAGCACGATGATCGCCACGATCGGCGAGAGGTCGAGGCCGAGACCCCCCACGGAAAGCTGCGGGATGAAGCGCCGGAAGAGGCGGAGATACGGGTCGACCACGTCGTAGAGGAAGCGCTGCACCCGGTTGAGCCAAACGTTGTAAGGCAATGGGATCCACGACGTGATGATGTACGCGAAGATGCAGATTAGGTAGACGAGGAAGAGAACGTTGACGAAGCTCTGGATCGTGTCAACGGCGTCTCCCGCGAGCATCGCCGGAACGATAAGGGTTGGCGCGGCTAACTCTGGTTGTAGAAGCCGCGGTCGATGAGGCGCGCGCGCTCTTCCGCAGACACCTCGACGTTGCGCGGGGTCAGCAGGAAGACCTTGTCGGCGACCCGCTGCATGCTGCCGTTGAGCGCGTAGGTCAGACCGCTCGAAAAGTCGATCAGTCGCTTCGAGAGCTCGGTTTCGGTGCTCTGGAGGTTGACGATCACGGGCACGGACTCCTTGAACTTGTCCGCGATCGACTGCGCGTCGTTGAAGCTCCGCGGCACGACGAGATGCACGCGGACCGAGGCCGACGCCACGGCCTCCAGTGGGCGGCGGCCCGGGCCCGGCCTGATTACAGCGGTGGGCGCGCCGGTGCCTTCGGGCTCCGACCAGTCCTCGAACTCGGGCCCTCCGCGTCGCGGCGAGAGCCTGCGCACGTTCGCGCGCTCGCGCTCCGCGTAGGTGCGCTCGAGCTCCTCCTCTGCCGCGTAGGCCTCCTCATCCCAGTACTCGTCCTCTTCGACGATGCCGAAATAGACGAGCGCGCGGCTCCAGACGTTTCCGACTCCCATGGCGACCGGCAAATGTTAGCGGCCAAACAAAACGGAACCCACGCGAACGAGCGTCGCCCCCTCTTCGGCTGCGACTCGGTAATCCTGGGAGGTTCCCATCGAGAGCTCGGCCAGGCCGTGCTCTTCGGCGAGCCGTCGGAGCTCGCGAAAGTAGGGGCGCGACCGTTCGGGATCGTCAGAGAGCGGCGGCATGGTCATCAACCCCCGTACCTCGACGCCGAGATCGGCCGCCTCGGAGAGGAACGACGAGAGCCGATCGCGCGCGATGCCCGACTTCGTCCCCTCTCCGGCGAGATTCACCTCGACGAGGGCGGGGATCGTCAGGCGCCTGGCCGCAGACTCCGAGTCCAGCGAATGAACGAGCTCGCAGAAGCGGGAGACGTCCTTCGCCTTCCGCGACTGCAGATGTCCGATGAAATGCCAGCGGAAACGCTCTCGGAACCGCTCGTGCTTCGCGGCGAGATCCTGCGCCCGGTTCTCGCCGACGACCTGGACGCCGGCCTCGGCGAGGAGCTCCATCGTGTCCAGGTTCGCGTACTTCGTCGCGGCTACGACCGTGACATTCGGCCCCACGTCGCCGCGAATTCGCTCGTAGTTCTCCCGGATCTGCTCAGCGGATATAGGCAATGACGCCCTGGCGGCCCGTACGGCCGCTGTCGCGGCGGTGGGAGAAGAAGAGCTCGGGCTCGCACGAGGTGCAGTGAGCCGATCGCTCGACGCTGTCGACGCCCGCCTCGTGCAGCGCCCGCTCGGTGGCGAGGCCGAGGTCGAGCCGCCCGTCCACGGTGACATCGGCTCCGAAGCGCTGACGGAACGGCCCAGCCACCTCCTCCCCCACCTCGTAGCAGCAGGACCCGATTCCGGGCCCGACGGCGGCGGCTAGCGGTCCGTGCCCCAAAGCCGTGGCACCTGAGTCCACGATTCCTGCGAGGAGGCCGCGCCAACCGACGTGCAGGACGCAGAGGCCTGGGTCTCCGTCCGCTCTGGTAATGGCGACCGGATAACAGTCGGCAGTCAGCAAGAGCATCGCCTGGCCCCGCCGATCGCTCCAGAGGCCGTCACATTGCCCGTAGATCGTGCGCTCCACGATCCCGCGAGGCTTGGCCTCTGTCACGACGTTCCCGTGCCTCTGCCAGGCCATCGTCGCGGTCTCGGCGTCGGCTTCCACGGCTCTGCTGAGGCGCTTGCGATTCTCGACCACCCGGTCCGGATCGTCGTCCGTGAGGATCCCGAGATTCAGCGATTCGAACTCGCCCTCGCTGACTCCGCCGAGGCGAGTCGAGAACGCCACGCGATAGGGCCCAGACGCCTGCCATTCGAACAGTTTCATGTGGTCACCTGGAGGCCCATGATCCCCGCGACGAGCTCGAGCGTCCTGTTGAAGACCTCCTGGAACTGCTCACGGCCGAGAAAGATGAGCGCGAAAAGGACGATGAAGCCGTACTGGTCGAGGCTGAGCCACCAGTTGTAGGTGCTCTTGCTCATGAAGACGCCGACGACTCGCGAGCCGTCCAGCGGAGGGATCGGAATCAGGTTGAAGACTCCGAGAACGACGTTGACCACGAACGCGGCGGTGAGCACGTCGTAGAGCTCCCCGCTGACGTTCATGAAGCGGATGGGCGCGAGGCAAAGAAGCGCGAGCACGAAGTTCGTCGCAGGCCCGGCGATCGCGACGATCGCCATCCCCTCGCGCGCGCGGCGAAAGTAGCGCGGCTGCACCTGCACGGGCTTGGCCCAACCGAACGCGAACGGAGAGGCGATCAGCGTGACGACGAGCAGGATCGTGCCGAGCGGATCCAGGTGGGCAAGCGGATTGAGGGTCAGCCGGCCCTGCTCTCTGGGCGTCGGATCGCCGAGGAGCGTCGCCGTTACGCCGTGAGCCAGCTCGTGCAGCGTGAGGCTGGCCAGCAGCACCGGTAGGACCAGCACGAGGGTCTGGAAATCGATCACGTTCTGAGCAGCTCTTTCGCCGCCTCGATCTCCTCGGCGCGGCCGTCGAGCTCGCCGTTCAGCTTCCGGCGCAGCAGCTCGTCGAGGACGGCGCCGACTCGCGGCGACTCTCCGAGTCCGAGCTCGGCAAGATCTCCGCCGGAGATCTCCAGGCGAACCTGCCGTAGCTCGTCGAAATAGCGCTCCAGCCGCTTTTGCGCCTTGCCCTTTGAGCCTGCGAGGGCAAGCAGCGCCCCGTCGGGATCGTGCGGCGCGACGCGCGACCAGAGCGCCGCCGGCTCCTTCGTCGATCCGGCCAGCTTCCGGAGCTTGGGCGCGACGGTCACGGCGTCCGCGATCCTTTCCGCGTCGCGTCGGCGCAACTTCAGCCGTTCGCCCCACTCGAGGATCTCGGTTGAGCCAAGGCGACGCGCAAGCGCGGCAAGCCGCACGCGCCAGGCCGGCGCGTCGGCTGCGTAGCGGGTGCGCAGCTCGTCCAGCTCCTCGATCAGCCCGACGGTTTCCTCATCGGCCGCGAGATGCGGATGGATCGCCCGGTCGATGCCGAGCTCAGCCATGCGGCGCACGGAATCGCCGACACGCTCCTCCGAGAGCAGCGCCTGAAGCTCGTCCCGCAGCCGCGCGGACGAGAGCTCCCCGACCAGCTCCATCTCAACACACGCCTTTGCGAGCGAGAGCGTGTGCGAGTCCATGTGGAAGCCGTAGCGCGTCTCGTAGCGGATAGCACGGAAGATTCGCGTCGGATCGTCGATGAAGGACAGGTTGTGGAGGACGCGCACGACTCCCTCCGCGAGATCGCGATGCCCGCCGAAGTAATCGACGAGGCGGCCGAAGTCCTCGCCCTTGAGGGACACGGCCATCGCGTTGATCGTGAAGTCGCGCCGGTAGAGGTCCTGTCGGATCGAAGCCTGCTCCACGGTCGGCAGAGCACCCGGATAGTCGTAGAACTCGGTCCGCGCAGTGGCCACGTCGACTCGACCGCCGTCCCCGTAGAGGACGATGGCGGTGCCGAACTTGTCGTGCGGAACGACCCGACCGCCGAGTTCCCGGGCCAACGCTTGACCCAGCGCGATCCCGTCGCCTTCCACAGCGATGTCGAGGTCGAAGTTCGGCTCGCCCATGAGGACGTCCCGCACCGCGCCGCCGACCAGATAGACGCCTTCGAAGGGCTCGCTGACGGCCTGAATGGCCTCGAAGACCGGCTGCAACCCCTCGAGTGCAAGCAGCCGCCCGCCGAGATCGGGACCGCCGGGCTCCTCCTCCAAGCCGAGCGGCTCTTCGAGCGCGCGCAGGAGATCGCTTCGCGTGACGACCCCGACGACCTCGCCGTCTCGAACGACCGGTACGCGACCGTGGTCCGACGATGCGACGAGGCGCATGACCTCGGGGAGCGGCGTGTCCTCGGGGCACGTGACCGCGTTCGAGCTCATCACGCTCTTGACGGGCGCGTGCGAGAGGCCGTGGCCGATGGCCTTGTCGAGATCCTCGCGCGTGACGATGCCGACCAAGTTGGTCGGTTCGCCGACCTGAATTCCGCTCTGCCGGTGCCGCTGGCAGAGCACCATCGCGTGCGCGACCGTGTCGGTCGGAGTAACGAACCGCGCCGGCCTGGACATGATCTCGCCGGCCGTGAGGCGGCGGCGAACGGCCTTCGGCAATGCCTCGAGGATGCGTGCGCGAGCCTCCTCGAGCGAGCCGCGGTGGATGGCGGAGGCGGCCTGCGCATGTCCTCCGCCCCCGAGGGCGGCAGCGACGCCCGCCGCGTCCAGCTCGGCGACGCGCGTCCTCACCACGCAGAAGACGCGGTCGTCCATCTCGACGAGACAGACCAGCGCACGACAATCCGTGAGGTCGATGATCTTGTGCGCGAGATTCGAGACGCCGTCGACGTACTCGGGCCAGCGCACCGCCGTGACGAGCACCTCGAAGCCTCCCACCCCCTGCGTTTCGGCTGCAGCGAGGAGGGCGTCGAGCAGTGCGCGCTCGCCCTCGGAGAGAGGCGCGTGGAGGAACTGCGCCACCATGTCCTGGCTCGCGCCGTGGCGCAGGCACCAGGCGAGCGCTTCCGCGTCGCGGAGCGAGACACCTGCATAGCTCAGCGAGCCCGTGTCCTCGTGAATCCCCAGCGCGAAGACGGTCGCCTCGAGCGGCGTCACGTCGAGCTCGCGCTCAGCGAGGATCGACACCATCGTCGTCGTGAGCGCCCCGTCGTCCGAGCGGACGACGTTTTCCGGCCGTACCCAATCGAGCTCGTCGTCTCCACCGTGGTGGTCGAAGAGGACGACCTCCACATCCGGATCGCGGGCGATCCGCTCGAACTCGCCGAGCCGAGCGGGATGGGACGTCTCGACCACGATCAGTCGCTCGATCGCACCGGGGTCGATTCGTCCGGGGTCGGCCACGTCGAGCTGCTCGGCATGCAGCCGGTAGAAGTCGCGGACGTTCCGATTCAGCGACCCGGAGAGTGCGACGACGGCGCCCGGATACAGGCGTCGCGCGGCCAGCATGGCCGCGAAGGCGTCGAAATCCGTGTTTGCGTGGGTGACGATGACATCCACGCTGCAAAGGTTAGACCCGGCCCCTGCGCGCCCTGCTGGCGCCGGCTATGTGTGGGCGATGACTTCGATCTCGACCAGCGCGCCCGAGGGGAGCCCGGCGATCTGCACCGTCGCCCGGGCGGGGAAGTCGGGGCCGACATAGCGCGCGTAGATCTCGTTCATCTTCGGGAAGTCACCGAAGTCGACGAGGAAGATCGACGCCTTCAAAACGTTTTGGAGGCTCGTTCCCGCGGCCTCGAGGATCGCGCCGAGGTTCTTCATGACCTGCTCAGCCTGCGCGTCGATGCCTCCCTCGACGACCTGATTCGTCTCAGGATCGATTCCGATCTGGCCGGCGACGAACACGAGATCGTCGTGCACGATCGCCTGCGAGTAAGGCGCCCCCTGGAAAGGAGCGGGTGCCGTAACCGTATGGATGACGCGCTTGCTCATCCTACTTCGACGCGTTCGATGCTCGCACCAAGAGCGCGTAGACGCTCGTCGATCCGCTCGTAGCCGCGGTCGATCTGGCCGACGTTGCCGATGGTCGAAGTTCCTTCCGCGCAAAGGCTCGCGATCAGCATCGCCATGCCCGCGCGAATGTCCGGACTCTCCATCCGCTCGCCGTAGAGCCTGCACGGTCCGTTCACGACCGCGCGGTGCGGGTCGCACAGGATGATGCGGGCGCCCATCCCGACAAGCTTGTCCACGAAGAACAGGCGGTTCTCGAACATCTTCTCGAAGATGAGGACAGTCCCTCGCGCCTGCGTCGCAACCGCGAGCGCGATAGAGGTCAGGTCGGCCGGGAAAGCAGGCCACGGGCCATCCTCGATCTTCGGGATCTGGGAGCCGATGTCGTCCTTGATCGCGAGGCCCTGGCCGCCGTGCACGCGCACGGAGTGCTCGCCGCGTTCCCAGCTGACGCCGAGCCGTGCGAATCCAGGCCAGATCGCCGACATGTGCTCGGGCACGACGTCCTCGATGAGCAGCTCGCCCTCCGTGACCGCTGCGAGGCCGATGAAGCTCGCCACCTCGATGTGGTCGGGGCAGATGCGCCAATCGCCGCCGCGCAGGCTGTCGACGCCGCGAATCCGGAGGACGTTCGAGCCGATGCCCTCGATCTGAGCGCCCAGCGAGACCAGAAAGCGACAGAGATCCTGCACGTGCGGCTCGCTCGCCGCGTTCGCGATCGTCGTCTCGCCTTCCGCGAGGACAGCCGCCATCACGGCCTGCTCGGTACCGGTCACGGAGGCCTCGTCGAGGAAGATGGGGACGCCGCGGAGCCCATCCGTCCGCATGACGTAGCGGCGGTTGGCGTGGATCTCGGCGCCCAGACGTGTGAGCGCGTGGATATGCGTATCGAGCCGGCGCCGTCCGATGACGTCCCCGCCCGGCGGCGGAACGATCGCCTCACCGTGGCGTGCGAGCAGGGGCCCCGCAAGGAGGATCGACGCGCGGATCCGGCTGCAGAGCTCCTCGTCCAGCTCGTGCTTCGTCACGGAGCCCGCCTGAATGCGGACTTCGCCCGGACCGACGTGCTCCAGGTCGACGCCGAGGTCGGCGACGAGCTCGAGCATCGTCTCGACGTCGCGAATGTTCGGGACATTCGCCAGGGTGACCGCCTCGTCCGTGAGCAGGCAGGCCGCCACGATCGGCAAGGCCGCGTTCTTGTTGCCGGCGGCGCGGATCGTGCCGTTCAGTGGCCGGCCGCCTTCGATGACGAAGGCTTCCACGAGAGCGTCGGAGACGAGAGTTTCCGGCATTGAAGGTATTGCGATCCTCGGACGGAGAGACGACGAGCGGCGGAGGGTATCCTACTTCGCCCGATGGAAGTAACCCGCGAGCGCGCTTGGGAAACGCTCACGCGCTACACGAAGAATCCAGCCCTCCTCCGGCATGCGCTGGCAGTCGAGGCGGCAGTCGGCTTCTATGCCCGCGAGTACGGCGACGACGAGGAGTTCTGGCGGGCCGCAGCTCTCCTCCACGACTTCGACTACGAGATGCACCCGACGCTCGACAAGCATCCGCAGGACGGTGCTCCGATCCTGCGCGAGGCGGGCTATCCGGACGAGCTGATCGAGACCGTGCTCTCGCACGCCGAGCACTTGGCGATGCCGCGCGACACTAAGCTGAAGAAGACGCTCTTCGCGTGCGACGAGCTCGCGGGGTTCATCCACGCCTGCGGGCTCGTGCGGCCGGACGGCATCGAGACTCTCGAGCCGAAGTCCGTGCGCAAGAAGCTGAAGCAGCCCTCGTTCGCTGCCGGTGTGCACCGGGACGAGGTCTATCGCGGAGCTGAGGAGCTCGGCGTCGACCTCGATGACCACATCGCCAACGTGACGGCCGCCATGCGCCCGATCGCGGGCGAGCTCGGCCTCCGGACCGCCGCTTAAGCCCCTGCCCGAGGCGGGCGCGGAGCTTCGGGATCACCCCTCACCTGCCTCTTATCGACCCTCAGTAAGGGGGTCTAAAGCGCGGAGACGAGCCGTTGTAAGTCGTCTTCGCTCGTCCAGAATCCACAGGAGGCGCGCAGCCAACCGAGGCCTGGAAGCTCGCGGACGATGACGCCGGCCTCCGCGACGCGGGCGAGCGCCTCTGATGCGTCGTCCTCGGCTTTCCAGGTCACGAGCGTGGCCTGATCCGGCTCGGTGATCACCTCGAAACGCTGTGCGAGGAGCTCCCGGCACCTGGCCGCCATGGCCCGAGCATGCTCGAACCGCTCCTCGCCTGCCTCGTCCGCGAACGCAAGCGACTCCAGCAGCCCCACACCCGATGCAGCGGGAATCCAACCGGGATCGAACCGAGCCGACCCCTGGCGGACCTTGTATGTGTACCCCTCCTCGAAGTCCCACGACCCATATGACGGCATCGCAAGGCGGAGCTCCTCGACCCGTTCCGGGTGCACGTACAGCGCACCCGTGACGTCCGGGCCGAGAAGCCATTTCTGGGCCGAGACGGTGTAGAAGTCGCAGCCGAGCGCCTCGACGTCGACGGGGACCGCACCGGCGGCCTGCGCGCCGTCGACCAGAAGAGGGATTCCGCGGCCGGCTAGCCCCTCCACCGGGAACACGGCGCCCGTCAGCCAGGAGATGTGGGACAGCGCAATGAGGGCAGTCTTCTCCGTGATGGCCTCGTCGAGCGCTGCGAGCAGTTCACTGCCCGGAAGATCGCGGAGCTCGACGACTTTGAGGTCAGCACCGGAGGCCTTCAGGCCGCCGAACAGCCCGGGATGCTCGGAGTCGGTGGTAACGACCTCGTCGCCCGGGCCGATCCCGAGACCGGCGAAGACGATGTTGCACCCCTCCGTCGTCGAGCTTGCGAGCGCGACGTCTTCCGGGCGCGCACCGAGCGCGCGTGCGAGCGCGACTCGCACCTTCTCTCGCCGCTCGAGCATCGCTTCGAAGTAGGCCTTGCTAGAGCGCCCTTCTCCTAAGTCCCGCTCCAGCTCCGTCACCATCGCCTCGACCGTTCGGCGCGGCAGCGGCCCGTTCGTCCCGGCGTTCAGGTACGCGTAGCGCTCGAGGACGGGGAGCCCGGCGCGAACGGCGCTCAGGTCCACGAGATCACCGCCTCGACGGGCGCATGATCGGAGAGCAGACGGCCATCGACGCGGCGTCGCGCCGGCGGCCAAGGTTCAGGTCCGCGCTCGATGCTCCCTCCCCTGACCAGTAACTGGTCGATTCCGTCGATGGGCGGAGAAAACTCCGGGACGGTGAAGCGCGGCACGTTGAAGTCACCACAGAGGATGCAGTGCTCGGCCGGAGCGACGAACTCGGCGGCGATCCCCACCTCGACGCGCGCGAGCGCCTGGTTGTTGGTGGCGTGGAGGTTGGCGACGACGAAGCGCGTGCGCGCTCCCTGGAGGCCGGCGGCCTGGCACACGCGGCGTTGGCGGCCCTGAAACACCCATTCCCACCGCCCGACCTTGGGGTTGAGCACGAGGACCCGGTGTTCTTCCACGTCGAAATGTGGGTTGAACAGAAGCGCATTCGCCTGCCCCGCGGCGGTGAAGCGCACGCGGACGGGATCGAGGTCGGTGACGAAACGCGCCACCGGCCCCAGGAAGCCGGGCACGGTGACCGCCCAGACGGCCTGCATCCCACTCCAGCGTTCCAGACGGCCGAGCGCCCAGAGCGGCACCTCCTGGAGCGCGACGACATCGGGCGCATCGAGCGTCACGAGCCGCACCATCCGCTGCAAGTACGTCCGGCTGGACTTCGGATAGGTGCGGCCGTGATAGAGGTTCCACGTGCGAACGAGCAGGCTCAAGGCGGGGGCAGCATAAGAAGGTGCGCGGCCGCTTCGCAGACTTGATCAAGCGGCAGCTCGACCTCTTCGCTGCGGAGCAGGCGGGGCTGATCTCCGACGTGGATGCAGCTCTGTTGGCGTACAACCGCGCTCCGCGCGGCGAGGCCGAGGAGCGCTATGGCGATTTCCTCGACCTCGTCGAGGCGGCGACCGACGAGCTCGTCGAGCTGCGTGACAACTATGCGGCTACCCTCGACGAGGACGCCGCCGAGGAGTATCGCGCGGTCTTCAACGACACGGTTCGGAAGCGGCTCCCGCGGTTCGGGCTCGAACTCGACTAACCGCCGGCACCATGTCACTATTGGGTGCGTTTACTATCGGAGGAGAGGACTCAATGGGGTCTCGCTGTTTGCTCTTGCTTGCCGTTTTGACCGCAGCGCTCGCGTTGGCCGGCGCGGCGATTGGCGGAACGATCTCGGGGCAGTACATCGTCGTCGTGAAGAAGGGTTACGACGGTCGGGCCGTCGCACGTGATCACGCGCGGTACGCGGGAGCAGACGTCCTCTATACGTACGGAAGGGCGCTCAACGGCTACGCCGCGCGACTGACACCGGCCGAGCTAGCTGCCATTCGCTCCGACAGCCGAGTCGCGTACGTGTCGGCCGACCGGTCGGTGCACGCGGTTGCCCAGACGCTTCCGACGGGCGTCAACCGGATCCAAGGCGATGTCTCGAGCACGCTCTCCGGAAACGGCAGTGGAACCGTCGGCACGCCCGTGGCGGTCATCGACACGGGCATCGACCCGACCCATCCCGACCTCAACGTGATCGGAGGGTACAACTGCACCACCGGCCCGAAGACCAAATGGGCCGACGGGAACGGACACGGAACACACGTCGCCGGCACGATCGCCGCCAAGGACGACGCGAACGGCGTCGTCGGGATGGCCCCCGGCGCACCGCTCTACTCGGTCCGCGTGTTGAACTCCGCGGGCTCAGGTTCATGGTCGAGCGTCATCTGCGGGATCAACTGGGCGACCTCAAACGCCGCGTCGAAGGGGATCAAGGTCGCAAACATGAGCCTGGGTGGGTCAGGCTCCGACGGTGCCTGCGGCGCCGACGCACTCCACCAGGCCATCTGCAACTCGGTCAACGCCGGCGTCACCTACGTCGTCGCTGCGGGGAACGACGGCGCGAACTTCAGCGGATTCGTGCCGGCCACCTACAGCCAAGTTCTGACGGTTACCGCGATTGCCGACTTCAACGGCGCCCCGGGCGGCGGCGCGGCAGCCACGTGTCGGAGCGACGTGGACGATACGGCCGCCGATTTCTCCAACTACACGACATCGGGCTCTACCGACGCCAGCCATACCATCGCGGCGCCGGGCGTCTGCATCCTGTCCACGTGGAAGGGCGGCGGGTACAACACGATTTCGGGCACGAGCATGGCTTCGCCGCACGTCGCGGGAACGGCCGCACTCTGCATCTGGAGCGGTGCTTGTACCGGGACGCCGGCGCAGATCATTTCCAAGCTGCGTAGCGACGCCGCGGCACAGCCGGCGAGCTACGGCTTCACCGGAGTTTCCGGCCGCTACTACGGCAGCCTGGCATACGCCGGCGGGTACTAACGACCTAGCGTGAAACTCTGAAGAACCCCTGTGGCGCGAGTCCGGCCAGGGCTCGCGTCACAGGGTCGACTCGTCGGCCGCGATCCTCGCGACCCTCTTTGCGGCGGACGGCGCCTCGAACGACGAGGCCGCCGACGAACCGGGCAGGCTCGGGCGGAAACCGAACCCGCACACCCCGGTTGATGCCCGCTCCCGCCCACTCGTCGTCGCGCCCGAGGGCGCTCGACGCGAGGATCTTGGCGAGGGTGAGCGACGGCGCGACGCCGTTGCCGGAGTAGCCCGCGCCGTACACGATGCGGCGGGGTCCCGGTAGCCGGCCGCAGAAAGGCAGCCCGTCGGGCGTGCGGTCGATCGGCCCGCCCCACGCGCGAGTCACGGGAACTCCTTGTGCCGCCGGCACGAGACGCATGAGATCCTCGACCAGGCTCCTCGTCTGTCCTGCGTTGTAGTCGAAGTTCGAATTGACGCGGCTGTCGTAAGCGAGCCGGCCGCCGCCGCGTCCGAACGCGACGCGACCGTCGCGCGTCGTTCGGTAGTAGTGGACGAGGAGCCGGGCGTTCGAGATCGCCTCGCCGCCTGTCCACCCAGATTCTTCGAGCCGCGCGGGCATCGGCCCAGTCGCGACCATGTCGCTCGAGACAGCGACGAGCGCGCGCGAGAGCTCGCGGATCTTGATCGCCCACGCGTTCAGCGTCAGCACGATCGCTCCCGCACGGACATGGCCCAGCGCAGTGCGGACGATTCCCTTCTCACGATCGAGCTCGACCATCTCCGATCGCTCGTGGATCCTCACGCCGCGCGCGAGGGCGACCCGTCGTAGACCACGGGCGAGGAGTGCCGGCTGCACCGTCGCGGCGGTGGGCTCGAAGGCGGCTCCGAGATGCACCGGAGAACCGGTGCGTACTTGCACCTCCTCGGCGCTCAGGACTTCGAATGGATGCTCGCCGTGGCCCTCGGCGATGCGAATCACCTCCTCCCAGGATCCCAACTGGGCCGGCGAGGTCGCCGTCCAGAGCCAGCCGCCCTGGTGAAAGTGAGCGTCGATGCCATTGTCAGCGCAGAAGCTCCCGATCTCGGCGATTGCGTCCTCGGACGCCTTGATCAACCGGAAGGCCTCGCCCTCCCCGACGCGCTTGATCAGCGTTTCGATCTTCGGCCACCACGTGAGGGCGAAGCCGCCGTTCCGTCCCGAAGGCCCGCCGCCGCAGATGTCCGCGTCGAGGAGGACGACGGAGGCGGCCGGCTCGAGCTCCTTGAGCCGCAAGGCGGTCCAGAGCCCCGTGTAGCCGCCACCCACGATGCAGAAGTCGGCTTCGACCGCACCCGTCAGCTCGGGGGCGACGTCCTCGTCCTGGGCGAGGGCTTCTTCGAGCCAGAACGAGCGGACGGCCACGCCGCCAACCCTAACGGTGGCCGAAGTGATGAGCCTCGGGCATCGCCGCCACGACTTCGGCCTCGTTTGCGGCTTGCCGGGCGAGCGGGCCGAGGGTGTTGAACTCCTCCACGACGACGTTGCGGTTGCGCTCGTACCGCTCGAATCGACCCCGGGCGAGGAGAAGCGGCTCGCCGCGCACGAGAGCCCGGTAGCGGTCGTAGACCGCCGGGGGCACGACCAGGTTGACCTGGCCGTGCTCGTCTTCCAGGAGCATGAAGACGACGCCGTTCGCAGTAGCCGGCCGTTGGCGGGCGATGACGAGGCCGGCGATCACGAGGCGGGTCTTGTCTTCCATGTGCTCGAGGTCGAGGCTGGTCACGACCTCGGAGGGAAGGTGCGGCCGCAAGAGATCGAGCGGATGGACGCCGACGGAAAGACTCGTCGTCCGATAGTCGGCCAGCATTTTTTCCCACGGCGTCTGCTCCGGCAGCTCCGGGATCTCCGAGGTCGGCTCGAGCGGCAAGACCAGTTGTCTCTCCGCTCCCTTGGAGCCGACGCTCGTCGAGCGCGGCGCGAGACCGAGGCGCCAGAGGAGCTGGCGACGCGGCCAGCCGAATGAATCGCACGCGCCGGAGACGACAAGCGCCTCCAGGGCCGGCCTGTCGAGCGGCGCCCTCTGGGCGAGCTCGACGACGTTGCGGAAGCGACCGCCGCGCTCGCGTTCCTCGACAAATGCCTTCGCAGGCTCCTCGCCGAGGCCCTTGATATAGCCGAGCCCGACCCGGACGGCGTCGCCCTCGATGCGGCACCGGTCCGCGCTCATGTTGACGTCGGGCGGGAGCACCTCGACACCGCGCCGTTGCGCATCGCGCACGAGGCTGGCAGGCGGATAGAAGCCCATCGGCTGGGCATTGAGGAGCGCACAGAGGAATTCCCCGGGGTAGTAATGCCGAAGCCAGGCCGACTGGTAGGCGAGCAGCGCGAAAGCAGCCGCATGTGACTTCGGGAAGCCGAACGACGCGAAGCCGTTGATCTTCGAGAAGACGAGCTCGGCGGTCTCGCGGTCGACTCCCCGGCCGGCCGCGCCTGCATAGAAGCGGTCCCGATACGCCTCGATCGCGTCCGCGCTGCGCTTGCGGCTCATCGCGCGCCTGAGACCCTCCGCCTCCCCCACGCTGAAACCGGCGAGCGCCATGGCGACGTCCAGCACCTGCTCCTGGAAGATGATCGCGCCGAGCGTCTCCTCGAGGCACTCGGCCAGCAGCGGGTGATCGTGCGGGACGACGTAGTTCGGGTTCTCGCGAATGCGCTGGCGGCGCTCGACGTACGGATGAACGGCCTTCCCCTGAATCGGGCCGGGCCGCACGAGCGCGACCTGAACGGTGAGATCGTCGAGGTTCTCGGGCAGTGTGCGCAGGAGGCTCTGCATCTGCGCGCGGCTTTCGATCTGGAACAAGCCGACGGTGTCCGCATCCTGGATCTCCTTGTAGACCGCCTGGTCGTTGAGCGGGATTCGGGAAAGGTCGATCGTCTCGCCGCGCAGGCGCACGATCTGGTCGACACACTCCTCGACCGCGGACAGCATGCCGAGCCCGAGCAGGTCGATCTTGAGAAACCCGGCATCGGCGCAGGAGTCCTTGTCCCACTGGCAGTTGCGCCGACCCTCCATGGCCGCGGGCTCTACGGGGACGAGCTCGATCAGCGGCCGCGTCGAGATGACCATTCCCCCGGGGTGCTGGGACAGATGGCGCGGTAGGCCGCCGATCTCCGCTGCGAGCTCACCGAGCGCTCGCCAGCGCGGCGAGCGGAGCTTGGCCTCCGCCCCGGGAAGATGCTCGATCTCCTCGGCCACGCGCCGCGGGTTCCCCTCCGTGAGGCGTGCGAGCCGTTCCAGCTCGGCCTGCGGGAGGCCGAGTGCCTTGCCGATGTCGCGGATCGCTCCGCGCGCGTGGTAGGTGGAGAAGCTCGCCACGAGCGCCGTGCGCTCGGGACCGTAGCGCTCGATGACGGCGACGATGAGCTTCTCGCGGATGTCGCGCGGAAAGTCGAGGTCGATGTCGGGAACGGCGACGAGCTCCCGGTTGAGGAAGCGGCCCAGGGCCAGGCCGGCGGAGACCGGGTCGACGTGCGAGAGGCCGGTCAGGAAGCAGACGATCGAACCGACCGAGCTTCCTCGTCCTCTTCCGGGGGGAAGAAGATGGCGAGGCGAGCCGGGGCCACGCACCTCCATGGACACGTCCCGTGCGAGCTCGAGCACCTCCCAGTGGAGAAGGAAGAAACCGGAGAGGCCGAGCTCGGCGATGAGGACCAGCTCTTCTCGCAGGCGCTCGGCCGCGCGCTTGCGTAATTGAGTCGGCGCATTCCGGTAGCGCTCCCGAAAGGCGCGGTCGCAGACGCGCGCGAGCTGGATGTCGGCGGGATCGGCCTGGTCGGAGAAGTCGGGATAGCGGTAGCCGAGCTCCTGCGTGAGATCGAACTCGAGCCGCTCGGCAAGCTCGAGGGTTACGCGGACGGCGTCCTGGTCGTCCGGAAAACGAGCCGCAGCTTCTTGCGCGGTCAGGAGAACGGTCTCTTCGTTGCCGCGCCGCTCTTCCTCACAGGCCTCCAGCGGAACCTTGTGCTTGACCGCGACGAGGACGTCCTGGAGGCGCGCGCGTTTGGGGTGGTGAGCGTGGGCGTCGCCGGTGGCGACAGTGCGGACACCGAGCTCGGCCGCAAGGTCGCGGAGGGCTGAGTTACGGCGCGCGTCGCCGCGGGAGTACGGACGCTGAAGCTCGACGAAGAAGCGGTCGCGCCCGAACGCGCGTGCCATGCGAGCGGCCGCGTTGGGGTCGCGGGCGGCGAGACCGTGGCGCGCGCAGCCCGAGAGGCATACGAGGCCTTCGTTCTGGTCGGCGAGCAGCCCCGGGTCGAGGCGCGGCTTGAGACGCTCCTGTGCATGGGCGGCCGTAATGAGGCGGCAGAGGTTCGCGTAGCCGCGAGGGGTCTCGACGAGGAGAGTGACGTGGGAACCGTCGGCCAGCGTGACCTCGGCGCCGGTGATTGGGTGGATGCCGACGGCCTTGGCGGCGTGGGCGAATTCCAATGATCCGTAGACGCCGTCGTGATCGGTGAGCGCCAGAGCCGGATAGCCGAGCTCGGCGGCGCGGAAGACGAGCTCCTCGGGCAGCGACGCGCCGTCGAGGAAGCTGTAAGCGGAGTGCGCGTGCAGTTCGATGTAGCTCATGCGGCACGTTTGGACACACACTCAGGCACGTTTCGGCAGTACGCTCGAAGCGGAGGGAGGCTCGCGGCGGCCCCGGGAATCAGGCCTTTTGCCGGAACCATTCCTGGTGGTCTAGGTCGTAGAAAACGGCCACGTTCTCGCCTGTTTCGAGGACGAGATCGAAGTAGCGCCGCCTCACCGGCTCCTCGGTCCACCAGCGGTCGACCACGCGCCACTCCTCGCGCACAGAAGCAACCGCGACCCCGCCGACCGCAGCCGGAATTCCCTCCTTCGCCTCGACTCGCGCCGGGCGAGGCTCGTTCAGTCGTCGCGCGGCACGAGAATCGCCCTGGTCTCGGGGATGCGCGACCACGGCGCGACCTCCACGACGGTGCAGACAGCGTCGATTCCCACGGCCGTCCGCACCTGCCGCAGCCCTTCGCGGAGACGGCTTCGGAGTCGACTGCCGCGCGGGCGGACGAGCTCGGACTGAGTCCCAACGGACTCCGTCAGCTCCCCCAGTTCGAGCCGGAGCTCGACCGCCGGCGCGGGCAGTTCTGAAAGCTTCGGGGCAAGTGCCTGTTGCAGACGAGCCGGTTCGGCCGTCGGCTCGCGCAGGGTCGCTGTGCGCATCCACGAGCCTCCGCCCACGAGCTTTGCCGACACTGAGATCCGCCGTGGGATGCGACCGCCCCGCTCCTCACGCGTGAGCAAGCGGTCGAGAAGTGCCGCGAGCGCACGCGCAAGCGTGAGCTCGTTCGCAATCGGCTCCGGAAACTCGAGCGTCTCGCCGATCTCGGCCGGCGGACGGCGTGGCGTCACGCGCGCGTCGCCTTCACCCTGGGCTAAACGCCAGGACTCGGCTCCCACGGCGCCGAGACGGTCTGCGACGGCCGCGCGCGGGAGCCGAGCCAGCTCGCCGAGCTTTTGGATCCCGAGCTCGGACAGCTCCTCCCGTCGCTCTGGCCCAAGCGGCAGCAGATGGAGCGGCAGCGGCGCGAGGAAGAGCTCGGTCTTCTCGTCGTCGACGACGAGCGCCTGACCCGCCGGTGCGACACTTGCTGCCGCGAGAGCAGCAAAGCGTCGCTCGGCGACTCCTACTCGGGGCTCCCACGCCTCGCCGATTGCGTCGAGAGCGCGCTGCACAGCAGCTTGTACACCGCCCGCCAGCCGTTCGATCCCGCGCGTCTCGAAATACGCACACCCCGGCTGGACAGGCTCGACGGTGAGGCCCGCGTCCTCGACCCGCCGCAGGATCCGTTCCCACTCCGCTTCGACACCGGCCGGATCCTGTTCTACGAGATGAAGCTCAGGGCACGTCGCGAGTGCTTCGGAGAGGCGCATTCCTGGGCGCACTCCCGCCCGCTCGGCTGCGCCCGTGCACGGACCTACGAGCGGCCGCTCCCCCGGTGCCGGTGCAAGCGCAACCGGTTCCCTGCGCAGCTCCGGCTGATCCCGTAGAGCTGCTCGCAATGTGAAGGCTGGAATCGTGAGGCAAGCGATCATGGGAACGTATGTTCTACACGAACACACGTTCTCCTGTCAAGTCAAGCATTTCCTACGACCTGCGCGAAGCCTTAGTTGAGCCGTCTAGGACGCCTGGACATTTCGCTTGGCAAAACGGCGCACCAGGGACGAACCCGCAAGCGCTCCTACGATGGCAAGCAGGACATCCACCCAAAACTGCCAGTCGAATGTCCCATTTCCGCCAGCGGGGTTTCCAGCGATCACCTCTGTGATGAGCAGTCCGACTAGAAAGCCGAGGATCGCCCCCACTATGCCGCCGAGCACTACCAGCGCTGATCCCTCCTAGGGCTTCCTGGCGGGCTGAACGAGCTCCCGCAGGGTGCCTGCCCATCATGACACGGCGCCTCATGCGCGCACTATCTCGGCAGCGGGGCCGCGCATCGCGGTGAAACGCGGCACCACGTCGAGGACGCTCTCACGGGCACACCACTCGAGATCGTGCTCGACGACGAACTCATGCGGATTCTTAGAGGCGCGCAGCCCCTCCTCCGCGCTCCCAAACGACCTCGCGATACGCAGCGCAGCCTCGGCCGAATCCGTCCGCTCCCCTTCGAGCAGCTCCACGATTCGTCCCGCACAGTAGGCATCGTCGAGCGTGAAGCGCCCGTCGACACCCGCGCACACGACCTCGACGTCTTCCCCGCGCTCCCGTGCCGCGCTTGCGACCGCGTCGAGGTTCAGCAGGCTCCCGACGAGAACCTCGTCGCAATCGGCTGCGGCGGCCACGATCGCGCGCGTGCCATTGGTGGTCGTGAGGATGAGCGTTTCGCCTCGCGGCTCCACGAAGTCCTGCGGTGAGTTGCCGAGATCGAACCCTTCGATCGGCCCTGCCCAGCGCTCACCCGCGAGAACGGAGCCGGGAATCTCGTCGCGCAACGCCCGCGCCTCGTCGACCTCCGAGCAGCAGAGGATACGTTCGTAGCCGCCCGCCAGCGCTTGCGCGATCGAGGACGTGGCGCGGAGAACGTCCACGACGATCCCGGTCGGAACTCTCGTCGCCTCCGCAGGTGTAAACGCAACGTGCAGGTGCACGGCCCGGGACGTTACATCGCCCCGTTACGATGACCCCGATGGCGACGCCGGAGCAGACGCAGACCCAGGTCTGCTACCGCCATCCAGGGACGGAGACAGCGGTCAGCTGCTCGAACTGCGGGCGGCCCATCTGCACCGACTGCATGGTGTTCAGCGCGGTCGGGATCAAATGCCCTGAGTGCGCGGGACGACCGCCCGCCGCCAAGCGCGCGGCGGGCCGAGTCCGAACCGCGGCCGGCGAAGGCTCGGGCTTCATCGTCACGAAGACGCTGATTGGGGTCAACGTGCTCGTGTACCTGCTCCAGGCGACGGGCGGGGGGACGCTGACGAACCCCTCCGGCGAGATCTTCCTGAAGGGCTATCTCCGTGCTTACGAGGTCGCCGCCGGCGACTGGTGGCGGCTCATCACCTCGGCCTTCCTGCACGGGAGCCCCCTGCACCTCTTTTTCAACATGCTGATGCTCTGGTGGTTCGGACGGCCGCTCGAGGGGATGCTCGGACGCGGGCGGTTCCTCGCCGTCTACTTCCTCTCGATCCTGGCCGGCTCGGCGGGCGCGCTCATCGTCACGCCCACGGGAGCGACGATCGGCGCCTCAGGCGCGGTTTTCGGAATCCTCGGCGCAGGGCTGATACTCGAGCGCCATCACATCAACGTCTTCGGCGGGTCGGCGCTCCTCATCATCCTCCTGAACCTGGGCTTGAGCTTGACCCTGAACTACGTCTCGATCGGAGGACATATCGGAGGCCTGATCGGCGGCGCTCTGACCGTCCTCGTCCTCTCCGACTGGGGCCGCAAGCACGCCGTCTACGGACGTGTCGACGTCCTGGCGGTGGCGGGCCTGCTGGGGATAGCCGTTCTCAGCGTCGGAATCGCCTACTTACGCGTGCGCGGTTACGCCTGACGATCCAGATACGCACACTGACGGACGGCGGGCAGAGCGCCCTCGAGATCGCCGAGTTCGTGGGTGAGTTCCTCTCCGCTGCGAAGAAGACTCTCGACCTGGCGCTGTACGACTTCGACCTCGACCACCCCACCGCGAAGCTCGTCGCCAGCGCCCTCACGAACACGGCGCACCGCGGCGTCAACGTCCGGCTCGCCTTCAACGTCGACCACGAGCGCCCGATCCCCGTACCGCCTCCTCCGCGAGGGGAGCCGAGCGTGATCGACAGCCTCGACGTCCCCACCAAAGGAATCTCGGGGATCCCCGACCTGATGCATCACAAGTACGTCATCCGCGACGGAGAGGCCGTCTGGACGGGCTCGACGAACTGGACGGATGACTCCTGGAGCCGGGAGGAGAACGTCATCGCGATCGTCGACTCTGAAGAGGTCGCCCGGGCCTACACGACAGATTTCGAGCAGCTGTGGACGACCGAGGACGTCGCCCAAAGCGGCTTCGTCGACCCGAATCCGATCCGGGTCGGCGAGATCCGTGTGCGTACGTGGTTCACACCGGGCCACGGCGAAGCCCTAGCGACTCGGCTCGCGCATCGAATCGCGCGCGCGAAGAACCGGATCCGGATCGCTTCGCCGGTCATTACCTCCGGCCCGGTCCTCGGCGCTCTCGCCGAAACGATCTCGGACGGGAAGGTGGACGTCGCCGGCGTCGTCGACGCGACCCAGATGAAGGGCGTCTACCACCAGTGGGAGCTGAACGGCAACGCGGAGTGGAAGGTTCCCCTCATTAGGCGCGTGCTCGCGGGCGCGTTCACCGGCAAGGAGTCGACTCCATACGGCCGGGGGGACGTGCACGACTACATGCACGCCAAGGCGGCCGTGATGGACGACTACGTCTTCACCGGGAGCTACAACATGTCTCACTCGGGCGAGGTGAACGCGGAGAACGTGCTCGAGATCCGCGATCCACAGCTCGCGGAGCGCCTGGTCGGCTTCATTGACGAGGTTCGGCTTCGCTACCCCCAAGCCCCGCCTCCGCCCTAACAGCGAATTTAAGAAACTCAAACGGGGCGCTAAAGCTTCTCGTCCACCCTCCGATAGCAGGGACGTGAGGCGATACCTCCTAGCCGTCGTCTTTGCCCTCGCGCTCGTGCCGAGCGCGCATGGATCCATCCTCCTCGGACTGGCAGGCGACAAGGATCGCTTCAGGTCGCAGACGGGGCAGGTGACCGACACGGGCCACGTCTTCCTCGCCTGGAACCAGGGCTACAAGTGGGGCAGACAGTTCGAGGCCTGGTTCCCGATGCTGGGCAACACCCCGATGATCGGGTTCGGCACCAAGGGCTACGGCGGCGGGGAGCTCCTCACTCCGGCGCAGATCAAGAACGGCAAGGGCGACGCCTACCTCTTCGACTTGAACCACGAGGCCTCGGTCTGGGGCGGGCCGCTGATCGTGCGCCCGATGGCGGAGATGAACGGCTACTGGAACTACTACTGCGCGTTCAACGCGGACGGCTCGTTCCGCGGCGCCGCGCATTCGCAGGGCAACTTCCGCCAGGCCTTCCGGCGCATCTACATCATCCTCCACGGCGGACCGCTGGATCAGATCAACGCGAAGCTCGTCAAGTGGAACATGCCGCGCCTCAGCATCTCGCACGACCTTCCATCGCTGCCCGTGCCGCAGCTGCGGGTCATGTGGAATCCGCAGGGCTACGGCAGCCCGGACATCAGCGCGAACAGCGCGAAGGCGTACTACCCTGGCGACAACTTCGTCGACATCGTGGGCAACGATCTCTACGACATCAGGTTCAACGCGGAGTGGGAGGCGAACGCGGCGCTGTACGCCGCGCATCCGAACAAGCCGTATGCGATCGGTGAGTGGGGCCTGTGGGGAATCGACGATCCGGCCTTCGTCCGGCGCATGGCAAGCTTCGTCAAGAACCATTCCCGCGTCGTGCTCATCGCCTGGTACAAGAGCCAGATAGGGTCGATCTTCGACCTCGGCAACAAGCCGAAGAGCCGCGCGGCCTACCACACCTACATCCTCCCGCTCGGAAACTAACGGCTAGCCGCCGACCTGTACGGGGGCGACGCCCGCTTCCTTCAGGGCGGCCTGGGCCGCCGCCAGGCGTGCGAGCGGCACGCGATAGGGGGAGCAGCTGACGTAGTCCAGCCCGAGCCCGTGGCAGAAGGCGACGGAAGCCGGATCGCCGCCATGCTCGCCGCAGATGCCCATCTTCAGGCCCGATTTCACCGCGCGCGCCCGTCCGACCGCGATCTCCATGAGGTCGCCCACACCGCTTCGGTCGAGCGTCTCGAACGGGTTCGCGTTCAGGATGCGGTCGTCGAGGTAGCGGGTGAGGAACTTCCCCTCGGCGTCGTCGCGGGAGAAACCGAGGGCCGTCTGCGTCAGGTCGTTCGTTCCGAAGCTGAAGAAGTCCGCGTGCTCGGCGATCTCGTCGGCCCGGATGCAGGCGCGCGGGAGCTCGATCATCGTCCCGCACAGGTACTCGGCGCCGCCTTCCTCGGCCGCTGTGCGAACCGTCAGCTCGCGTAGCCGCCTGAGCTCCTCGGCAAAGCCCACGAGCGGATGCATGATCTCGACGAGCGGCTTCTTGCCGGTTCGACTTTCGACGGCCGCGGCGGCCCTGACGATCGCCCGCACCTGCATCTCGTAGATCTCCGGGTAGAGCAGGCCGAGACGGCAGCCACGCGTTCCGAGCATCGGATTCGCCTCGCGGAGCGCGCGAATCCGCCGGGCCATCTCCGGCGACTCCGCCTCTTCGAGCGGGGGCAGAAACTCGTGCAGCGGCGGGTCGAGCAGGCGGATGGTGACGGGGAGCCCCGCCATCGCTTCGAAGATCCCCTCGAAGTCCTCCTGCTGCGGCGGCAAGAGCTTGCTGAGCGCTTCGCGGCGCTCCTCCTCCCCGCTCGCCATGATCATCGCGCGGACAAGCGGGAGACGGTCCTCGGCCATGAACATATGCTCGGTGCGGCAGAGTCCGATCCCCTCGGCGCCGAGCTCGCGGCCCTTCGCCGCGTCGGCCGGCGTGTCGGCATTCGCGCGCACCTTCAGCCGACGGAGCCTGTCGGCCCAGCCGAGCAGGCGCTCGAAGTCCTCGTTGATCCGCGGGGGAACGAGCTTGACCTCGCCGACGATCACCTCGCCGGAGCCGCCGTCGATCGTGATCACGTCTCCTTCAGCGAGGTCCTGTCCGCCAACGGAGATCGTGCGCTTGCCCACGTCGATCGTCAGAGCCTCGCACCCTGCGACGCACGGCTTGCCCATCCCGCGCGCGACCACGGCGGCGTGGGAGGTCATGCCGCCTTGGGCTGTGAGCACACCGCGGGCCTCGAGGATCCCATGGATGTCGTCGGGGGTCGTCTCCCAGCGGACGAGGATGACGTCCTTCCCCGCTTTGCCCTGATCCTCCGCTTCGTCCGCGTCGAGGACGATCTTGCCGGTCGCCGCGCCGGGCGAGGCGTTGAGCCCCTTGGCGGCGGGCTGGTAGTCGGCGTTCGGGTCGATCATCGGATGGAGGAGCTGATCGAGCTGCTTCGGATCGATGCGCGAGACCGCTTCCTCTTTCGAGATCAGACCCTCGTCGACCATGTCGGCGGCGATCTTGAGCGCCGCCTGAGCCGTCCTCTTGCCGCTCCGGGTCTGCAAGAGATACAGGCGGCCGTCCTCGATCGTGAACTCGATGTCCTGCATCTCGCGGTAGTGGTCCTCCAGGCGACGCATCGTCTCGACGAGCTCGTCGAAGGCCCGAGGGAGGCGCTCCTTCATCGCGGCGAGCGGCTGCGGCGTACGGATGCCTGCGACGACGTCCTCCCCCTGCGCGTTCGTGAGGAACTCGCCCCAGAGCCCCCGCTCGCCGGTTGACGGGTCACGGGTGAACGCGACTCCCGTGCCGGACTCCTCCCCTTTGTTCCCGAAGACCATCTGGACGACGTTCACCGCAGTCCCGAGATCGTCCGGGATCCCGTTGGCCTGCCGGTAGACCTGCGCGCGAGGCGTGTCCCACGAGTCGAAGACGGCACGGACGGCGCGCTCGAGCTGGTCACGGGCGTCCTGTGGGAAGTCGGCGCCGACAGCGCTGCTGTAGATCTCCTTGAAGCGCTCCACGAGCTCGCGCAGATCGCTCGCCTCGAGCTCGACGTCCTCGCGGACACCGCGCTTTCCCTTCAGGGACGCAATCGCCTCCTCGAACTCGTGCGCGTCGACCCCATCGACGACGTGGCCGTACATCTGAATCAGCCGGCGATACGCGTCGAAGGCGAAGCGCTCATTTTCGGTCGCGCGCGAAAGCCCTTGGACCGACTCGTCGTTCAACCCTAGGTTGAGGATCGTGTCCATCATCCCCGGCATGGAGACGGCGGCTCCCGAGCGGACCGAGACGAGGAGGGGATCCTCAGGATCCCCGAAGCGTTTTCCGGTCGCTTGCTCGAGACGCTCGACATGGGTGGCGATCTCGTCCTCGAGCCGAGGCGGAAGCGCGCGGCCGTTTTGCATGTATTCGACGCAAGCGGCGGTCGCCACGGTGAATCCCGCGGGGACGGGAATCCCGATTGCCGTCATCTCGGCGAGGCCGGCGCCCTTGCCGCCGAGAAGCTCGCGGCCGAGGTCGGCACCCTCGGCGAAGTCGTAGACGTAGGTGTCCATGTGGGCGCGGACAGATTTTCCCATGACGGGCGATTAGATCACGTCCGTTTCGGCCGCCTTGACGCTCATGGCGACCGCGGCGAGACTGGCGCCATGCGCGCGTCCCTCCTCACCGCAGCCGTTCTGGTCGTTCTCGTCGCGCTCGCGCTCGTTTCGGGCCTCGAGTCCGGCTTCTTCGACGGCCACTAACGGACAAAAAGAGAGGCGGCCGTGGTGCCGAGCCGCCTCAACTCGGGCCGAGACGTAGGCTGCGGCGCCCCACGTCTTCCTAGCCCGTTAGGGACTGACGATGGCTGAGGCATGGCGAAGGCGCCATGACCGAATGGGGTATCCGCGAGGGGTACCTCGTTAGAGGAGCTGATTCAGAGGTTCCGGCGTTCGGCGATCCAGGAAACGAAGCGGATTCCCATCCAGACGGGCGTGAAGAGCACGTAGAAGATGAACAGGGCCGCCGCGAGGAGCACCATCCAAAAAGGCCAGTAGTAAAACGGAATCGGGCGCTTCTGCTTCATTCCTTGGCAGCCAGGCGGCGCTGCTCGACCAGGTGGATGATGCGCCGCGCGGTCTCCTCGATCGCCAGGTTCGAGACCTCGATGATGGGGCAGCCGAGCCGGCGATGAACGGCTTCCGCGTGCTCGAGCTCCTCGTAGATCTCGACGAGGTCGGCGTATTTCTGCGATCCGCGCATGACGCGGGCGCGCTCGCCCCGGATCTCGGCCAGCGCCTTCGCGTCGATCGTGAGGCCGACGATCTTCCCAGGATCGATCTGGAACAGCTCTTTCGGCGGCTCGATGCCGCCCACGATCGGCACGTTCGCAGTCTTGTAGCCAAGGTAACCGAGGTACATCGAGAGCGGCGTCTTCGAGCTACGCGACACGCCGACGAGGACGATGTCCGCATCCTTCAACCCGTGCGCGGCGACTCCGTCGTCGTACCGGACCGCGAACTCGATCGCCGCCATCCGCTTGAAGTAGCTGGAGTCGAGGATCGGCCTCGCACCGGGCGTCATCGTCGCCGGCTGGCCCGAGACGCGCGCGACCGCCTCGATCGGATGCCCGAGCAGGTCGCAGTAGTGCAGGCGGTAGCGCTTGCAGAGCGTCCGCATCGCCTCCCGGAACTGCGGCTCGACGAGCGTGTACATGACCACGGCGCGCCGCCCGCGGGCGCGGGCCGCCGCGAGTTGGACGTCGTCAACACTCGTGATCCGCGGGTGGCGGACGATCTCGAAGTTCTCCTCAGGAAACTGGCGCTCGACCGCCTCGGCGAAGCGCATCGCCGTCTCTCCGGTCGAGTCGGAAAGAACGTGGATCTCAAGCGGTGCTTTCATCTCGGGATCTGCGACAGGTCGCCGAGCGCGCCGACGGCGTCGCGGACCTCGAGTAGAAGGCGCAGCCGGTTCGCGCGCACCTGGCTGTCCTCCGCCATGACGAGCACTTCGTCGAAGAATCGGTCCACGGGCGGGCCGAGCTCCGCCGCGGCAGCAAGCGCCGCCTCGAAATCGCGAGCCTCGAGAGCCGCCTCGATCTTCGGAGAGGCTCCGGAGAGTGCCTCGATCAGCGCGATCTCGGCCTCGTCGGTGGCGAGCTTTGCATCCAACTGGGATGCCGCTCCATCGGCTTTCCCAGCGAGGCGATTCGCGCGATCGAACGCGACGTATGCTCGGTCGAACTCCTCCGACGTGGCCGCGCGGGCGAGCGCCTCGGCGAGCCGGGCGACCGCGCCGAGCTCCGTGACGCCGCTTGCGCGCGCCGCGCGCACGAATTCCACCGGGACATCGAGCAGGCCTTCGAGCCGCTCCTCGACGAAATCCACGACGTCCGATGGGTCGTCCTTGATCTCGGCTCCCTGGTGCGTCAGCAGTTGGAGATTCCGATACACGAGCGCGGGAACGTCGAGCTCGAGCCCAGCCTCGAGCGCGAGCCGGCAGAGGCCGATCGCAGCACGACGGAGGCCGTACGGATCCCGGGAGCCGGTCGGGCGCTGCCCGAGCGAGAAGGCCACAGTGAGGTTGTCGACCTTGTCCGCAGCGGAGAGGACGCGACCGGCCTCGGTCTCCGGAAGAGGGCCGCCCGCGCTTTCGGGCAGGTACTGCTCATCGATCGCGGCACAAACCGCCTCCGGATAGCCGGCGAGGCGAGCGTACTCGGCGCCGATGTGGCCTTCTAGATCGGGGAACTCCCGCACGAGCTCAGCGGCCTGGTCGGCCTTGGCAAGGCGCGCGGCCTCCATGGACGCCTCACCCCCACCGAGCTCCTCGACGAGCGCCACGAGCCGCTCGGATTTCGCGGCGAACGTGCCCGCACCGGCGACGAATGTGATCGAGACGAGCTCCTTCAGGAGCCCGTCTATGCCGCCCGCGAGATCGCGTTCGAACGTGAAGGACGCGTCCTCGAGCCGTCCCTCGAGGACGTTCTCGTTCCCCGCCAGGACAGTTCCGGGATCGCCACCGTTGGCGACGAATGCGAAGCGGTTCCCGTCGAGCGGGAAATAGCGCTGGTGCGACTGCATGGCCGTCTGCACGACGCGCTCCGGGAGCTGGAGGAACTTCTCGTCGAAAGCGCCTGCCAGGACATCCACCTTCTCGACGAGATACACGACTTCGTCGAGCACGCCTGCGGGATCGCTCCACCCGCCGATCGTGTCGAGGCCGTCGACGATCTGCCGCCGGCGCTCAGCAGCATCCGGCTCGACGTCCGCCTCACGTAACGTGCTCGCATACCCGTCGGCCGACGGAACCTCGACGGCGCCTTGCGTGAAGCGGTGTCCGTACGAAGTCGTGCCGATCCCCTCCACGGCGTCGCCGTCCAGACGTGCACAGCGCCAGCGCACGGGCCGTGCGAAGCGGAGGCCGCTCTCGTCCCAGCGCATCGTCTTTGCGAAGGTCAGTCCCCGGACAATCGTCTCCAGGCGGTCGGGCAGGGCCTCCGCCACCGGCTTCCCGGGGACGACGACTCCGATGAAGCCGTCGCGTACCTCCAAGGTTTCGACGGAGACCCTTTGTTTGCGCGCAAAGCCCTCGGCGGCCTTCTCGCGCAGATGCTCAGGCGGCCCTTGCACCCACTCGTCCGGCGATCGCTCCGGTAAGTCCTCGACCACGATTGCAAGCCGTCTCGGGCCGACGAAAACGTGCGCCGGCTCCACGCCGAGCTCGTTCCGGCAGAGCTCGGGCAGCTGCGCCTCGGCCTCGCGGCACGCGGATGCGGGCAGCTCCTCGCAGCCGATCTCAAACAGGAGCTTCGGCAAGCTTCTCCACGTACTGCTCGGCGACCAGCCGAGCGAGGTTGCGCACGCGGGCGATATAGGCCGCGCGCTCCGTGACCGAGATAGCCCCTCGAGCGTCCAGAAGGTTGAACGCGTGGGAGCACTTCAGCACCTGGTCGTATGCGGGCAGCGGGAGCTCGCGGGCGACGAGGTCGCGGCATTCGGTCTCATGCTCCTCGAAGCGGCGCTTGAGGACGTCCACCGGAGCGACCTCGAAGTTGTAGGCAGACCACTCGCGCTCGTTCTCGCGGTAGACCTCGCCCCAGGTCACGCCCGGCGCCCATTCCAGCTCGAAAGCCGACCTCTTCCCTTGCAAGAACATCGCGAGGCGCTCGAGGCCGTACGTGATTTCCGCGGGAATGAGGTCGAGCTCGAGTCCGCCCAGCTGCTGGAAGTAGGTGAACTGGGTCACCTCCATCCCGTCGCACCACACCTCCCAGCCGAGACCCCATGCGCCAAGGGTCGGGCCTTCCCAGTCGTCCTCGACAAGACGAACGTCGTGCTTGCGCAGGTCGATTCCGATGGAATCGAGCGAGCCGAAGTAGACATCGAGGACGTCCTCGGGTGCAGGCTTCAGCACGACCTGGTACTGGAAGTAGTGCTGGAAGCGGAATGGGTTCTCGCCGTAGCGCCCGTCGGTCGGGCGAATGGAAGGCTCCACGTACGCGGCCTTCCACGGGTGTGGGCCGAGGCAGCGCAGGAAGGTGGCAGGATTGAACGTCCCGGCGCCCACTTCAGTGTGGTACGGCTGCATGAGCACGCAGCCGTAGTCGGCCCAGTAGCGCTCCAGGCCGGCGATCATGTCCTGGTAGGTGGTAGCGCTCACGCGCTGGATCCTAGGCCCTTTGCGCGAGAGTCCTGAGGCGGAAGCCGCCGTGATACTCGTACGAGCTCTCGATTACCGCGAGGCACTCGCGGAGGCCGCGCGGGGACGAGGCGCCGGCCTCGGCAAGCGGCCGCTCGAGAAAGCCACGGATCGTCTCGAATCCTTCGGCGGAGACAGTCAGCGCGCCCGCCTGGCAGCTCTCGCAAACTCCGCCGCCGGCCTGGGCCGAAAAGCCAATCAGCGGCCGCTCCTCGCCGCACGATGCACACCCGGTGAGATGCGGGAGATAGCCCGAGAGCCAGAGCAGCTTCAGTTGAAACGAAAGAGCGAGCGGATCGAGCGCGGGTTGCGCAGGAAGCCTCGACTCGACGTCGTCGAGCAGATCGAGGAAGCGCGTGAGCGCGTGAAAGGCCGGCGGGTTCGCGTCCTGCTCGACGAACAGTCGGAGCATCGCCTCGACCCCGATGTGCCCGACGGCCAGGCGGTACCCGTCTCTCCGACTCTCGTCGTGTGACCGGACGAGGTCGGCGCCTCGCACGGTGTGCAGCTCGCCGCGACCCTCGTGCAGCAGCAGCTCGACATGGCTGAACGGCTCGAGGCGAGCGCCGAAGCGCGACTTCGTCTTGCGAACACCCTTGGCAATCGCGCCGACACGTCCGCGCTCGAGCGTGTACAGATGGAGCACGCAATCGGCCTCGGCAAAGCGGATCGAGCGAAGGACGACGGCTTCCGTCTTCCAGGTTCGGGACGACACGAAGCCCAGTCTAGAGGCGGCTTCGGGGGCTTCTCGCGGAATCCGAGTCGCTCGGAACGCGTTGTAAATGGGGATGGCACGGATTCGGATGTATACGACCGCCTGGTGCGGTTACTGCGTGCGCGCGAAGGCCCTCCTCGACGAGCGCGGCATCGAGTACGAGGAGATCCATATGGACGACGATCCGGCCTTCCGCCAGAAGCTCCTCGACATTACCGGCCGCTGGACAGTGCCGCAGATCTTCATCGACGACCGTGCCATCGGCGGCTTCACGGAGCTCTGGGCGCTTGACCGCGCCGGCGAGCTCGACAACCTCGCGGCCTAAGCAGGCTTTGGCCTCAGAAGATCGGCGAGGTACACGAGCCCGACCGGGTAGCGGTATTCGATACCCATGTGCGTGGCGTCGAAGAGCTCGAAGTAGACGTCCGTGACGCCGATTTCCGCGAGTGCGCGGCGGAAGGCCTCGGCGCCGAGATCGAGGTACCACTCGTCCTTTCTGCCGGCGTCGATGTAGATCGCTCTCATACGGCGCATAGCGTCGGCATGCTTGGCAACCATCCGGACCGGATCCTTCTCGAGCCAGCGCTCCCAGATCTCGGGGATCACCTGCCCCGTCGCCGGGTCGAACGGAAGTCGAACCGTCCCGTCCTCGTCCGCCGAGTAGCACGCGGCCATGCACCAGGAGTCGAGCAGGACGTGGTCGGAGTCCTTCGAGAAGGCCGGGCGCGAGCGGAAGTCCTCCCAGAAGCGCTCGTACGACCCGTCGTACTCATCCCGAAGCGCGCGCGTCGTCTCCCTGAACTCCGGCAGATAACAGTTCTCGAACAGCGCA
>DASXSE010000016.1:0-2157 GCA_036506175.1 Gaiellaceae bacterium
TTCCAGAACGTGGAGACGTACCTGAACGAACGAATCGACGAGGTGCTCGCGGGCTCGAGCGAGCCCATCGACGTGCGCATCTTCGGTTCGGACCTGAGGCTCATCCGCCAGAAGGCGGACGAGGTGCGGGACAAGATCGCGGAGCTCGATGGCGTCGACGTCGCCTTCGTCGAGTTCCAAGAGGGCGTGCCGCAGATGGAGGTGAAGGTGAACCTCGCCGCGGCGCAGCGTTACGGGGTGAAGCCGGGCGACGTCCGCAGGGCGGCGGCCACCCTGGTCGAGAGTGAAGAGGTGGGCGACATCTTCAGAGGCGGCAGGGCATACGACGTCCACGTGTGGAGTACCCCCGAGACGCGCAACAGCGTTCAGAGCATCTACAGCCTTCCGATCGACACACCCGGCGGCGGACATGTGCTCCTGGGGCAGGTGGCGCGGATGCAGATTAAGCCGTTGCCGAACGTGATTCACCACGAGCAAACGCAGAGGGTGATCGACGTCTTCGTCGGCGTGAAGGGACGTGATCTCGGCTCCGTCGCCCGCGACGTCGAGGAGACGGTCGAGAACACCAACTTCCCACTCGGCTACCACGCAGAGGTGCTCGGCGAGTACAAGGAGCGTCAGTCGGCGCAGAAGCGCCTGCTTCTCTACGGGATCGGCGCCGCGGTCGCGATCTTCCTCCTGCTCCAGGCATCGTTTGGCAGCTTCCGCCTGGCCGCTCTGTCGTTCTTCACCCTGCCGATCGCGCTGGTCGGAGGGGCGCTCGCGGCGTGGCTCGGCGGAGGCGTCCTCTCCCTCGGCTCACTCGTCGGCTTCTACACCGTGTTCGGGATCGCCGCGCGGAACGGGATCCTGATGATCAACCACTTCCAGCACCTCGAGCGCGACGAGGGAATGACCTTTGGCCGCGCGCTGGTCCTGCGCGGCGCGCTCGAGCGGCTCTCGCCGATCCTGATGACGACGCTCGCGACCGGGCTCGCACTCGTGCCGCTCATCGTCTCCGGCGACGTACCCGGCCACGAGATCGAGCACCCCCTGGCCGTGGTCGTCGTCGGCGGCCTCGTCACCTCGACGCTGCTCAACCTGTTCGTCGTGCCGTCGCTGTACCTGCGTTTCGGTAGGGCAAATCGTCAGGCGACTCCTTGAGGGGCGCCGTGCATCCCACATTGATCTCATCCGCTCAACATCTCCTCGAGTCTCGGACAAGGAGGATCGGGTGATTAGTCGCCGTCGAATCGGTCTCAAGCTCGTGAAGGCCCGCCTGAACGCCGTCGCCGCCGTCGCCTCGGTGGCGGCCCTCCTGCTCGTCGCGGCTGCCTGCGGCGAAAGTCGATCCAACACGGCGTCCGGCACGTCGCCGCCGGACAAGAGGATCTCGGCGGGGGACTTCTCCCGCGCGAGCTTCGATCACTCGACGGTCGTCGACAATCCGTGGCTCCCGCTCAGGCCGGGGAGGATGCTGGTATTCGAGGGCTCCACCTTCGAGGACGGGGCCAGAATCTCGCACCGCCTGGTCTCGACGGTCACCGACCTCGTCAAGCCGGTCGCGGGCGTACGCAACGTCGTCCTCTGGGAGCAGGACTGGCGCGGAGGCACACTCGCCGAGGCGGAGCTCGCCTTCTTCGCGCAGGACAACGAGGGCAACGTATGGCACCTTGGCGAGTATCCGGCGGAGTACGAGGGCGGGAAGATCGTCGCCACTCCTGCCTGGATCCACGGCGTCGAGGGAGCGAGGGCCGGGATAGCGATGACCGCGCACCCGCGGCTCGGTGCCGCTGATTACGCGCAGGGCTTCGCCCCGCCGCCTGTCAACTGGGCCGACCGCGGACAGACGTACAAGGTCGACCAGCAGACCTGCGTTCCGGCGGGCTGCTACAAGGGCGTCCTCGTCATCCGCGAGTTCGAGCGAAGCAAGCCGGACGCATCACAGCTCAAGTACTACGCCCGCGGGCGCGGCAACGTCCGCGTCGGTTGGCTCGGAGCGAACGACGAGGACCACGAGGTCCTGGTCCTGACCCGAGTCCGGAACCTCGACGCGAAGGCCATGGCCCGCATCCGCAGGCAGGCGCTGCTCCTCGAGCGGTACGCCTACGAGCGGAGCAAGGCCGTCTACGGGGGCACTGCACCTAGCACGCGGAGATAACCGCGCACCCTCGTCGT
>DASXSE010000017.1:0-23955 GCA_036506175.1 Gaiellaceae bacterium
CACAACCTGGAAAAGAAGAGCGCCAAGCGCAAGCGCGCCTTTCGCCGCGACCACGCGGTCGAGGGCAAGGACGCGCGCGAAGTCCGGCGCCTGCTCGGAAAGTAGGGAGGAGAAGAAGGAATGCCGCGCATCAAGCGATCGGTGCATGCGCGCAAGAAGCGTCGCAAGGTGCTCGAGCAGGCGAAGGGCTACGTCGGCCAGCCGCACGTCTCGTATCGCAAGGCGAAGGAATCGCTCATCCACGCGGACGTCCATGCTTACCGCGACCGCAAGAAGAAGAAGCGCGTCTTCCGCCGACTCTGGATCATCCGGATCAACGCTGCGGCGCGCCAGGAGGGCCTTTCCTACAACCAGTTCGTCTCCGGTTGCCGCAAGGCCAACATCGAGCTCGACCGCAAGGTCCTGGCCGATCTCGCGGTCAACGATCCGGCGGCCTTCTCGGCCATCGCGGCCGAGGCGAAGGCAGCCCTCAACTCCTAGGCTGGCCGAGGAGACCGTCGCCAAAGTCTTTCGCCGCATGGCGGACGACTTCGAGCGCGGCGGCTCCAAGCTTTACGCAAACCTGGCCCGCTCGTACGCGGACGACCCGGTCGTCGCCGAGATCGTCGGGAACGAGCCGAGCTGGGAAGCCCCCTTGCGCCTCTTCGGCGGCGTCCACTACCTCGAGCTCTCGGGGGTCGTCCAACACCCGTGGGGCAAGCTGGGGGGCGTCCTCGAAGCGAATCGCGACTGGCTGACGCGTTTCGTCGCCGAACATCCTGTCCAGACGAACGAAGTGCAGCGCTCCTGGGGACTCCTGCCCGGGTTCCTGAGCGTCGTGGACGAGCGGCCGGTCGACCTCATCGAGCTCGGCCCGAGCGCCGGGCTCAACCTCTTCTGGGACCGGTATCGGTACCGGTACGGGCCGGAGACATGGGGAAGCCCGAGCGCGCCCCTCGAACTCTCTGGCGATGCAGCTGGCGGGCCTCCGCCGGCGCTCCTCGGCACGGAGGTCGACGTTCGCGGCAGAGCCGGTATCGATCGCCATCCCGTCGACGTGACCACGGACCACGGAGCGCGCCTCCTCGAGGCGTTCGTCTGGGCCGACCAGACGGCAAGGCTGGACCGCGTTCGGCGGGCGGTCGAGATCATCCGCACGGACCCGCCCCGACTCATGGAAGGCGACTTCGTCGAGGTGTTGCCCCCGCTCCTCGCGGATCGAGACCTCGAGGCGCTCACCGTCGTCTTTCACTCCGTCTCGACGGTCTATCTCGGGGACTCAGATCGCTCGTTGCTCGATGAGACGCTCGAGCGCGAAGGAGAGCGTGGCTCGCTCGCCCACGTCGCCTACGAGGTGGCGGCGGAGGACATCAGTTACGAAGGGCTCACGCTCGAAGTCCGCCGGTGGCCCGAAGAGGGGCGACGACTCGCTCGTCTCGACGGCCACGCCAACCAAATGGAGTGGCTCGCGTGATCACCTCGGCTGCCAATCCCAGGCTCAAGCTCGTACGCAAGCTTGCGTCGCGGCGCCAGCGTGACAAGCTCGGCCTCTTCGCCTGCGAGGGCGAAGACCTCGTCGCGGCCGGGTTGGATGCCGGGCTGGAACCAGTCGAGGCGCTGATCGACGCCGAGCGCCCCGCGCTCTCCGACCGGATTCCGCGCGCCGAGACAGTGGCTCCCGAGTTGCTGGGGGAAGTGTCCACCCTGGCGCATCCGCCCCGCATCATCGCGGTCTTCCGCCGAGCTGACCTGAAGCACGGCGCCGAGGCGGCCAAGGGACTTGCCCTTTGGCGAGTGGCCGATCCTGGCAACATCGGCACGCTTGTCCGCACCGCGGATGCGCTTGGGCCCGCCTTCCTCGCCCTCTCGCCCGGGTGCGCCGACCCGACCTCGTCAAAGGCGCTGCGGGCCTCGATGGGGTCGGTTTTCCGCGTCCCGTTCGCGGCCTTCGACGAGGCGCCTCAGCCTCGCATCGGGTTGGTTGCCCACAGTGGAAGGCCACTCGATGAGGTCGAGCTGCCCGAGCGCGTGACGTTCGTCCTCGGCGCCGAGCGAGAGGGCCTCCCGGAGGACGTGGCAGCCTCGTGCGACGAGCTCGTCTCGATTCCGCTCGCGGAGGGGGCGGAGTCGCTGAACGTGGCGGTAGCAGGCGCGATCGCGCTCTACGCGGCGAGGCGCTTGGGCGCCTGACCTCTGTGCTGGAGGCGCGGCGTGACGTCGATCACGCTCTTTCGGGGCGGAGGCTTGATGTTCGTCCCGATGCCGAAGTCGTAGTACTCCTCGCTGACCTGCATCTTCACGTACTCGCCGTCCGGCAGCTTGTACTCGAGCTCGACGGCGAGTTTGCGCACGACGCCGTCGCTGGCGACCCAGATGTCGACCGGATACGTCTTGATGTCCATCAGGCGGAGGAACTTCCTCATCGCCTTGCGCTGGTCGGGCGGCGCCTCCTGGATGAACGTTTCCGCCTTGACGATCGTCGAGTAGTGGGTCGTGACCTCGCGGCGAACGAGATCCGAGCCGACCCTCCTGACACCCACCGCCGATTTGAGGTAGGCGAGCATGAGGCCGGGATCGCTCCGCCTCGTCTCCTTGAGGCGGTCGAGATCGAGCCCGTACGCCTTGCCCATCTCGACGATGTCAGCCTTGAGCCAGCTCTTTCCGCGCGGCATGAGCCGCTGCAGGAATGGAAAGCGCATGTAGAGGACGATGCCCTTGTGGCCGTCCAGGATGAGGTCCGCGCTCGGCGCGCGGCCGAACTGCCTCTTCATGAGCTGCTGCACCGGACCCGGAAACTTGTAGGCGACCCTCATCCTCGACGAGTCCGTTTCAAAGTCTGTGACGCCGTGTCCCTTGAACTCGTACCGCTGGGCGTGGTCGTGGTTGAAGGTGACGGAGCCCTTGAAGGAGACGCGCGCCGACCCCACGCTTTCCGTCTTGAAGGCCACCTGCTTGACGATCTCCAGCCGGACGACCGCTTTGCTGCTTCCACACCCGGTCGCGAGCACGACTGCGCACAGCGCACCGGCACCCCAAACCAACCTCATGTCCTGACTATCGGGCGCTCCCGGCGGGGCTGAAACACCCTTTCGGGCTAGCCACCGTTAGCGGCGTCTACCAGGCTCCGCCGCCACCCCCGCCGCCGCCTCCGCCTCCTCCGCCGGAGAAGCCGCCGCCGAACCCGCCTGACCCGCTTGACGGAGGCGCGAGCGCGCTTCCGAAGCCGGCGCTCAGGTCGCTGATGCCAAGCGCGCTCGGTCCCGAGCCGAGGTCGCCGTTGCCGTTGATCCAGTAAACGGAGCTCTGCTGATGGAGCGCCTCGGGCATGTAGAGCTGGGCTCCTTGCAGCACCCGCTCGGCGATTCCGAAGGCGATGCCGTAGACGAGGTAACGCTCCCAGAGCTCGAGGGTCGAGGGCGGAGCGATGTCCAGCCGCGGAAAATCGGTGAGATAGCGCCGGAACGCCTCCCACTGCTCGGCTTCCTTCTCGATCTTGGCCGAGCGGCGCCGCCACATCCGCACCTGAAACGCGGAGAAGGCGATGACGGCCGCGTTGGTCAGCCCGCAGATCCCGAAGGCGATGAGGAGCACGTCGGTCCAGCGGGGCGCAAAGGACTGGAACCGCTGGACGCCGGTCCAGAGCAAGATGGCGCCGACAGCGGCGAGTGGGAATCCGCCGCCGATCAGGAGCCAGAGCCCGGTCGGGATGAACCAGCGCCGCTGCCGGATGGTCGTGGCGACGGCCTTCTTGAAGTCCTGGAAGCGCTTGCTGTTCTCCTCACGGTCTTCCTTGATCCGGTCGCGGAAGTTGGAGAGCCGCTCGGGCCCGGACACCAGCACTGCGTCGACGACCCGCGCGACGTCCCTTTCGAGCGGAATGAGCTCGACGTCTTCCCCTCTCGTCAGCTCGAGGTCTGCAATCTCCTGGTGGCGAAGGCCGGCCCAGGTCGACTTCTGCGTCGTGACCGGCTCGGCCTTGTAGCGGCCACGCCGTATGAGGTCGAAGAGGGTGGCAGTGAACTCGAGCGAGCCAACCCGCGAGCTTTGGCGCAGGAGGGGCGGAACGAGCGCCGGCTCCAGGTCGGAGGGGGGTTCCTGCTCGTACTCGCGGTCATACCCGGTCTTGAGCTCGCGCCCGAAGAACCAGTATGTGGCCGCGAGAATGGCGAGGGCCGGGAGGAAACCGACGGCGAGCAGGATGAGGATCGTCCGTCCGATGTGGCGGAGAGCTCCGTGGATCCGCTCCTGGTCGCGCTCGAATGCAGCAGCGTCCTCGCGCTCCTCCGCCACGATGCGTTGCAGCGCGGCCCCGGACCGGACTTGTGCCCCGCCGGTAGAGGTCAGGAGGTTGCGGGGGAAGACGACCCGCAGCTCGACGAATTGATGCGGCGGAACCTGCAGGGCCCGCAGGACCGGCCCGCCCGCGTGACGCGTGACGTCCCCGCGGACCGAGACTGGGTGGCCCCAAGCTCGGTAGTCGAGGGTTGATGCTTGGTTCGGAAAGGCGAGGTCAGCTGTGAGCCGGTCTAGCGGCACGTCCCACTCGTCGCCCCAGACCTTGAGGTTAACGTCGACGACGTCGTCGTAGGCGACCGCCAGCCCGTGGAATCGGTATCCGATGGTGAACGTCTTCACGTCGGAAAAGGCCTGGTAGTGCCAGACGATCCGGTAGCGGTCGCCCAGGTTGGCGGTGCCGAACGTTCCGGGCGCACCGGAGCTCCCGAGCTCGGCGGACGCGCCGGGCTGGTACTGCTGCCCGCCTTCGGCGACGAAGGCGCTGTCGATCGTGTCGCCCTCCCGGAGCGGGATGTCGCGGTACGCGCCCGTGAACGATCCGTCGAACGCGAACGTGATGTTCTCCTGCACCGCGACGGAGCCGTCCGATTCGACGGTGACGTGGACCACGGCATCGGGGAGGGCGAACGACTTGGCTGCTGCCGCGGTCGCGAAGACCAGGCAGAGAACGAGGAGCGCCCCTCCGGCGAGCGCGCCCCTCAGAACTGCACGCGTGGTGCCTCCCGGGCCGCCGGCTCCTCGATCTCGAAGTACTGCTTCTGCTCGAAGTTGAACACCCCGGCGACGACGTTCGTCGGCACGCTCTCGAGTGCGGTGTCGTAGGTGAGCACCGCGTCGTTGTACACCTGCCGCGAGATCGCGATCTTCTGCTCGGTGTCGGCGAGCTGCGCTTGCAGCTGCTGGAAGTTCTCCGTCGCCCGCAACTCCGGGTATTGCTCGGCGACTGCGAACAGACGGCCGATCGCCTGGGTGAGCATGTTCTCGGCCTGCGCCTGCTCCTGGACGCCTTGTGCTTGCTGGGCCGCCGTTCGCGCCTTCGTCACTTCCTCGAAGGTTCCGCGCTCGTGCGACGCGTAGCCCTTGACGGTCTCGACGAGGTTGGGGATCAGGTCGTAGCGACGGCGCAGTTGGACATCGACCTGGGCCCACGCGTTCTCGGTCCGATTGCGCAGGCGAACGAGCCGGTTGTAGACGACGACGACGAAGAGCGCCAGGAGGACGAAGATCGCGATCGAGATCCAGAGCCAGACCACGCGGTAACCCTAGATGGTTGGCCGGAAAGTGTGGTGTCGGCGGGGGCGTCCGTGACCGAGAATGGCGCCACGATCATCCACAGCCCGTACCTGGAAGGTACGGGCGAGGAACTCTATTCATCGGCGGGGCGGCGGGCGATCCAGACCGTGTCCTCGCCGCCGGCATACGGCCGCATGTCGAACCAGCCGTAACACGCGAGGACTTCGAACCCGGCGAGCTCGAGAAGGTGGCGCCACTCGTCCGGGGAGCGCCAGGCCAGATGCATGCTCGTCTCACCCGCTTCTCCCCTGACCGTGAGGGTGAGAACGCGTTGCTGCAGGTCCCAGTCGGCTTTCTCCCATATTCCGGGCTCGCGCTCGAGCCAGCGTCCGTTCGTCGCCTGAACGTCTTCCGAGCTCGGGGTGAAGACGTCGAAGACGAACCGGCCGCCCGGGACGAGCATTGCACGAACCGCGCGCAATGCCTGCAGACGTTCTTCGTCGGAATCCAGATGGAGAAGCGCCCGGAAAGGACACGTGACGAGGTTGACCCGTTCGGTGACCGGGGGGTGTCGGAGGTCGCCGACACGCAGGTCGAGGAGATCGGCGACACCCGCTTCCTCCGCTCGGCGCCGGCAAACGGCGAGCATCTCCTCGGAATCGTCCACGCCGATGACGCGCACGCCCGCCCGCGCGACGGGAACCCCGATCCGGCCGGTGCCGACACCCAGCTCCACGACTGGGCCACGAGCCTTGCGCGCCTCGGCCACGTAGAAGTCCACGTCCTCGGTGACGCTTCTGCTCCAAGGGTCGTAAAGGGCGGCAATCGAGTCGTAGGAGCTCATTATCAGTGGCCCAACCACCGACGGCCGCCGGCCTCTGCGCGGCTGCAAAGCGTCGCCGTGCTTTGTCCTCGGTCGCCCGCGTACTTGCAGTCAGTACGCGTGCCTCCTGCGTCCTCGCCTGGCTCGCTTTTCGCGCGCCAGAGCCTCGATGTCGTCACTGGGTGGGCCACTACCCCGATGATACGCTCGCAGGATGGACGCTCAGGCGCTCGAAAACGAGGCGCAAAGCGCGATTGCGAGCGCGAAGACGCTTGCCGACCTAGACGAGGTCCGCGTGCGCTACCTCGGGCGCAAGAGCGACCTGAAGCAGGCTTTGCGCGACGTGCGCGACCCTGAAACGGGCTGCGTGCTGAACAACCTGCGAGCGGCACTTGAGCAGGCGGTGGCGGACCGCGAGGCCGCCCTTCGAGAGGCGGAGCTCCAGCAACGCCTCGGGGAAGAGCGCGTCGACGCCACGTTGCCCGGAGAGACAACAGAGCGCGGCCACCTGAACCTTGTCACCCAGATTCGCCGAGAGGTCGAGGACGTCTTCATCGGGCTCGGCTATTCGGTCGTGGACGGCGACGAGGTCGAGGACACCTGGCACCTCTTCGACGCGTTGAACATGCCCCCGGGGCACGTGACGCGCTCGCCGTTGAACACGCTCTTCCTGAACGGCGACATCGTCCTCCGCACAGAGACGTCGGCGTCACAGATCCGCGTCATGGAGACGCAGGAGCCGCCCGTCTACATGGTTTCGCTAGGGCGCGTCTACCGGCGTGACACGGCCGACGCGACGCACAGCGCGATCTTCCACCAGGTCGAGGGTCTTGCCGTCGACACGGGGATCACCGTCGCGGACCTGAAGGGCACGATCCTGCATCTGGCTCGAGCCTTGTTCGGCGAGGAGCGGAGCGTCCGCTTCATGACCGACTTCTTCCCATTCACGGAGCCCTCTCTCGGCGCTTCGGTCTCGTGTTTCCTCTGCGACGGCCGCGGGTGTTCCGTCTGCAAGCACACGGGCTGGATCGAGATGGGCGGCTCCGGATTGGTCCATCCGAACGTCCTCCGGAACGTCGGCTACGACCCCGAGGAGGTATCGGGCTTCGCGTTCGGCCTCGGCCTGGAGCGCATCGCCATGCTGAGGCACGGCGTGCCCGACATCCGCATGTTCTGGGAGAACGACCTCCGCTTCCTCAGGCAGTTTTGATCGTGTCCGAACCGACTCCATCGAACACCGTCTGGCGGCTGCAAAGCGGCGCCGGCCGGCGTCCTCGATCGCGCCCGTATGCTCCGCATACGAACGCTCTCTGCGTCCTTGGCCGGCTTGCTTTTCGCGCGCCATCCGGCGCTCGATCTCGCCGGTTAGAACACTAGATGCTGGTCCCCCTCAACTGGCTGCGCGACTACGTCGCCGTCGACGTTCCGGTGGAGGAGTTGGCCGCGCGGGTCAACGTCGCCGTTGCGGAAGTCGAGCGGATCATCCATCGCGGAGTCCCCGATCAGGACGGGAACCTGGGGCTCTACCGGGTCGGGCGGGTGCTCGAAGCGGGAAAGCATCCGAATGCCGACCGGCTGCAGCTCTGCAAGGTGGACGTGGGGGAGGGCGAGCCGCGCCAGATCGTCTGTGGCGCGTGGAACTTCGGCGAGGGGGCAACCGTCGCGGTCGCGCTACCCGGTGCCGTCCTTCCGGACGGGAGGCGGTTGGAGCAGGCTGAGCTCCGCGGGACCGTCTCGGACGGGATGATCCTTTCCGAGCGCGAGCTCGAGCTCGGCACGGATCACACTGGGATCCTGGTTCTCTCGGATCCGTGGGAGCCGGGGACTCCTCTCGCCGATGTGCTGCCGCTCGGCGACGTCGTCCTCGAGCTGGAGACGACGCCGAACCGACCCGATCTGCTCGCCGTCTACGGCGTCGCGCGGGAGGTCGCTGCGCTCTACGGCTCCGAGCTCTCGCCTCCGCCCGGTGCGGAGCCCGAGCGCGCCGGCGACGAGCTCGTCGACGTCGCGATCGAGGATTACGAAGGCTGCCCGCGTTATATCGGGCGGCTCTTCCGGGAGGTCCGGATCGCGCCCTCGCCGCCGTGGCTGAAGGCGCGCCTGTTCGCTGCAGGCCTGCGTCCGATCTCGAACGTTGTCGACGTGACGAACTACGTCATGCACGCGCTCGGCAACCCGCTGCACGTCTTCGACTTCGACACGCTCGCGGGCCGGAAGATCATCGTGCGCCGCGCCCGGAAAGGCGAAGAGTTCACCACGCTGGACGGGACCCTGCGCAAGCTCGACCCGGCGGATCTCGTGATCGCCGACGGAGAGCGTGCGATCGCCTTCGCCGGGATCATGGGCGGCCTCGACACCGAGGTCCGGGAGAGCACCACCAACGTCCTCCTCGAGGCGGCGAACTTCGAGCCGGTCGGCATCCTGCAAAGCTCGGAGCGGCACGCCCTCCGCACCGAAGGATCGAATCGCTGGGAGAAGGGCGTCGACCCCTACCTGGCGCCGGAGGCGGCGAGGCTCGCCACGCAGCTCATCGTCGAGCTTTCGGACACTCGCTGGGTCGGTGACGTGGACGTCAAGGGTGATCTCCCGGAGCCACCGGTCGTCCATTTCCGGCCCGACCGGGCCAGCGCTCTCGCCGGCGTGGAGATCGATCCCAATGGGCAGCTGACCCTTCTGAGGAGGCTCGGCTTCGAGGGAGGCGGCAACGGAGAGGTCACGGTTCCAACATGGCGTGCGCGCGATGTCACGCGCGAGGCCGACCTCATCGAAGAAGTCGTTCGCTTCCACCTCGAGGAGGTGCCGTTCACACTGGCGCGCGGAGGGGCTGCGCGTCTCACGCGTGAGCAAAAGCTCCGTCGGCTAGTCGAGGAGGTGCTCCTGGGCTGCGGGCTGTCGGAGGCCTACACGTCGAGTCTCGTTGCCGACGATCGAGCGGCGGATGCCGTGAAGTTGCCGGTGCCGCTGTCCGCCGAGCAAGCCGTCCTCCGTACGACTCTCCTGGACGGGCTGGTCGAGTCCGCGCGCCACAACGTGGACGCCGGGAACGAGCGAATTGCGCTCTTCGAGCTCGCGCGGGTGTATCTGCCCTCGGGGGAAGCGCGGCCCGACGAGCACTGGCACGTCGGCGGCATCGTCGCGGGAGGCTTCTTCCGCGCGAAAGGCGTCCTCGAGACGCTCTACGAGGCGCTCCACGTCGAATTGCGAGTCGAGCCGGCCGAACGTGAATCTCTGCATCCCGGCAAGGCGGCTCGGTGCGAGGCGGGCTGGTTCGGCGAGCTTCATCCCGCGCTTCTCGAGGGATCCTGGGGTGTCTTCGAGCTCGATCTTTCGGCTCTCTTCGCGGATGTCCCCGACCGACTTGTCTACGAGGACGTCATCACGTACCCCGCCGTCTACCAGGATCTCGCGTTCGTAGTCGACGAAGACGTGCTGGCCGGCCGGCTCATCGAAGCCGCGCGCCAGGCGGCAGGCGCCGAGTTGCGGGAGATGCGCACCTTCGACGTCTACCGGGGCGGGCAGATCCCGGAGGGCAGGAAGTCGATCGCGTTCAGAGTCGCCTTCCAATCGTCGGAGCGGACGCTCGCGGACGAGGACGCGCGCGAGCTGCGTGAACGGATCGTTGCCGCCCTCGCCGACCAGTTCGGCGCGGAGCTCCGCGCATGAGCTCGAAGGCGGACACCGTCGTCTTCGTTCCCGCGCTGAACGAGGAGGAGAGCCTGCCGGCCGTGCTCGACGAGCTGCAGCAGGAGCTGCCTGCCGCCGACGTCCTGGTGGTGGACGACGGCTCGACGGACGCCACCGCTGAGCGTGGGCGCGAACACGGGGCGGAGGTGCTGTCCTTCCCCGAGAATCGGGGCCTCCGGGCGGCCGTGGCTGCGGGCTACGAGTATGCGGCGCGCAAGCACTACGCCTACTGCGGACGCGTGGACGCGGACGGCCAGCATCCGGTCACCGAGCTGCGGCGGCTCCTCGAGCTCGTCCGCGAGGGGAAATGCGACGTGGCCGTCGGCTCACGCTTCGTCGCCGGAGACGGCTACGAGCCGTATCGCTACAAGCCGAGCCCGGCGCGGCGCTTCGGGGCGGCCGTCCTGCGGCGCGCGCTCGCCGTCAGGCTCGGCCGTCCGTTTGCCGATGCGACGAGCGGCATGTACGCCGCCAACGCCAAGGCCTTTCCTCTCCTCGCCCAGCCGTACACGACGGGCGCGCCCGAGGTCCAGGGCCTCTTGCGACTCGCCGAGGCCGGGCTCGTGGTCGAGGAGGTGCCCGTGAACATGCGCGAACGCGCAAGCGGCGAATCCCGGATCACGGGCAAGAAGGCAGCGGCGCTCGTCCTCACCGTCGCAGGCACAATCGTGCTCTACAAACGGATGAAGGGACGTTCGTGAGACTGGTCGTCGTCCTGGGCTTCTCGGCGCCCGGTGGTCGCACGCTGCATCCGATCTGCGCCGCCCGGCTCGAAGCCGCGGCTGCGCTAGCGTCCGAGGAGGACACCGTCGTCTTCTCAGGCCGCCCGGAGGCGGAGCTCATGCGTCGCGCCTGGTCGGGCAGCGCCAGTCGGCTCCTCTGCGACACCGGTGCCGGGATCACGGCCGAGACCGCTCGCTACGTCGGCGGGTTGGCCCGCGAGCTCGGCGCCTCCGAAGTCGTTGCCGTCACGTCCTGGTGGCATTGCCGGCGCACGCGCCTGCTCTTTCGCAGTGTGCTGCGCGGCAGCGGCGTTCGCGTTCGGACTGTCGCGGCCCCGTCGTGGACGCCCCGCCTCCTGCTGCGCGAAGCGGCTGCCTTGCTGCTCCTGCCGCTTCAGCTCCGGCGGGGGCGCGCCTGAGCCGGGCGCCTAGCGGCCGAAGAGACGCCGGAAGAAGCCTGGAGCTTCGGGCTCGATCCGGACGGCGGGCTGGTCGTCGAGCTCGGGCAGCTGCTGGATCTCATCCCGCGTCATCGCCACGTCGACCCGGGTCGGCCAGATCCCGCCGACGCTCTCCGACGGCACCAGCAGCTCTTTGCCTAGCGGGCTCAACTTGACGGCGAGACCCGTGAAGACGTCGGCCTCCGCGTCCCCGACGGCGCGCGTGACCTTGCCGACGGCCTCACCCTCGGAGGAGAAAACCTCAGCCCCGTCCTCGATCGCCACCCATGCGACCTGCGGTTCGCCAGGCTCGCTCAAACCGAACGCCCTCCGACCCGCCAGACCGGGCCCTGCGTAGCGACGTGGCTCGTGGCCGAGAGAACGCGCAGAACGCGGAAGCGCCCGGTGATCCGCTCCCTGTCCAGCCGCTCGAGGCAGCGCTTGGCCATCGAGGCGGCGGCTCCGTAACCAGAGACCCGCGCCACGCGAAAGCGCAGGGTCGTCGGCCCACCGTAGTGGGCAGGATTCACGGGAGCGAGCAAGAGAGCGCCGCGCTGCAGGTAGTCCGACGAGTCGAGCTCCACCTCCGCATAGAGGTCCGACCAGTCCGGCGGAAAGCGACCAATAGCCTCCTCCCACTGCTCAGCGAGCGGCGGTTCGTGCTCGCGATGCGGCGGATGCGGCTCCGGAGGGCGAGCCTCCGATGTGGCGAGGTCGAGCCGGCCGCGGATCCCCTCGCGGTCGAGACGGCTCAGGACGCGCGCGGCAGGCACTCCGCGGGCTACTCGAAGGCGGAAGGAATTGCCGCTCCGACCAGGGGTGAACGGCGTTAGGAGGAGCGCCGCCCGCTCGACGCGCTCGTCCTGCGACACGGTCAGCACGACGTCGGCAACGGTCCAATCGTCCGGCAAACCGGTGTCGATCTCTCTCCACTGCTCGGCCAGTGTCATTGCGCGCAAGCATAGTGACCCCTCGCTACGCTGTCCGCGCGTGGCCAGTCTGGAGGAAAGGGAGCAAATAGCAGGCAGCGACCGCTTGAAGGACTTCCTGCGCGAAATGCTGCTCATCCGCCGCTTCGAGGAGAAGGTGGAAGAGCGTTTTCGCGCGGGCGAGTTGCCCGGCTTCCTCCACGTCGCCATCGGCCAGGAGGCCGTCGCCGTGGGCGTTTGCCAGGCGCTCGACGAGGGCGACGTGATCGCGTCGACCCATCGCGCGCATGGACACACGCTCGCGAAGGGAACGCATCCCAACGAGGTCATGGCGGAGCTCTACGGAAAGGTCGAGGGCTGCAGCCACGGCTACGGCGGCTCGATGCACCTCTACGACCTCGAGCGCGGCAACCTGGGCGCCAACGCCGTCGTCGGCGGTGGCTTGCCGGCGATTGTCGGCGCTGCCCTCGCGTTCAAGATGCGGAAGGAACCGCGGGTCGCGGTGGCGTTCTTCGGCGACGGGGCGACGAACATCGGCACGTTCCACGAGGCGCTGAATCTGGCGCAGCTCTGGAAGGTGCCGGCGGTCTTCGTCTGCGAGAACAACCACTACGCCGAATCGACGCCGTCCAAGCAGCAACTGCCGATCGAGGATCTCACCAAGCGCGCGGACGCGTACGGGATGACCTCCATGACGGTCGACGGCCAGGACGTCGACGCCGTCTACAAGGCGACGCAGAAGGCCCTCAAGCACGCACGCGACGGCGAGGGCCCCGTCTTCCTGCTTGCCGCGACGTACCGCCTCACCGGCCACTACGTCGGCGATCCGCAGGTCTACCGGCCCAAGGAGGAGTTGCGCGAGGTGCGCCAGACGCAGGATCCGATCACGAAGCTGCGAGAGAAACTCGAGCTCTCCGACGAGGAATGGAACGAGCTCGACGCAGAAGCGACGAAGCTCGCCGAGGACTCCGTGGAGTTCGCCAAGAGCGGCACCGATCCGAAGCCGGAAGATGCGATGAAGAACGTCTATGCCTGAGCTCAGCTACCGCGAGGCCGTCCGCGACGCGATGAGCGAGGCGATGCGGCGCGACGACGACGTTTTCATCATGGGTGAGGACATCGCAGAGATGGGCGGCTCGATGGGCGTGACGCAGGGGATGCTCGACGAGTTCGGGCCCGAGCGCGTCCGCAACTGCCCGATCTCCGAGATGGCAATCGTCGGGGCGGGAATCGGCGCGGCCGTCGCGGGGATGCGCCCGATCGTGGAGATCATGTACCAGGACTTCACCACCCTGGCCATGGAGCAGATGGTCAACCAGGCCGCCAAGCACCGGTACATGTCGGGCGGCCAGATCAAGGTGCCGCTGACGATTCGCACTCAGGGCGGAGCGGGCTGGTCTCCGGGCGCTCAGCACGCGCAGCAGCTCGAGGGCTGGTTCGTGCACGTCCCCGGCCTCAAGGTCGTCTTCCCGTCGACGCCCGACGACGTGCGCGGCCTTCTCTGGAGCTCCATCTACGACGACAATCCGGTCCTGTTCTTCGAGCATAGGACGCTCTACGGGCTCAAGGGCGAGGTTCCCAACGAGATCGAGCCCATCGAGATCGGCAAGGCGCGCATCCATCGCGAAGGGGACGACGTCACCGTTGTCGCGACGGGCCGCCTGGTCCACGAAGCCGCCGCGGCGGTGGAAGAAGCCGAGAAGGAGGGGATCTCCGTCGAGATCTTCGACCCTCGCACGCTTCAGCCCCTCGACGAGGACGCGCTGATCGGGTCGGTGAAGAAGACGAACCGCTGCGTCGTCGCCCACGAGGCGGTTACGCGCATGGGTTGGGGTGCCGAGGTCGCCGCGCTCGTCCAGGAAAAGGCGTTCGACTACCTGGACGCCCCGGTCGAGCGCGTGGGCGCCCGGTTTGCGCCGATTCCGTTCGCTCCCGTGATGGAGGAGTACGTCATCCCGCATTCCAAGGACGTCCTCGCCGCGATCAAGCGCACGGTGGGGAAGGGTGAGTAACCAGGTCACGCTTCCGCGGCTCGGCCAGGGCATGGAGTCCGGCGTCATCGTCCGCTGGCTCAAGTCCGAGGGCGACCAGGTCGAGAAGGGCGAGCCGCTCTACGAGCTCGACACGGAGAAGGTGACGCAGGAAGTGGAGGCCGATGCCAGCGGCGTCCTCCTCAAGATCCTCGCCAACGAGGGTGATGAGATCGAAGTCGGGAAAGCGATCGCGGTCATCGGCGAGGCGGGGGAAGAGGTTGCCGAGCCCGAAGCCGAGGCTGAGGAGCCCACGGAGGTCACCGAGAGCGAAGAGCAGGAGGAGGGCGAGTCGGCGCCGGAGCGCGAGGAGGAACGCGAGCGCGGTCGGGAGGTCGGCCCTGAGGCTCCGTCAGAGCCCGAGCAACGCGTTGACGGGGGTCGACTGAAAGCGTCTCCGCTCGCTCGCCGGATCGCCAAGGAGCGCGGCATCGACCTCGCGCAGCTTCGCGGCACGGGTCCCGAGGGCCGCATCGTCGCCGAGGACGTGGAGCGCGCCGGAGTAGCTCCGCAGCGCGCGGCCGCTGCGGCGGCGCCCGCCGTTCCGGGCGAAATCGAGGTCGTGAGGCTCAACCAGATGCGCAAGACCATCGCGCGTCGGATGACGGAGGCTTGGGAGGCGCCTGCATTCCAGATCTCGATGTCGGCCGACATGACGGCGTCCATCCGCCTGCGCGAGGCGCTTCTCGAGCGTGTCGAGGAGGGTGGCGTACGACCGACCTACTCCGACATCCTCACGAAGGTCGTCGCGCTGGCGCTCATGCGCCACCGCGACATGAACGCCCACTTCGCCGCGGACGAGGTGCACCTCTTCCCGACGGCCAACATCGGCATTGCGGTCGCCGTCCCACACGGGCTCGTGGTGCCGGTTATCGGCTCGTGCGAGTCGAAGACAATTCCCGAGATCGCCGCCGCGCGTGCCGACATCGTCGGGCGGACGCGCGGAGGCAAGCTCAGGACCGAGGATCTCGAGAACGGGACCTTCACGATCTCCAACCTCGGCATGTACGGCGTCGAGCGGTTCACGGCCGCCCTCAACCCGCCGCAGGCGGGAATCCTCGCGGTCGGCGCGATCGAGGAGCGGCCGGTGGTCGTGGATGGCGAGCTCGAGATCCAGCCGCGGATGGACCTGACGCTCACCGTGGACCATCGCTCCGTGGACGGCGCGACGGCGTCGGATTTCCTCCGCACGGTGAAGGCGTTCCTCGAAGAACCGGGGCTCGCCCTCTGACATGAACATCTGGTACCGCGTCAGCGACCTCGACTCGGCGCGGGTCTTCTACACGCAGCAGCTCGGATTCCGCGAGGTGTACTTCGACGCGGAAGACCGCTGGATTCGCCTCGAGCGCGACGGCGTCGAGATCGCGATCTCGGACGACGAGTTTCAGGGCGGCGGTACGGCGAACGGCGACGAAGTCGTCGCGACCATCGAGGTGGACGACGTGAAGGCCGAGGCGGAACGGTTGCGCGAAGCGGGCGTCAACGTCGGAGTCGTGCTCGAGATCCCGGGGACGATCCGTCTCCTCGACGTCTTCGATCCCGACGGCAACCGCCTGCAGCTGAGCCAAGACATCTAGAGAGCGGCGTCCCTCGATTCAGGGATCGCCCAATCGGGCCTATTTGCCGTTCTTCCCGCCTGACCGGATTAACCCCGGGTCACGGGAGGGCGGCCAGGAGCCGCCCTCCCGATTTTAAGGAGCTCCTTCGGGGATAAAGCCACTTCCGGCATAAAGCCTGATTCAGGGATGCCTGGGTAGGATCGCAGTAACAAGAAGAAGCGATCGAAAGGGCTGGGAATGGAATGTGACGTTGCCGTCCTCGGCGGAGGGCCGGGCGGCTACACGGCGGCCATTCGGGCTGCGCAACTGGGCGCGAAGACCGTCTGCATCGAACGAGAACCCGAGCTCGGAGGCACGTGCCTGCGCATCGGGTGCATCCCGACGAAGGCGTGGGTGCAGACGGCCTACGGGCTCAAGGAAGCAAGTGAGACCTTTGCCAAGCTGGGCGTCAAGGTAAGCGCGCCCGAGCTCGATTTCGCTGCGGCCAACGAGTGGAAGGCCGGCGTCGTCCACCAGCTCACCTCGGGCGTGGCATCTCTCTTCAAGGCGAACGGCGTCGAGTGGGTGAAGGGAACGGGCCGCTTCCGGGACGCGAACACGATCGCCGTCGAGGACGGGGAGGACGTGACCTTCAAGCAGGCGATCATCGCCACGGGCTCGTTTCCGCTCCGACCGCCGATCGAGGGCATCGAGTCGGACAGGTGCGTCGACTCGACTGGGCTCCTGGCGCAGACGGAGGTTCCGAGGCGCCTCGTCATCCTGGGCGGGGGCATCATCGGCGTCGAGTTCGCTTCGATCATGCAGCGGTTCGGCAGCGAGGTGACGATCATCGAAATGCTTCCGGCGCTCATCCCCCTTGAGGACGAGGACGCCTCCAAGGAGCTCGCGAAGCAGTTCAAGAAGCGCGGCATCGAGGTCCACCTCGAGACCCAGTGCGACAAGGTGGAGGACACCGGGGACGGACTTCGCGTCCATTTCGGCGGGCAGACGAAGGATTGCGACCTGATGCTCGTGGCCACCGGGCGTGGGCCGGTCGTGGAGAACATCGGGCTAGAAGACATCGGGGTCGAGTCCGACAAGAAGAAGGGGATCGCCGCTGACGAGCATCGGCGCACGACGGTCTCCCACATCTACGCGGTGGGCGACTGCGCCGGCTACTGGCAGCTCGCACATACCGCCTTCCGCGAGGGCGAGGTCGCGGCGGAGAACGCTATGGGCCACGAGTCGGTGGTCGACAACCGCGGCGTCCCGCGGCCGATCTACACCGATCCCGAGATCGCGGGCGTGGGGCTGACGGAGCGCGAGGCGCGGGAGCAGTACGGCGACGACGTCGTCACGGGCAGCTTCCCCTGGATCGCGAACGGCCGCGCTCTCATGCAAAACGAGACGACGGGCTGGGTGAAGTCCATCCACGAATCCCGCTACGGCGAGCTGCTCGGCATCGTCATGGTGGGGCCGCACGTGACCGATCTGGTCGAAGCAGGGGTGGTCGCACTCGATGCGGAGGCAACCGTCGAGACCGTTGCCGACGGCATGGCCGCGCACCCCACGCTTTCCGAGGCCATCAAGGAGGCCGGGCTGGTCGCGCTCGGCCGTCCGATCCATATTCCCATCAAGAAGCGGGCCGTCGCCAAGGCCTAGGAAGGAGGCGGGATGTTCAGCAAACGGAATGCGATCATCGGCTGGCTCGTCGTGACGATCGGCAAGCCCATCGCAATGCGGAAGGCTCGCCAGGCCGCGAAGGTGAGACGCCGTAACGCAGCGGTCGCCGCAGGCACAGCCGCCGGTGTCGGAGCGAGCGTCGGCGCATTGATGTTCTGGCGCAAGCGCCGCGGTCAGTCGGACACCACCTGAAGCACGACACGGTCGTCGTCGGCGCCGGCCTCGCCGGCTGCGCGGCCGCACGCTTCCTCGCCGAAGCAGGCGCCGATGTCCTCCTCGTCGATTCGGGCGGAATCGGCGCCGGCGCGTCGGGTCGAAACGGCGGCTTCCTCTTCCCTCAGCCCGCGGCGTGGGTCAACGAGCTGCTCGCCGAGTCGCTCGAGATCTACCGCGAGCTGCAGGACGGGCCGGTGCCGTTCGACCTGCGCGAGTGGCCGATGCTCTTGCTCGCCGTCGAGGAGGCCGAGCTTCCACACGCGCAGGCGTATGCCGACGCGGTCGGGGGAGAGGCGTTCGACCTGCGAGAGGACCCTTGGTTCGCGGACGATCTCGCGGGGGCCTTCGTCGTCGAGGGCGGGTGGACGCTCGACCCCATGTCGGCGACGACAGCCATGGCCGAAGCTGCGCGCAGGGCAGGAGTCGAGCTCAGGCTCGGCTGCGAGACCAAGCGGATCCTCCTGGATGGAGAACGCGTGACCGGAGTGGCCACCGATGCCGGCGTGGTTTCGTGCGCGCGCGTCGTGATCGCGACGGGGCCGCGTCTTCGCTTCCTGCTGCGCACGTCGGCAGTCGACCTGGCGGTGAACGCGTCGCGCGGGTGGCTGCTCGAGACAGCGCGCGTCGACCCGCCGCCGCGGTTTGCGATCGAGCAGGCGCTCTGGCCCGTCCAGGACGCGATGGCCGAGCTCGTCGGCGGGCGTACGCTCGCTCAGGTCGCGCGCGAGCCGGAGAAGGAGGGGATGGTCTCGCTCCTACTTGGCGGCCGTCCCTCCGGCCACTGTCTCATCGGGACGTCGCTCCAGCGGTCGATCTTCGAGGAACCGGAGGGGCCCGAGACGGTGCAGCGGCTCGCGGAGCGCGCCGCGCGCGTTTCCCCTGTCCTGCGCGAGGTTCCGGTGGTCGCGTCCTGGTCGGGACGCCGCAGCCACACGCCGGACGGCCTGCCCGCCGTCGGCGACGTCCCCGGCGTCGAAGGCCTGACAGTCGCGGGAGGCTTCTCGTCGATCGGCATGGTCACGATTCCGGCCGCCTGCCGCCGGCTCGTCCAGGGAGGGGCCGACGCGTTCGACCCGGGACGGTTCGCGTGATTCGAGAGTTTCGTGCCGAGGACGCATCCGGAGTCTCGGCGATCCTTCACGAGGAGGAGCTCCCGAACGCCGTTACACCGGCCGGAGTCCGGCACTGGCTGGAGGCACAGCCGGAACGCGCACGGCCGCGAATGTTCGTGGCCGAGAAGGACGGGGAGATCGTGGGCTGGGCGGAGGCGCGCCTGAACTGGGCGGTCAAGACGCCCGGTGTGAGCGACCTCTGGGCCTACGTCAGGCCGGCGGAACGAGGTCATGGACTGGGGAGGGAGCTCCTCGAACGCGCGGAGGGCTACCTGCTGGGAATCGGAGCGCGCGTCCTGCAGACATGGACGTACTCCCCCGCCGGAATCAAGCTCCTCGAGGATCGCGGTTTCCGCGCGACGGGGCAGGAGCGCATCTCGAAGCTCGAGCTCGCAGAGGCCGATGTCTCGATGCTGCCCGACCTCGAGAACGAGAAGAGAGCGGAGGGGTTCCGGCTGATCACCTTGGGAGAAGCGACCGCAGACCGCGTAGGCCTCCATCGCGTCTACCAAGCTGCTGCTGCGGATGTCCCGGAGTACTTCACCGAGGACGACATCCGGTTGGAGGAATGGTGGCGCGAGACCGTCGAGCACCCGCAGCTCGCCCACGATGGAAGCTTCGTCGTCGTCTCGGGGGCACAGCCGGTGGCCCTCGCGTTCCTCGAAGTGGACGAGGCGGCGGGCTTGGCGGCCAACGAGATGACGGGGACCCTGCCCGAGTTTCGCCGGCGGGGCCTGGCCCGCTTGGCGAAGTTGGCGACGATTCGCTGGGCAGCCGCTCAGGGGCTCACCGGCGTGTTGACCGGCAACGCGGAGGCAAACGTCGGCATGGTGCGGCTGAACGAGAGCCTCGGCTATCGCCTGGTGCAAACCGAGACCCATTTCGTCCGTGAGTAAGCTAGGCCGCGTGGACCCTCTCGTCGATCCGATCGAAGGCGCTGATCACCGCGAGGTCGGCGGCGCCTTGGTCGACGTCGCGAAAGCGGGCAACGGCCGCGTCAAGCGCGCCGTCTATCCGCCGGGCTTTCGCTGGTCGACGCACATGCGTCCGAACGTCGAGACCGACCTCTGCATGCACGCTCACGTCGGCTTCCTGGCTCGAGGACACATCGAGGGTGAGTACAGCGACGGCTGCCGGTTCGAGTACTCCGCACCGCAGTTCGTCACGATCGAGCCCGGCCACGACGCATGGGTGGTCGGCGACGAGCCTGCGGTCGTCATCGAGTTCGACTGGGAGGAAGGTACGGCTCGTCGTCTCGGCCTGCCGGACGAGCACGCCCATTAGTTGTTTCAGTCCCTTACCGACCAGGTCTCCGGCTCTCCCTGGACGTACGCATTTCTTTTCGCGGTCGCGGCACTGGACGTCATCTTCCCGTTCGTCCCGAGCGAGACGTCAGTCATCCTCGCGGGCGTGCTCGCAGCGACTGGCGACCTCATCCTCGTCCTCGTCATCCTCTTCGCTGCCGGCGGCGCCGTCCTCGGCGACAACACGGCCTACTGGATCGGGCGCAAAGCGGGGCCCCGCATCGTCAGGCGGTTCTTTGCAGGCGAGCGCCGCAAGCGAGTCGACTGGGCGGAGAAGCAGGTCGCCGAGCGGGGCGGGTACTTCATCCTGGTCGGACGCTTCATACCGGGAGGCAGGACCGTCGTGACCCTCTCCTGCGGGCTTCTCGAGATGCGCTGGCGCCGCTTCATCGGCTTCGACGTCGCCGCTGGTCTCCTGTGGGCCTCCTATGCGGCCTTGCTCGGCTACTTCGGCGGCAGAGCCTTCGAGCGACAGCCGTGGAAGGGATTCATCGTCGCCTTTGCGGTGGCGCTCGCGATCACGGGCGCCATCGAGCTCTATCGCTGGCTCAGGAATCGTGGTGTCTTCGCTCGCAGCTGACCTACACGAAGCGGCCCAGATCGGCGCCGAGGAGGGCGGCGTCTCGCGCTTCGCCTGGACGCCGGAGCTCGCCCGAGCCAACGAGTGGCTCGTGCAGCGCTTGGAGGAGCTTGGCCTGGCGACGGAGATCGACGCGGCCGGAAACGTCTTCGGGCGCTGGGACGAGGGGGAGGGATCCGCAATCCTCATAGGCTCCCATCTCGACACCGTTCCACGCGGGGGACGCTTTGACGGCGCGCTCGGCGTGGCCGCGGCCCTCGAAGCCATCGGCGCGCTCAAGCGCGACGGTGCGACTCTGCACCGTCCGCTCTGGCTCGTCTCCTTCAACGACGAGGAAGGAAGCCGTTTCCAGACCGGCATGCTCGGCAGCCGCGCGTTCGTCGGCGACGTCGATCTCGAGGACTGGCGCCGCCGTGGCGTCGCGGACGCTATGGACGAAGCCGGCTTCGACTTCGACCGCCTCGCCGAGGCACGTGCCGTCGACCGAATCGGCGCGTATCTCGAGCTCCACATCGAGCAGGGGCCTGTTCTGGAGCAGGAGGGCCTCGACATCGGCGTCGTCACGGGGATCGCCGGTTTGCTCGGATTTCGCGTTCGCCTGACCGGCGAGGCAAACCACGCCGGGACGACGCCGATGGCTGCCCGGCGCGATGCACTCGTGGGCGCGGCCCGGGTCGTTCTGGCGCTCCGTGACGAGGCTCGTGCCCGCGCGGACATGACCGCGAACGTCGGCGTCCTCAGCTGCGAGCCCGGCGGCTTCAACGTGATCCCCGGCGTCGCGGAGTTCACGATCGACGTTCGCGGCGCCGACGCTGATGCCTTCGCCCGCGCTGAGGAATTCGTCCGGCAGGCGGTCGAGCAGATCGCTCACGAGGAACAACTGGGCCTCGAGGTCGTCGAGACGCATCGCAAGCCGCCGACGCCGCTCGATCCGGGGCTCCAGGACCTCTTGGTTGCATCCGCCGCCGAAGAGGGTGCGTCCGTGCGACGGATGCCGAGCGGAGCCGGGCACGACGCGATGGTGCTCGCGAAGCACGTCCCGGCCGCGATGGTGTTCGTCCCCAGCCGGGGCGGAGTCAGCCACTCACCCGAGGAGTTCACTCCGACTGAGCAATGCGAGCTCGGCGCACGCGTCTTGACGCGCGCAGTTCGGCAGCTCGTCACATAGTCGAAATCCCTCGAAGGAGTGACGTGCGCGGCGCGGCGAGCCGCCTAATGTCCGAGGAGCGTGACTGCGGCCTATCGTCACCGTGGGCTCGTCGTGGGCTCGGCCCTCTCGGCGTACGCCATCATTTTCGCGGCCCTCGTCCTTTTCGAGGTCCCGGGCCTTGGCATTCCCCATTTCTTCTATCTGCCCGTCGCGGCACTGGCCCTGACCGGAGGCGTCTACCGCGGCATCGCCGCGGGCCTCCTCGCGTGCGCCCTCTTCACGATCGGCATCGCATTGAACTCCGCTGTGCCGACGGCCACAGCGATCACGTCTGTGACCACCCCAATCCGGCTCGTGACCTACACGACGATGGGGGCGCTCATCGGCTGGTTCGCCGCACGCGACCGCGAGCTCGTCGAGCGGCTTCAGGTGCTCGCCGAGCGTGACTTCCTCACGGGGCTTCCGAATACGAGGGCCTTCGAAGCGGCGATCGCCCGGCGCTTCCAGGGAGGGAGGGCGTTCGCTCTCTTGCTCGGCGACATGGACGGGCTCAAGCAGATCAACGACGTGCTCGGCCACGCTGAAGGGAACGATGCGCTGCGCCGCCTGGCCCACATGCTCGGAAGCGTCCTGAGGCCCGAGGATGAGGTCGCCCGCGTCGGCGGTGATGAGTTCGCGGTCATCACATCGATCACGGGTGGTAAGGAAGCGGCTTCGTTTGTCTCCCGGGTCGAAGCGCTGCTCGAGAACCAGGGTTCGAACATCACCTTCGGCTGGGCGCTGTATCCGACTGAAGGGGAGAACGCCCTCTCGCTCTATCGGGCCGCCGACGAGCGCTTGTACGCGCGCAAGCTCGTGCGCGGCAGCGACCGCCTGGGCCCGAGCTTGTATCCGGTTCCGGCCTAGCGGTTCAGCCGTGGCAACGGCAGACGGGCTCGCCCAGGTGTCGGCGCTCGAAGCGACGCCCGCAGCTCGTGCAGGTCGGGGGCAGCTTCTGCGCGAAGACGAGGACCGCGCGCGCCACAGTCGCCCAACCGAGCACGAAGAGGATTACGGCGAGGGGGAAGCTGTCCCGGGCCATCGGACCCCCTATCGGCCGGCATGCGCCTCCCCTTAATCCCCCCTGACTACAATTCCCCCGTGGGCGTCGTTGCGATCGTGCTGATCGCGTGCGCCGTCGTCCTTGTCGTCGGCGCCGAGTGGCCGCGGATCGCTGCGCGGACAGGCGCGGATGCCCGCAAGATGCGTCGGAGACGCCGCCGCAAGGCGGACCTCACGCTGGTCGAGGGCCAGGGCGAAGACCGCGACGACTTCGCCAGAAGTGTCGAGCGCGACCTCGACAACCTCCCGGTGCTCGGCGAGCCCGACGACAGGTCGCGCCGCTAGGCCGACGCTACAATCGTTGCACCGCGCGGATGTGGCGGAATTGGTAGACGCGCACGGTTCAGGTCCGTGTGGGCGCAAGCCCGTGGAGGTTCAAGTCCTCTCATCCGCATAGCCCGTCGTTAGCAGGGCTTTCGGTTTTCAGCGCGCCAGGTCGCGCTGCCTTCTCTCTGCCCGAACGTCTCATCCATCAGGGACGCCCGAACACCTTCGGCGCCATCCAGTCGAAAGTCACTAGCCCACGAATGCCACCACGATCGCGGCTACGGTCGTCAAGGCCGCGATCACGAGTGCGGCGGGGGCGGCCGCAGAGGCACAGCCCGCCTGCGCGTATCAACGGCGAGTAGCGCCGCAGCGCCCGCGAACACCACCGGGATGCCGAGCCAAAAGACGATGGTCGTGGCCGCGCCGATGATGGCGAGGATTAGCGCGCCGCGGGGAAGGTCGTTGATTCGCGGGACGATCAACCAGAGACGATCGCCGTGACGACCGCCGAGATCGCCAGGACGATCAGCCACTGACGCCATGCGTGGTCGTCGTCACCGCTGAACGACCCGATCGCCGTCAGAACTGCGGAGATCACGAACGAAGCCGCCGCGAACGGCAGTCGAGCGGACGTCGAGATCGGCTCAGGCCGACCGAGCTCAGCAGTGGTCACCGGGGCCTCCAACGAGCTCGAGAAGCAGGTGACCAGGGTTCACGCCCGAGTGGGCCAACGCGGCCATGGCGAATCGCTCCTCGGCTTCCGCTCGAACGGCGCGATCGCCTCGTGGCTTCCGCTCTTCCTTTTCGTCGTGCTCTTTGCCCTGTCGATGGACTACCACGTCTTCATCCTGAGTCGGGTCAAGGAACT
>DASXSE010000018.1:0-1879 GCA_036506175.1 Gaiellaceae bacterium
GCCGCCGCCTCGGGGCTCGGCCTCGTCACCGCGCTGGTGGCGAAAGCGCTGGGCGCCAGGGTCATCGCGACCTCGCGCAAGGACTGGAAACGCGACATGCTGCGCGAGCGCGGATTCGAGCACGTGCTCGACACCGAGGACGCAGAGTTCGCAACCAGGGTCGGCGAGCTCACGGAGGGACAGGGTGTGGCCATCGCGGTCGACAACATCGCGAGCGCCGCCATGTTCCCGAAGGTGCAGGCGGTCCTCGGCCGCCTCGGAAGATTGGTCAGCTCAGGGGCCCAGGTGGCCGAGCCCGTGCCGCTCGACATGCGCTCGCTCTACCTCAAGAGCCAGTCGGTCGTCGGCATCCGCACCCACACCCAGGCGGCGCTCGACGGGTTCTGGGAGCTTGCAGATAACGGACTCGAGACGCTCGTCGACAAGATATTTGCGCTCGATGACGTGGTCGAGGCGCACCGCTACGTGGAGGCGGAGAAGAACTTCGGCCGCGTCGTCCTGACGATCTAGGTCGTCGCCTTCACCTCGTCGGCAATCCGTTTGGTGAGGACGTTCTTCGCGACCTTGCCGAACTTCGACAAGGGCAGGTCGCCGGTCAGCTCGAGGCGTTCAGGGAGCTTGAACTTCGCCAGCCCCTTCTCGGTGAGGAACGCGGTCAGCTCAGGGAGCGTCAGTGCGCGCCCAGGTCTGGCGATGACAAAGGCGCACATCCGCTCCCCGAGCACGGGATCCGGCATCGGTACGCACGCGACGTTCAGCACCGCCGGATGGGAGAGGATCAGGTTCTCGATCTCCTCGGCGCTGATCTTCTCTCCGCCGCGATTGATCAGGTCCTTCTTGCGCCCCTCGACGATGTAGTTACCGGACGGATGCCGGCGCATGAGGTCGCCCGAGCAGTAGAAGCCGTCGGGCGTGAAGGTCCGCGCGTTGTACTCGGGCACGCCGTAGTAGCCACGCAGCGTGTATGGGCCGCGGACGAGCAGCTCGCCGACCTCGCCGTCGGGAACCGGGTTGCGTTCGTCGTCGACGAGGAGGATCTCATCGTCTTCGCACACCGGGCGTCCAGCGGTCTCGAAGCGCACATCTTCGGGGTCGTCGAGGCGCACGAACATCAGCAGGCCTTCGGCCATCCCGAAGACTTCCTGCACCCGGGCGTTCGGGAACAGCGACTCGGCGCGACGCTTGACCTCCGGCTGCAACTTCTGGCCGCCAGTGTTGATCACCCGGACCGAGCTCAGGTCATGTTCGGCGATCGAGGGCGCGTTGATGTAACGGATGAGCAGCGCAGGCACGAGCTCGAGGTGGGTGATCCGCTCGCGGGCTATGAGGGGAAAGACGTCGTTGGCGCGGGGCGATTCGCTCATGACCACGCGGGCTCCTTGCTGGAAGAAGCCGCTGATCCCGGGGCACGCAAGCGGGAAGTTGTGGGCGATGGGGAGGACGACCAGCAAGCAGTCGTCGGGGTGGATGTCGTTGACCTCCACCGCAGCCTTCGTGTTGTAGACGTAGTCATTGTTCGTTCTCGGTATGAGCTTGGGCACGCCCGTCGTGCCGCCGGACAGCTGAAAGATGCAGGGCTCGTCGGGGTCGATCTGTATCGAGTCGAGGAGCCCCGGATCTGATCTCGGAGAGCGCTGAACCAACTCCCGAATGCGCTCCGCTCCGAGAACGACCTGGACGCGAGGGTGCGCTTTGCGGATCTGGCCAACCAGCTGCTGGGAGTCGAAGTCCCCGAGCGGCTCGCTCACGGCGTAGCCGTTGGCGCCGGAGAGCTCGAAGAAGGCGTTGATCTCGTTCCAGCGGTGTCCGGCCAGGGCCATGATCGGGATCGCGCCGAGCCGCTGCAGGGCGAAGTAGAGATACACGAACTCGGGAATGT
>DASXSE010000019.1:0-12710 GCA_036506175.1 Gaiellaceae bacterium
GAGTCGCACAACCGCGTGATGGTCGTCGAGGTGATGGGCCGGAACACGGGCTGGATCGCCGTCATGAGCGGGATAGCCGGCGGCGCGGACGTCATCCTCATCCCGGAGCAGCCGATCACCGTCGAGGATGCCTGCGCCGAGCTCAAGCGCCGCCACGAGCGCGGGAAGGACTTCTCCATCGTCGTCGTCAGCGAGGGTTACGAGCTCACCTACGCGTCGGGGGAAAAGCGGCAAGTTGCGGAGGAGGGGCCGGCGACCGACCAGTTCGGCCACGTGCGGTTCGGCGGTGTGGGAGACCAGCTGGCGAGGGAGATCGAGGAGCGCACAGGTTTCGAGACGAGGGTGACCGTGCTCGGCCACGTACAGCGCGGTGGCTCACCGACTCCGCGCGACCGCGTGCTCGCCACCCGCTACGGGCTCAAGGCCGCCGATCTCGTCCACGAGGAGAAGTGGGGCTCGATGGCCGCGCTGCAGGGAGATTCGATCGTCGAAGTGCCGCTGGCCGATGCGGTCGCCGAGCTGAAGACGGTCCCGCCACAGTGGTACGAGGTGGCGAAAGCTTTCTTCGGCTAGAGCAGCTCGGCGAGCGGAAAGGCCCGGTGGCGCCGGGGTGGTACGAGGAAGTTCTGCCGGTGAGTGGTGCGTAGGATCGAGTTGAAGCCCTGCGTCCGCGAGCGCGGGTCGAGCGGGACGTTCGAGCCGTCGGGAAGCACACCGTCCATCGCGAGACGGTTGCGGTGAAAGTCGTCCGCCGTCGGCGTGAACACGACGAAGTGGAGACCGGCCGCGGGCGAGTTGGTCTGGCCATCGACATCCGGCCGCCCGCTCCAGAAGAACGGGTTGTCGAGGGTGTTGAAGTCGGCGCGCTGCGGCACCGCCGTGCCCTTCGGAAAGTGGCGGCCGTCGTTCCCGACGACGTCGTGCTGGAGCCGTGAGGCCGGCTGCATGATCGAGCTGTGACCCACGGCGTGATATCGCCTCGCGTCCGCCAGGACAGCCCTTGCGCTGTCGGCGTCGGCCGCATCCTGAGGCACGGTTTGCGTCCCTTCGGGGACTGAGAGCCCCGGGCGAAACGCTGTCGACACCCGCTCGTCGAAGGCGAAGTTGAGATACCACGCCTCGACGTCCTCGAAGATATGGGAGAGGTGCATCGCAGTGCCGCCGAGGAAATAGCCGTCCGGCCACTGATCGGTGTAGCCCGGCAGCGTCTCGAAGTTTGCGATCCCCGGAGGTCCCAGTGCCGCTTTTTGCGTCGACGTGAACCCGAGGAAGAGCTCTGCGGTGTCGGGAATCAGCTCCGCGCCGGGAACGCCGGCAGCGAGCGCCATCTGCTTGGGCAGGCTGCGGCCGCCATGAAACCCGCCGCCCGCGAAGCCCCGGCGGATGCTCGTGAGCTCCAACGCGTCGCCGATCTCGTCGAAGACCTTGCTCGAGACGGTGGCAATGTGCTCCCGCGAATCACTGCGAAAGAAGAAGGCGACGTCGTTCTGCTCCAGGATCACGTCCTCCGGGTCGCTGGGGAAGCGGATGGCGTCGATGAGTGCATGAACCCGGCGGCTCGCAGCCTTGGACGCCCGCAGGTCGACCGGGAGTCGCCTCGCCGCGGGCCCGGGCACCCACCGGTCGAAATAGGGCTTGCCCCACCCGACGCTGATCGAGAGGCCTGCCGGGGCCGGCCCGTAGCGAGCGTCGGCGCGGCGGAGAACGTCTTCGAGTGTCTGCTTCGCTTCTTGCAGCGCAGCAGGTGTCTCGTCCACGTGAAGTACGGCCGTCACAACCTCGTGGTGGAGGGGCGGGACGACCACCTCGACGCCGTTGTCGACGACGACCTCGATCTTGCCGAGCGCGTGCTGCTCGGACGGCAACACCCGCGTCGCGCTGGAGTCCGTCCCGGTGAAGCGGTCGACGAGCCCGTAGATTCCGGCCGCGGCGAGCGCGCCCGCCCCGCCGGCGACGAACTGCCTCCTGGTCAGGCGCACGTCAGGACTGCTGCGGATCGATCCGGACGAGCCCGCGCACCATCTTGTCGAGGTTCGCCGTCACCTTTGCGTAGGTGATGCCAAGGCCGGGGACGATGTGCTGGCTGACCGTGTAGAGCGTTCCGTTCGCTTGCCAGGCGTAGAGAAGGTGCCACGTGTCGGCGCCCCGGTTGACGGTGTAGGGCTGGCAGAGGAACCGCCCGATCTGCTTCTTCACGATCGGGTCGTTGAAGCACGGCTGCCCATTGCAGTTGGGGATCGCCGTCCGGCCAGGATACGCACGGAAATTGACGTGGGTCTCGGCCACATTCGTCTCGTACCAGAGAAAGCCCATGAGGTAGCTGCCGTCCTTGCGCACCGACCGCATCGTGTTCCACTGGCCTCCGATCTCTCCGGTCAGCGGAGACGGCATCCAGCTCGGACAGTAGACGGGAGCGTGGATCCGGTTGGCGAGTCGCTGCCACCCGGGACGCCACGCAGGCGGGCAAATGGGAGCGCTGGCCGGCACGTTGGCGCCCGTCATGGACGGTGATTTCGCCGTGGACGAGCCGCCGCCGCAAGCGCTTACGGCAAGCAGCACGAAGAGAAGAAAAAGGACGCAGGCCGCCCGTTGCATCGCAGCCATGATCGCAGAAGCGAACTGAGCGGAAGCGGTTCTAGCGACCGGTGAGCTCGGCAAGCGCAGAGGCGAAGTCGGGCGCCTCTCTGAGAAAGGCGCTCCCGACGAGAATCGCGTCGACGCCCGCACGCTCGAGGGCAACGACCTGCTCGCGCGCGCCCACGTGCGCTTCCGAGATGACGAGCTTCCCTGCAGGCACGTCGACCAGGAGGTCGAGCGTTCGCTCGAGCTCATCCGAATCGTCGTCGCGCTCGCGCTCCGAGATCAGGATCATCTCCGGATCGACTCGCTCGAGCGCCTCTTCGAGCTGCTCTTCCTCGCGTACCTCGACGACGCAATCGATGCCACTCGAGCTGAGTGACGTGTAGACGCCTTCGAGCACGCCGTCGTCGTCGAGGGAGCGCAGCGGAAGCGCACACGCGTCCGCGCCGAGCATGTCCATCTCCTCCGTGTGGTCAAGCCGGGGTGCCCGGACGAGGATGGGGAGATCTGTCTGGGCGCGGGCAAGCTCCACGTCCTCGGCCGACCAGACCGCGACCGCCTCGGCACCCGCTTCTTCGGCGAGGCCGGCAAGGCTGGCCACGTCGCCCTCGAGTAACGGGACGACTGAGATCCCGTCCCCCTCTGCGATGGCCTGCATGAAACGTCCCATGTCAGGAGGCCCGGACGAGCTTGGGGGCTTCAAGGAGCTGCACGGCCAGAGTCGAGCCGATTCTCGTCGCCCCGGCGTTGGCCATCGTCTGAACGTCCTCGATTGTCTCGATTCCGCCGCATGCCTTGACGCCCACACTCTCCGAGAGGTACTCACGCAACAGCTCCACGTCATGGATCGTCGCCTGGGCGCCATTGTCCCCGGTGGAGGTCTGGGCGAAGTCCACTTCCGCGCGCTCGACGATCTTGCAGGCGAGCTGCTTGATCTTCTCAGGGAGCTGGTCTGTGCCGACGACGGCTTTGAGCACGACAACTCCGCGTCCCCCGTTTGCGCTCTTCATCCGCATCTTCCTGACGAAGGCAACGAGCTCGTCGCGCACGAGACGAACGTCGCCGGATTGCATCGCCCTCTGATTCATCACGAACTCGAGCGCGCGGGCTCCATCGGAGAGAGCTCTTTCAGCCTCGGCGATCTTGGCGCGGGCCGACGAGGCGCCGGATGGAAAGCCGACGACCGCGCAGACCTTGACGTCGCAGCTGCGCAGCTCCTCCGCTGCTGTCCGCACGTGCGGGGGTAACACGCAGACGGCGGCCAGGTGGAGCGCCCGGGCTCTTCGGCAGACGTCCTCGACCTCAGTGGGGCTCGCCGAGGGATCGAGCAAGGTCTGATCCATGGTCTTGGCGAGCTCGAGGGTCCGGAGGGCCATGGAACGAGTGTAAGCGACTACAGGGCCTTAGACACCGATCGGATGCCAGACCGTCTTCAGCTCGAGAAAGGAGGCGACATTCCAGGGGGATTGACCCTCCCCGTTGCGAACGACACGCTTGACGTTGTCGGCGGCCAAGCGCTCCAGCTCGGCGCGGTCGCCGTCGACCCCGGCAAGATCGATGGCGTTGACGTCCATGTGCGCGGCGAGCACGGGGCAGAGCTCCTCTTTGCGACCGGTGAGAACGTTGACGACGCCGCCCGGCACGTCCGACGTGGCAAGAACCTCCGCGAGCGTGACGGCCGCGAGGGGTCTGCGCTCGGACGCGATCACGACCACCGCATTGCCGCCGACGACAGCAGGAGCGAGGCGCCCCACGAGGCCCGCAAGGGCGGGCTTCTCCGGGGCGACGATCCCGGCGACTCCGGTCGGTTCCGGGACTGTGAAGTTGAAGTACGGGCCGGCCACGGGGTTCGAGGCGCCGAGCACCTGGGCGAGCTTGTCAGCCCACCCCGCGTACCAGACCCAGGAGTCGATGGCGCCGTTCACCTCCGCTTCGTCGCCGACCAGCTCGGCGAACTGCGCCTTGCGGCCCTCCATCATCTCGGCAACCCGGTAGAGGACCTGACCGCGGTTGTATGCGGTCATCGCGGCCCATTTTGGGAAGGCTTCGCGGGCAGCGCGGACGGCGTCGCGGAGATCCTTCTTCGAGGCGCGGGCGACGTTCGCTCCCTCGGCTTCGTACGAGCGCCCGGACTCGGAGCGCGGGAATGCCCCGCCGATATAGAGCTTGTAGGTCTTCTGGACCGGAAGCCTCACGCTCTCGCTCCATTTCGCGCGCCACACGTGGGTTGAGCGACGGTACGCTCAAAGCGGGTGGTGGTTCGGGGTGGCCCCATAAGTTGCACGGGCGTCATTCGAACTCCAGGTAGGGCTCGAGGCCGTGGCGGCCGCCTTCACGCCCGAAGCCCGACTCCTTGTAGCCGCCGAACGGCGAGCCCGGATCGAAGCGGTTATATGTGTTCGCCCAAATCACACCGGCGCGCAGGCTTTGCGCCATCCAGAGGATGCGCGAGCCCTTCTCCGTCCACACGCCGGCCGAGAGGCCGTACGGCGTGTTGTTCGCCTTTTCGACCGCCTCCTCCGGCGTCCGAAACGTCAGCACCGACAGCACCGGGCCGAAGATCTCCTCCTGCGCGATCCGGTAGCTCTGCGCGACGTTCGTGAAGACCGTAGGGGCGAACCACCAGCCCTTCTCCGGCAGGCGGCACGGTGGCTGGTAGATCTCGGCGCCCTCCTCCTCCCCCGCGGCAACGAGCTCCTTGATCTTCTCCAACTGCTGCTGCGAGTTGATCGCGCCGACGTCGGTGTTCTTGTCCAGCGGATCGCCGACGCGCAGCGTTCCCATGCGCCGCTTCAGCTTCGCGATCACCTGCTCGTAGATGGATTCCTGCACGAGCAACCTGGAACCGGCGCAGCAAACGTGTCCCTGGTTGAAGTAGATGCCGTTGACGATTCCCTCCACGGCCTGGTCGAGCGGGGCGTCGTCGAAGATGACGTTGGCTGCCTTCCCGCCGAGCTCGAGCGTGAGTTTCTTCCCCGTTCCGGCGATCGCGCGTTGGATCTCCTTGCCGACCTCGGTCGACCCGGTGAACGCCACCTTGTTCACATTCGGGTGCTTGACGACTTCGGCCCCGGCGCGGCCGTCTCCGGTGACGATGTTGACGACGCCGGCCGGGAGCTCCGCCTGGCGCAAGACGTCGCAAAAGAGAAGGGCCGTCAGCGGGGTCGTCTCGGCGGGCTTCAGAACGACCGTGTTGCCGGCAGCCAGCGCGGGCGCGATCTTCCACGACAGCATGAGCAGCGGGAAGTTCCAGGGGATGACCTGGCCGGCGACCCCGAGGGGACGCGGCGCCCTGTTGGGGAAAGCGTACTCGAGCTTGTCTGCCCAGCCCGCGTAGTAGAAGAAGTGCGCTGCCGAGAGCGGCAGGTCGACGTCGCGCGATTCCCGGATCGGCTTGCCACCGTCGAGCGACTCGAGCACCGCGAACTCGCGCGACCGCTCCTGCAGGATCCGGGCAATTCGAAACAGGTACTTCGCGCGCTCGCTCGGTGCGAGTTCGGACCACCCGTTCGCAAACGCATCCCGGGCGGCCGCGACCGCGAGCCCCACGTCCTCAGGACCGGCGTAGGCCACCTCGGCGAGTGGCTCCTCGGTCGCGGGGCTGATTGTCGGATGAAACTCGGCGGACCGGGGTTCGACGAACTCGCCGCCGATGAAGAGGCCGTAGCGGTCCTCGAGCCTGACGATGTCGCGCGACTCGGGCGCCGACGCGTACTCGAACGCGGAAGGAACCGGGGAGCGGTCCTGGCGCCGCTCGACGTCAGCCATGGAGGGGGACGTCGTCGAGCGCGAAGACCTCAAGATCGTCCGTCATCGCGCGGATGCGCTCCAGGTGCGGCTGGATGAAGGCTCGGAAGCGCTCAACCTCGGCCGGGTCGTCCCAGTAACCGAAGCTGCGAAAGACGTTCGGTTGCTGGCGGTCGCGCATGAGATACGGCTCCTCCTGAGGATGAAGCTCCTCAACAGCGCCAAGTGCCATCGCGCGCCAAGCCTCGATGAACTCGTCCTCTCGTCCGGCCTTCACGGTCCAGACCCCGTGCGTCCAGATGCGTCCCATCAGTCGATCGTGAAGTAGTCGGGCGACTGGTAGCGGCCGGTCTTCTCCTTGCGGATCTGCAGAAGCACGTCGTTGAGGAGCGACGACGCGCCGAACCGGAAGAGATCCGGAGTCAGCCACTCGACTCCGAGGGTCTCGTGGAGAAGGACGAGGTACTGGACGGCCTGCTTGGCGTGACGGATCCCACCCGCCGGCTTCATTCCCACGCGACGGCCTGTTTCCTCGTAGACATCGCGGATCGCTTCGAGCATCACGAGCGTGACCGGAAGCGTGGCAGCCGGCTGGATCTTCCCGGTGGACGTCTTGATGAAGTCCGCCCCGCCCGCGATCGCGAGCAAGCTCGCGCGCCTGACGTTGTCGTAGGTGCCGAGCTCACCCGTCTCGAGAATCACCTTGAGATGTGCATCGCCGCACACTTCTTTGACGCGCCGCACCTCGTCGTAGACCTTCGCGTAGTTGCCCGAGAGGAAGGCGCCGCGGTCGATGACCATGTCGATCTCGTCGGCGCCCATCTCCGCTACTCGGGCCGCTTCTTCGACCTTGATCTCGAGCGGCGACTGCCCCGACGGGAAAGCCGTCGCCACAGAAGCAACCTTCACGCCGGAGTCGCCGAGACGCTCGAGGGCATGAGGGACGAGATTCGGGTAAACGCACACGGCCGCGACCGGAGGAACCGTGAGATCGGACGGGTCGGGATGCATCGCCTTGGAGCAGAGCGCAGCGACCTTGCCCGGCGTGTCGGCGCCCTCGAGGGTCGTCAAATCGATCATTCGAACGGCGAGATCGAGCGCAAAGAGCTTCGACTCACGCTTGATCGAGCGGCGAGCGAGAGAATCCGCACGCTCCTCGACCGCAACTTGGTCGACGGAGCCGATCCTGGGGAGCCGGGGCTCTAGGGGAAGCTCGAAGCCGCTCGGAAGAGCAGGCGCCTGCGCCATGGAAAGAGTGTAGCCCTGGCGAGAGGGCCTAGATCGCGTCGCGAAGGATGCCGCCCTGCACGCGCGCCACGAACGAGCTCAGCTCGGTCTCACGAGAGCCGAGCTTCTGGTCGAGCTCAGCGAGGCGCCGTTCGCGCTCCTCGAGAGCTTCCGAGCGGATGAACGCCTCCGCCTCGAACTCGGCCTCGCGCTGTTCGAGTTCGGCCTCCCGAATCTCGAGCTCGAGGCCTCGCTGGCGAAGCTCTTGTTCGTACGCATCGAGCCGCTTGCCGCGCCGCTCGAGCCACTCGGAGGAAACGAGCGTCTGCTCGGGCTCGACAACCTCCGCCTCGGGGCGAGCGGGCGCGGTTTCCGCACCCGGCGTCGCGCCGAGCCAGAACATGTTGATGTTCGTGACGGTGGGCTTAGGCCGCCGTCTGCGCCGCACAGGCGCCGCTGGAGAAGTGCCGCTTTCTTCCACCATGGCCGCTACATCGGACAATAGGCACACGGCCGCGAGCCGCATCCCTCGGACGAGGTAGCGATCTAGACGGCCGGAAGAGACTCTTCGAGAAGGGGCCGGGTGTCGAGCGAGTCGAAGCCGATTCGCGCGGCGATCTCCTCGCTCGAAGGCCTCGTCCCTTCCTCGAAGAGAGTGCGCAGGAACGCCCCGGCCTCGGCGCGTTCCCACCAGTCTGAGCCGATCGTTTCCCGCAGGTAGGCGCGGAGCTGGGCGGCGCGAATCCACGCACGCAGGTAGTCGGCCGAGTAGAAGCCGTCGTCCATGTCGGCGAGGTAACCGTCGGGCCGGTAGCGAAATCCCGTCGCCGCTCGCAGGTTCTCGGCGTAGGCGGGGGCGTAGTCGGGCGCTCGGCCGAAGTCGGCCCAGATCTCGAGCTCGTAGTCGAGCTTCGCCGCGTAGCGGCGAAAGAGCAGCACGTCGAGGAAACGGGTCGCCTCCGCCCGGTCGGCAGCTTCATCCACATCCAGCCCGAAGTGCTCGGCGTGCCACCCCGCCTCGCGCGAGACCGACTCGACGAGGAAAGAATAGATCTCGGTGAGCGCGTGGTCACGGGAGAGCCGGCGAAACGTGTAGGGGAGCTCCGGGTCGCAACCCGCGTAGTGGAGCGCGTGCCCGGCCTCGTGGAGAAAGCTCTGGTAGTCGTGCAGCCCGCCCTGGGCGCGCATGATCAGGTGGACGACGGACGGCGGATCGGACGCGATCACGCAAGCCCGTGGGCTCTTCTGCGGGCGGTCGTCGAGATCGAGGCGAATGTGCTCATCAGACGCGAGGTCGAATCCGAGCCGGGTAAGGGTCTCGAGGCACACCGGTACGGCGCGCTCCTTCGTGTAGAGCGAGGCAAGCGGCGACAAGCGCCGGATATAGGCAACGTGATATGCCGACGGCTCGGGGTCGCGCTCCTCGCCGATGATTCGGTTCACCCAGCGCTCGCAGAGGTCTCCCCAGGTGGCGTCCTGCTCGCGCGTGGCCGCGCGCAGAGCCGCGGCAAGCTCGTGCATGTCGATCCGCTTGCGGTGAGCGCTTCGGGCGATGGGGTCCGATTCGCCGGAGAGCTCGGCGTCCAGCGCTTCGCCGACACCTAGAAGCTCGAGGCGCGCGTCGTTGAAACCCGCCGAAGCATCGGCAGCCAACGTGCCGAGCTCCTCGCGGCCGGCGTAGTCCTCGAGCACCGCGAGCTGGGCCTGAGCAGACCTGAGGGGCAAGGACTCGCCTCGGAAATCGACCCGCTCCGCAAGGATCGCGTTCTCGAGCTCGTCCATGCGGTCGGCCAACTCCCCCACGATGATTCCGCCGAGACAGGCCTCTCTGAGCCTGTAGGCGCGTTCATCCCCCGAGTCTGTGAGGGCGTCGAGCTGCTCGCGTGTGAAGAGGTCTGCGTAACGCGCGACGATCGCCGCCTGCTCGCTGGTCTCCTTCTCCCCTACCCGCACGGCTCGCGCCTCCTCTGAGCGCTCGTAGAGGAAGCGTGCCAGGCGTTCTTCGAAGCCGTTTGCGTCCAGAGCCATTCCTAGATTCCCATCCGCTCCAGCACGCCTTCGTCGCGACGCCAGTGCGGCCGCACCTTCACAACCAGGTCGAGAAAAATCTTGCGGCCGAGGACTCGTTCGAGCTCGGGGCGCGCCGCGGAGCCTATCGCCTTGATCATGCTCCCCGCCTTGCCAATGAGGATTCTCTTCTGCGACTCGGTCTCCACGTAGAGGCTCGCGTGGACACGGCGGTCCTCGACCTCTTCGATCTCGACCGTGATCGCGTGCGGGATCTCCTCGCGCGTGACGGCCAGAGCCTGCTCGCGTATCAACTCGGCGAGCTGAGCCTCGAGGGGCAGGTCCGTGGAGGCGCCTTCCTCGAAGTAGCGCGGGCCTTCGGGAAGGAGATCGACGAGGTCACGCCTGAGCGCGTCGAGCCCCTCACCTTGCAGGGCGCTGACCGGATGCAACGCATGGAAGTCGCCGAGCTCGGCAGCGGCCCGGATCTTCTCGGCGATGCCCGCCGGCTTGAGCCGGTCGACCTTGTTGAGCGTCACGAGGACCGGTGGCCCGGCCGCGAAGACACGCTCGGCGACGAGACGATCGCCAGCGCCGATCGGCTCGTCGGCCGCGAGAACGAAAAGGAAGGCGTCGACATCCTCGATCGCGCTTTCGACGGTGCGCTGCATATGCTCGGTGAGCGCATCGCGCGGCCGTTGGAAGCCCGGGAGGTCGACCAGGATCAGCTGTGAGTCCTCGCCGTTGACGACCGCAGCGATTCGCCGGCGGGTCGTCTGCGGCTTGTCCGAGACGATCGCGACCTTGCCGCCGGCGAGCGCATTTACAAGCGTCGACTTACCGACATTGGGGCGGCCCACAACTGCGACGAAGCCGGACTTCAAAGTTCGAACGAGTCCGGGAGAAGCTCCTCCGGGCGGCGAACGAGCAGCTCGCCGTCGTTCCAAAACACGACGCGGTCGACTCCGAACTCGATCGCCCATTGCCTGCAGCCCCCGCAGGGCGAGGCGGTCACTGCCATGGCCTCGACGTCGCCCGGCCGAGCGCCTTCCGCGACGGCCCGTGAGAGCGCACACCGTTCCGCGCACATTCCCAGCGGATAGGACGCGTTTTCGACGTTGACGCCAGTGATGACGCGTCCGTCACGCAGGAGCGCCGCCGCACCGACGAAGAACTTCGAGTACGGGGCATAGGCGCCGGCGGCTGCCTCCTTCGCCTGCTCGAAGAGCTCCTGGTCGGTCATCGAAACACCTGGAAGAGAATCAGCGTGACGAGCGTCCCGATCACGGCGCCGAGCACGACCTCGAACGTCGTGTGGATGCCCGACTCGACCCGGCTTTGGGAGACCAGGAGGGCCATGATGAGCGCCACGAACGAGACCACGATGCGGTGGTCGATCGTGATGAACGTGATCGCGGTCCAGCCGCCGAACGCAAGCGCGGCGTGGCCCGACGGCAGGCCGCCGTAGAGCGGGGTCCCACGTCCCGTCGCGGCCTTGACCGCGATGACCACGATCAGCGTCAGGACGAGTGCGATGATCGTGAGACTGATCGGCGCGTCGCCGAGCGAGTTGACAAAGCGCGCGCTCGGCCGCGCGAGCCGGTCGGCGAGGACGAGATAGCCGACCGCGACCGCGTTGACGGCCGCGATGAGGACGGCGCCCGCGGCCAGATCCTTTGCGACCTTGGCGAGCGGGTCGAACGAGGGAGTCGAGAGATCGATGGTTGCCTCGACCGCGCTGTTGACCATCTCGGCGATGAGGACGAACGCGATGGCGATCATGAGCGCGATGAGCTCGAGGCGCGTCACGTCGTAGACGAACGCGAGCACGAGCACCACGGCCGCGATCGCAAAATGGATCCGGAGGTTCCGCTGCGTGCGCAGCGCGTGGATCACGCCCTCGAAGGCGTAATTGAAGCTCTGCAGGACGGCCGGTGTTCTCCTCGCCACGGCCATCGCTACCCGAGGAGCTCGGCCTCACGGCGTTCCATCTCAGGACCGTGGTCGTAGCCGAGGAGGTGCAGAAGGCCGTGGACGAGCGGACCCTCCCACCCGTCGCCGACGACCTGGGGGCAGAGGACGACGTCCCCAAGCTGGCGCGGGACCCGCGGTGGGAGCTCGTCCCGGCCGTCGATCGGGAAGGAGAGCACGTCCGTCGCCTCGTCGATACCGAGGTGGCGCTCCTTGAGCACCCGCATCTCGTCCGGGGGCGCGAAGGAGATACCGAGGTCGCCTTCGTCGATGCCCTCGGCGACTAGGACGCGGCGGCTAAGGGCCAGTGCGCCGCTCTCGTCCACCGGTAACCCGCTGCGGTTCTCGAGCTCGATCCGGATCACTTACGCCGCTGCGTGCCCGTCTCCTCGGCGTGCTTCTTGTACGCCTCGACGATTCGCTGGACGAGCATGTGGCGCACGACGTCCTGGTTCCCGAACTCGACGAACTCGATCCCCTCGATCGGCCCGAGGATCTCCCGCACGTGGATGAGGCCGGACGCCTGCTCACGCGGAAGGTCGACCTGGGTGACGTCGCCCGTGACGACGACCTTGGAGCCGAAGCCGAGCCGTGTCAGGAACATCTGCATCTGCTCCGGAGTCGTGTTCTGCGCCTCGTCGAGGATGATGAAGGAGTCGTTGAGCGTGCGTCCGCGCATGAAGGCGAGCGGCGCAACCTCGATCGTCCCCTTCTCGAGATAGGAGTTGAGGCGGTCGGCATCGAGCATGTCGTACAGAGCGTCGAAGAGTGGACGCAGGTACGGATCGACCTTGGCGAGCATGTCTCCGGGGAGAAAGCCGAGGCGCTCGCCCGCTTCGACCGCGGGCCGGGTGAGGATGATGCGGCTCACCTTGCGGTCGGCCATCGCGGCAACGGCCAGCGCCATGGCGAGATAGGTCTTGCCGGTGCCGGCCGGGCCGATGGCGAAGGTGATCGTGCACTTCCTGATGGCGTCGACGTAGGCCTTCTGGTTGACCGTCTTCGGCGTGATCTTCTTGCCGCGGTGACGCCAGACGACGTCCTCGAAGACCTCGCGAGGGTCGTGCGCGGCGTCGAGCGCGGCGAGCACGGCGTCGACGGTCGAGGGGCCGATCGCGTGGCCCCCTTCGACCAGCTCGACGAGCTCGTCGATGACAGCGCGAGCCTCGCCGACCTTC
>DASXSE010000020.1:0-41533 GCA_036506175.1 Gaiellaceae bacterium
GTGATCGTCGCAGCCCTCGTCGATCCCCGCTGGCTCCTCGAGATCGAGGCGGAAGCAGTTCTCACACAGAAGTGAACGGGCCTCCGAAGAGGCCCGTTCGAAGTGTGACCCGAAACGGCTTGGGTTACGCGGTCTGCGGCTGCCCGAGACGCTTGGTGGCGAGGAAGGCCACGCCGCCGACGAGGACGAGGGCGATGACGAGGCCGGCACCCACACCGGCGTCGCTCCAATCGAAGCCCGACGCGGAGACGACCTCGACCGGGCTGCGCGGGGAGACCCGCGAGTTCTCGATGAGATCGCTCGAGCGGAGCGTGCTCCGCGGCTGCGTGCGGACGACCTCGATGTCGCCGCGCGACACCGTGCGGGGCTGCGTCCGGACAACCTCGATCTGGTCGCCACGCTGGGCGGCGTAATCACTCGGCATCGCGCGAGGCATGCCGTAGTCGCCGGCCTTGACGGTGTTCGCCTCATACGAGGGAAAATCCGTCACGAACGGGGTGTAGCCCTCGGTCGCCAAGTTCGGCTGACCGTTGATCCCCTCGTCGACCCGCGCCTGTGCAGCGGCGGGCGCCACGAGCGCCGCGACCGCAAATCCGAGCGCGATCCGCTTGATGATCCAGTTCCGCCTCCGAATACGCATCTTCCTGCTCCCTTCGTGTGACCCCTCTACCGATGCCAACCAGACGGAGCAGGGAGCCGTTCTCTTCCCTGCATTTGGGGAAATTTGAGAGAGCAGGAGTAGAGTTTTCTCTCTCGTGAAGCAGATCTATCCAGCGACGATCACAGGCAAGGGCTTCGCCGCCGGCGGAAGCGTGCTCGACCACAAGTTCGGCGAGTCGCCGCCCTTCACCCTCGGCGTCGAGGAGGAGTACATGCTCCTCGACCCGGAGAGCTTCGATCTCGTCCAGCACGTCGACACGGTCCTCACCGCTGTCCAGAACGGCGAGTTCACGGAGCGCATCGGGCCGGAGCTCATGCAGTCCGTGATCGAGATCTCGACGCCGATCTGCCGGGCGGCGGGCGACATCGACTCCGAGCTGCGCCGCTTGCGCTCCTACGTAACGGAAATCGCCCGTGCCCAAGGCCTGCGGGTCGGATCGGCCGGAACGCATCCCTTCAGCCTCTTCGAGCGCCAGCGCATCACTGCGCGCGACCGCTATCGGAACCTCGTCGACCAGCTTCAGTACGTGGCCCGGCGGGAGCTCATCTTCGGCCTCCACATCCACGTCGCGGTCGACGACCCGGAGAAGGCGGTCCAGGTGACGAGCGCACTGCTTCTCCACCTCGCCGAGCTCCTTGCGCTGTCGGCGAACTCGCCTTTCTGGCGCGGCGAGGCGACCGGTCTGGCATCGAGTAGGCAGATGGTCTTTGCGGCGTTCCCGCGCTCGGGCCCGCCGCCCCGCTTCAAGGACTACGCCGACTATGCCGAGGTCGTCGGCCAGCTCGAGAAGACGGGTTGCATCGCCGACTACACCCACATTTGGTGGGACATCCGTCTCCATCCCCGCTTCGGGACGATCGAGGTGCGTGTGATGGACGCTGTCTCGCGAGTCGAGGACACAACAGCGCTGACCGCATACGTCCAGGGGCTCGTGAAGCTCTACTCCGAGCGCTACGACGCCGGTGAGGAGCTCCCGTCGTTCCACCGGATCCTCACGACGGAAAACAAGTGGCTCGCCGCACGCTACGGGCTTGAGGCCCCTGTCATGGACCTGCTGACCGGGCGGCGAAACCGCGTCCCCGTCGCGCAGCTCATACGCAGGACGTTGCGGGAGATCGAGCCGCATGCGCGGGAGCTCGGCTCCGACCGTGAGCTCGAGGGCATTCGCAACATCCTCAGCCGCGGCAACGGAGCCGATCGCCAGCTGCGCGTGTTCACCGCGAACCGGGACATCGTCGAGGTCGTCCGCGAGATTTCCGACGCAACGGAAGCAGCGCTGGTGCAGGTCGCGTGATCTCGGTCGGCGAGCAGGCGCCCGACGCCCGCGTCTGGATCACGCCCAACGACGAGGTCAACCTGAGCGAGCTCGGGGAGGACGGCGCGTACCTCCTCCTCTTCTACCTCTTCGACTGGTCGAGCACCTGAACAGACGAGATGACGATCCTGCGTGACAGGAGAACGGAGTTCAACGAGGCGGGGGTGCGGACTTTCGGAATCTCACGCGACAGCGCGTGGTCTCACGTCGCCTGGAGCCAAGTGCTCGATCTCGGCGATTGCCCCCTGCTCTCGGATTGGAACGGCGAGGCCGTATTGGGATTCGACATCCCTCAGGAGATTCGGGGGATGAAGGACGTGGCCGAGCGCAGCGCCTTCCTCGTCGACAAAGACGGCATCATCCGCAGAGCATGGCGCTACGAGACGGGCGAGCTGCCCGATTTCGACGAGTTGCTCTCGGCCGCCCGCTCGCTCTCCTAACCGCGCTCTATGCGGTCGCGGCGGTGGCCGCGACGTGGCCGGCGATCCGGTCGTTCGACTCCGCCTTCATGGCGAACGCGCGGCTGAGCGCGGGCGAGCCGCCCGCCGGTGACCATCTGCAGTCCGTGTACCGCTTCTGGCTCGTCGGCCACCAGCTCCAACACGGGAGAGCGCCCTGGAAGGACCCGTACAGCTTCCAGCCGATCGTCGATCCCCAGACCGTGCTCGGCGGCTGGCCGTTCGGCTTCCTCTTCTGGCCCTTGAACGCGCTCTTCGGCCCGGTTGTCGCCTGGAACCTCATGTTGCTCGGGACGGTGATCGCCGCCGGGCTGCTCACGTACGCATGGCTGCGCACGCTGGCGCTTCCGATGCTGCCGGCTGCCGCCGGCGGCCTGGCCTTCGCCCTCGCCCCCTACCGGTTGGAGCAGAGCGCGGGCCACCTGCTCGGCTGGGTCGCTCTGTTCATCCCGCTGGCGCTGCTGTCGATCGAGCGAGCGCGGGTGGCCGAGACCCGGCGCGCGGCAAACCTCTGGGGCGCCCTCGTAGCGGTGGCAGTGGTCTCGATCGTGCTGGCAGGACAGCTGCACCTTGCCCTCGGCGTCATTCCGTTCGTGCTCGCCTACGCGGCCCTTCGCTTCGAGCGGGCCTCGTTCACATGGACGGCCGCGGGCGCGCTCGTCGCGGCCGGGCTCGGGTTGGCGGTCCGCTACACACTGATTGCGGACTCGCGGGAGGAGCAAGGCCGCTCGGTCGGCGAGGTGCGCCACTACTCCGCCGAATGGACTGATTTCCTGAACCGCTGGCACGCTCCGCGGAGTGAGGAGTTCGTGTACCTCGGCTGGCTCGTTCCCGCGCTCGCGCTGGTCGGCCTCGTCTACCTCGGGCGCAGCCGGCGCGGTCTCGCGGTCCTGCTGGGAGCCGCTGTCCTTGTGCCGGTGCTCCTCGCGCTGGGGACGAACCTCCCCGGTTACGCATCGGCCTGGCGTCGTTTTCCGCCGCTCCATTTCACCCGCGTTCCGGAGAGGCTGCTGCCGATCGCGGTCCTCGCGCTCGCGGCCCTCCTCGCCTTCGCGGTCGCTGAGGTAGCGGCGGGACGCGCGTTGGTCGTGGGCGTCGCGATCGTACTCGTCGCGCTCGATCTCATCGTCCAGCCTCTGTCGGCGGCGGCCGCGGATCCTGACAACAAGGCGTATCAGGCACTCGCCTCCTCTCCGCCCGGCCGCGTCCTCCAGCTGCCGCTCTTCGAGCCGGGAGTTCACTACGGGAGCGTGTACGACTACTACCAGCTGCAGTCGGCGCGGCAACAGCCTGGCGGCTACGACACGCTCGCGCCGAAGAAAGCGTTCGACTTCTACTTCCGCCACGACCGGCTGTCCTGCGGCGTGTGGCTGCCTGGCGACGCGGCGGAGCTCAGGTCGCTCGGGATCACGCGGATCGTGTTCCATCGCGGGATGTACACCCAGGCAGGACGTCGCGGCGCGCCCTTCGCAGAAAACGCCCTTTGGGATGCTGCGTGGCACCCGTCCGGCAGCGGGGGGCGGGTGACGGTGTGGGCGCCGGGTGACGGCAGCCATCCGCCAAGCGTCCCCGCCCTGCCGCGACCTTCGCGCTCTCCGATCTTCTGCAGCGGCTGGCTCCGGCGCACGATGGTCGGCACGCAGGCGACGATCTGGATCTACGGGGGCGGAACGCTCAGGCTGAGCTTTTCCGGGGGGCGGCCGGCGCGGCTCTATGTCGACGCGCGCCCGGCGCGCGGAAATGCCCTAAGCGACACAGCCTGGCACTCTGTCCTGATCGTGGCGCCCAAGCCGGGTTTGCACCTCGAGACGCTCAGCTTGGAACCGTAGCGGGCTCCCTGGTCGCCACCTGGATGACATGAGCCGGAACGGGCGCGGTCTTGCCCTTCAGATCCAGCTCGACGCGGTTGGCATCCGGAAAGCGGTTTCCGACGACCTCGTAGACGCTCTCCGAGACGAGCAGCTGGCCGGGCTCGGCGCTGGCCTGCAGCCGCGCAGCAGTGTTGACGACGTCGCCCAGAGCCGTGAAATCCTTGACGTCTTCCTCACCGACGTTGCCGACGAATGCCCGGCCGAAGTCGGCGCCCGCCCCCACCGGAAGATCGGAGGTCTCACGAAGGAGCTCCACGGCGGCGGTGACCATCTTCTCGATGGCGTCATCGCCCGCGAAAAGCGGAATGAAGAGCGCCATCACCTCGTCTCCGACGAGCTTGTCGATGACGGCGTCCTGACGTAGAAGCGTGTCGCGGGCCGATTTGTAGAAGGGGGCGAGAAGCTCCGCGGTTTCGGCGGGCGACGAGCCCTCGACGAGCGACGTGTAGCCGCGCACGTCCGCGAAGAGGACGCCGATCTCGATCTCGCTGCCACCGACCGGCGCTCTCTCGAAGCAGGAGTTGCACATGTTCGGGTTCTTGCGAGACGGCGCGTAACCGACGAGTCTGAACAGCCGGCCGAAGCCCGCAAACGGAACGTTGCAGAGCTTGCAGCGCGGAGCCCGCGGGATGGTCCGCACGATGCGGCGGAAGCGGTAGAGCTTCGACTGCTCCAACAGGTCCGCAATCGACATGGCCGGACCCTTCTTCGCCACGATTCCTACATCCCCATGGCGTGGTAGCCGGAGTCGACGTAGAGCGTCGTCCCGGTCACGTTTTGGGCTTCGTCGGACAGGAGGAAGGCAGCCGCACCGCCGACATCGTCGGCGGAGATCGGTCGGTGGAGGGGGGCGCGCTCCTCGACGATCGCCTCCATCGTCGGAAAGCCGGCGATCGAGCGGGCAGCCAGCGTTCGCACCGGGCCTGCGGAGACGGCGTTGATGCGGATGTTCTTCTGGCCGAGATCCCAGGCGAGATACCGGACCGACGCGTCCAGGGCGGCTTTTGCCACGCCCATGACGTTGTAGTGCGGCACCGCTCGCTCGCCTCCGAGATAGGTCATCGTGAGGATCGACCCGCCGCCTGCAGCCTCCATCATCGGCTCGGCCGCACGAGCCGCCGCGACGAGGGAGTAGGCGGAAACGTCGAGCGCAAGCCAGAAACGATCGCGGGGCGTATCGGTGAATCGGCCTTCGAGGTCTCGCGCGTCTGCGAAGGCAACCGAATGGACGAGCAGGTCGAGCTGGCCGCCGAAGGTCTCACCCACCTCGGTGAAGACGCGCTGGATGTCGTCGTCCGCGCGCACGTCGCACTCCGTCACGAGCGGGCTGGAGACGGAATCGGCGAGCTCGCGGACGTTTTCCTCGATCCGCTCGCCCTGGTAGGTGAAGGCGAGCTTGGCGCCGCCTTCCGCGAGCTTCTGCGCGATCGCCCAGGCGATCGAGCGTCGGTTGGCGACACCCAGCACGAGACCGCGCTTGCCGTTGAGATCCGGCATCGGCGCGCTGAGTCTATTGTCGCGTCGTGCGAATCGCAGTCATCACGGGCGGATCGAGCGGCATCGGCGCGGCACTCGCACGAGCACTCACCAGGCAGGGCTGGCACTGCATCCTCCTGGCACGCCGCCGCGAGCGGCTCGAACCGATCGCCGAGGAGGTGGGAGCGGAGGCCGAGCCATGCGACGTCGGCGACCGCTCTGCCGTCGAAGGCGTGGCCGCCCGCGTGGCTGACCGGCATGGGGCGATCCACCTCCTGGTCAACAACGCGGGCATCCCTGCCGGCGGCCGCTTCGTGGACGTCGGCCCGGAGCGGATCGAGGAGGTCACGCGCACGAACTACCTCGGCAGCGTTTGGTGCACCTTGGCGTTCCTCCCGCTCCTCGAAGCGGGGGCTCCCTCCCAGATCGTCAACCTCGTCTCGATCGCGGGCCTGGTGAGCCGAGGGTCGTACGGGCCGTACACGGCGGCGAAGCACGCCCAGCTTGCTTTCTCCCGCTCGATCGCCAGGGAGCTTGCCCCGCGCGGAATCGACGTCCTCACGGTGAACCCAGGGCCTGTCGCCACCGCCGGGTTCCCGCAGGACGAACTGCTCAAACGAAGGTTCGCCGGACGCACCGTGCTCCAGCCGGACGAGGTGGCCGCGAAGGTCATGAAAGCGCTCGACCGGGGTCGCGCCGAGATCGTCCTGCCACGCTACCTCCGAGCGGTGGCCGTGGCCGAAGCCGTGGCGCCGACGATCGTCGGAAAGCTCCTCAGTCGAGCAAGCGGGCGAGCCGCAGCGCCGCCAGACCGAGCGCGGTGCCCGCAATAGCGTCCAGGACGTAGTGGTTCGCGGTGGCGAAGATCACCGCGGCAACCAGAGGTGGGTAGGCGGGCGCGAGACCGCGCGCGACTGCGGACCGGCTCGTCTCCGAGATCCCGGCCGCGGTCACGACCGCGTAGACGATATGGATGCTCGGCATCGCTGCGATCGGGTCGTAGAGCTTCGCGATCACGCCCGTGTCGAGGTCCACCCCGCTCACGTCCGCGATCGTGTCCACGAGGTGATCCAACGTGCGCGGAGGCGCGACGGGAAAGAGGAGGAAGACCGGCTGCGCACCCACGGTCGCCAGGACTGCGGCTCGCCGCAGCCGATGGAACTCGGGATCTCGCCGGAGAAAGAGCCGGATCAGCCAACCGACGGTGAGCCCGACGTTGAGGGTCACGTAGGCGACGTTGAGGACCGCGACCAGCCGCCGCCGCGGTAAGAGCACAGCCTGCAAATCGGGCTCGACGTGCACGCCCATGCGACGCTCGAGAGCCACGATGCGCTCGGCGTTCTGAGTTGCCAAACGTCGCCCTTCGTCGTTCACGACGGCGCGCCGAACGAGGAGATAAGCGGCGTAGACGCCCAAGCCAATCGCAACCTCACGGCGCTTGGAGAACCGCTTCGCCCGCCCTCGAACTCCCACGGCAGGGGACATACTTATCCACCCATGCGCACCCCGTGGCGCCGTTATCTCTTCCGTGTTGCCATCGGTTCAGCCGCCACGGGCGCGTTCCTATGGCTGTTCTTGCGTGAAGTCGATCTTGGCGAGGCGTGGGACGAGATCACCGGGCTGCCGTTCTGGACCGTGCTCGCGGCGCTCGGACTGATCTTCGTGAACGTCTTCTTCATGACGCTGCGCTGGAAGTACCTGCTGTCGGGAGCCGGCTACACGATTCGCAAGCGCAAGCTGTTCTCGACCGTCTCCGTCGGACGAGCCGCGAACAACATCCTTCCGGCCCGCGGCGGTGACCTCCTCCGCATCGAGTCGATGCGCGAGCAGCAGGTCCCGGTCTTCGTCGCCGCGGGCACGCTCTTTGCCGAGCGGCTTCTGGACGGTGTCGTTCTCTCTGTCTGGATCCTGCTCGGAGCGATGCTGATCGGCGAGGGCGGCGCGGTCCTCCTCACAGGCATCGCCCTCTGCGCAGGGACGGCGCTCGGCGTCTTCCTGGTGGCGCTGGCCGCAAAGGACGTTGAGCGCACCGAAGGCTTCATCTGGCGCGCGACGAAATGGCTGCCGCCGCGCTGGCACACGCGCGCGGCTCGCGCCGCAGCGCATTTCGTCGAAGGGCTCGGCGCATTCCGTGGCCGCACGCGCGTCTTTCTCGTCTTCGCGACGTCCGTGGCCATGTGGCTCGCCGACGTCGCCATGTACTACATCGTGGGCCAGGCTTTCGATATCCAGGTCGGCGTCGGCGGCTTCTTCCTGCTCGAAGGGGTGGGGAACCTGGCGCTCGCAGTGCCGGCGACGGCGGCGGGCATAGGCACCTTCGACTACCTCACGCTCGTCGCGGCCAAGGGCATCGACATCCCGACGGACTCGGCTTCGGCATACGTGATCACGATGCATGCGTTGACCGTGCTCCCGATCACGATTCTGGGAGCCATCCTCATCCGACCGGCCTTCCCCCGGCTCTTCCGCCGCCGTCGGCGAGAGCACGAGCCGGCGAAGGAGACCGCGTAGTTACTCGCGCGCGCTCGCGTATTCGCGGGCGAGAAATGGAAGCTCATGCGGTCGCTCCTCGGCCGCGACGCGCGCTTCGGCAAGGCGAACGAGCCGGCGGTCGGCATCGCGCAGGTCAGGATCGAGCGGGCGTTCCTCGCCCATCGCCTCCTCGCCGGCCTCCCTGAGCCCTGAGTCGGTCGGCTCGCGGCCCGCGAGAAGCTCGTGAGCGACGTACTGTCCGACACTGAGGGGCGTCTGACGCTTCAAGAGCGCGAGGAGCTCCTTCTCGACGTCGCCGGCAGGTACGTCCAGCCGGGGCCCGACGGCAACGAGGACGCGCATGCGCCCTCGAACGAGCGGGTCGTACGCGATCCCGACTGGGAAGACCGAGGAGGGCTGCGATCGGCGTACGAGCGCCGAGAGCCCGCGGCGCAGTGGGCCGATCTCCCCGTCAGGTGAGGGGCGTCCCTCCGGGAAGACAACCAAGATTCCTCCCTCACGAACGATCTCGACAAGCCTGCGGAAGTCGCCGGCGGCCCGGGCGGCTCTGCGCGCCCAGAAGTCGTCGAGAGCGGGGACGTCGTCGCGGGTCACAGCCGTCCAGAGAACGTCGACGTAATCGCCGCTCAGCACGTCGCGACCGTGGACAGGCGACGGGAGCTGTCGCTCGGCGGCGCGCGCTGCGAGAGCAGCGACCGCCTCACCCGGCAGCACTTCCGTGAGGCTTGACTCGGGGAGCGCCCGAACGACCTCGCTCGCCCGGGCCACACTTGCACTCGAGATGGGGTGCACGCGGACGCGCGGGAGGAACCTGCCCACGCTGACCGGATTGAGCACGCGTCGCGCGCGGGGAGAGAGACCGGGCGGAAAGCCGGCGAAGAAGCCGGGGAGAAACATGTCGTCGCGCGCCGCGAAGCTCATCGTGCGCCCGCGGTTTCGCCACATGGCGGCGCCGTAGTAGAGCGGCGGGCAGATCACCGGCACGTCGCTCTCGCGCCGGTGTGTCGACAGGATCAATGTCCCCCGCTCGAGGACGAAGCGGCGCTCCCCCAGCACCTGCACGTCGAAAGCGGCGTTCGTATACGCCCACATCCCGGCTGCGACGGAGTCGTAGAGCAGCCCCACGGCGGTAGCATGGCCGCATGGCAAGACTGGCGCTCGGAGACCCAGCTCCCGCCTTCGAGCTGCCGGACCCCCAGGGGCAGACACACTCACTGGCCGACTACGAGGGCCGGCCCGTCGCGGTGGTCTTCTCCTGCGTCCACTGCCCCTACGTCGTCGCGTGGGAGGACAGGATCAACGACGTCGCACGGGATTACGGCGACCGCGCCGGGCTCGTGGCGATCAACTCCAACGCCGGTTATCTCGGTGATTCGCTCGACGACATGCGCCGCCGCTCGGCCGAGAAGAGCTTCGTGTTCCCGTTCCTTTACGACGAGACGCAGGAGGTCGCGTCGGCGTACGGGGCCTCGCGCACGCCGGAAGTGTTTCTCTTCGACTCCGATCACCGGCTGGCCTACCACGGCACTCCCGACTCGGACCATCAGGATCCGAGCGGTGCCGATCCCTACCTACGCGATGCGCTGGACGCCGTGTTGAACGGCGGCGCACCCGACCCCGACGAGGTTCCGCCGGTCGGGTGCACGATCAAGTGGCGTTCTTGAGCTCGTCCTGAACGAGCCGGAGCGCGCCGTCGCGGTTCGTGATCGTTCCCACCGCCCGCTCCTCCTCCACGAGCTCCAGCAAGCGGCCGACCTCCGGGCCCGGTTCGACCCCCAGCCCGAGGATGTCCTCGCCGCGGAGAAGCGGCTCCGGGGGATCCGCCACCCGCGCTGCGCGCACTACTTCGTAGAGATCCGTGGCGCCGATGAATGCGAGCGCCGAAAGCGCCCAGGGCTCCGTCCTGCGGCGAAAGCGGTGGATCTCCCGCGGAGAGTCGTCCGGCGGGCGTTCCGCCTGGAGGAGCGTGTGGGCAAAACGACGCAGGTCGTTGGAGACGGGAAGCCGAAGAAGGGCCTCGCCAAAGACGGCGACGAGCAGAAAACCAGGCGAATCGACGACGTCGACCTCGCCGAGCCGGTCGAGCGAGCCGCCCAGCGGCGCAAGAAGACCGAGCTCGTCCGCCCGGCCGAATCCGTCGGGCGTCAGCCGCTCGAGCTCTCCAAGAATGCGCTCGCCGGCCGGCTCGGTGACGCGCGGGGCAGTTTTCCGGAGAAGCTCTTCGGTCTCTTCGTCCAAGACGAAGCCGAGCTCGTCCTCGAGTCTGACGGCCCGGAGTAGGCGGAGGGGATCGTCGTCGAAGACGGTGTGCGAAACGGCGCGGAGACGACGCGCCGCGAGATCTGCGACTCCACCCATGGGATCGATGCGCTCGCCGCCCGAGACAGGCTCAGCGATCGCATTGATCGTGAAATCGCGTGTGCGCAGGTCGTCCTCGATCTCCCCGCGCAGCGGCGTGAAGTCCACGGTCGTCCCATCGCGGAAAGCGACGCGCCACGCACCATGGCGTTCGGAAAGCGGGAAAAGGGCACCCTTCGCCAGACCTGCGTAGATGCGGGCGGCCACCTCGGGATCATGCGTTGCGACGTCGACGTCGACGAGTGGCCGGCCCAGCAGCTCGTCGCGCACAGCGCCCCCGACCACATAGGCTTCGACGCCCGCGACCGCCGTGCGGATTCGTTCATCCATCGACCACTCTCCGGTCGGTGCGCAACGGGTCGGAGTGGATTCCGGTCGTGATTTCGTGGGTGATCGTTCCCAGTCGTCGCGCGTGTTCCTCGGCCAGCACGCTGTCGCCGATCAGCGTGACAGGCGCGCCGACGTCCTCGTCTTCGAGCTCGACGGCAAGCGCATCCATGGAGATCGTCCCGACCACCTCGCGTCGTGCCCCGTCGACGAGTATCCGGGCGCCGATGAGCCCACGTCTGAAGCCGTCTGCGTAACCGACTGGGACGATCCCGACGCGCGTCGGGCGCTCCGCGACAAACCGGCGGCCGTAGCCGACGCTTTCGCCCGCGGACAGATCTTTGGCGACGGCGACGTAGCTTCGCCACGAAAGGACCGGCGCGAGACCGTGGTCGCCCGGGTCGTCCCCGAAAGGGGACAGGCCGTACAGAGCGATGCCGCAGCGGACTGCATCGAAGCGCGCCTCGGGAAGGGCCAGCGTCGCCGCGCTGTTGGCGAGATGAGCTTGAAGCCCTCCGAACTCGGCGGCCAGCGCCGCAAACCTCTCGATCTGCTCATGGGCGTACGTGAGGTCGGGCTCGTCGGCGGTTGCGAGATGACTCATTAGGCCGACGACGGGCTCGCGCGGCACCAACCGCGCGTCGTCCGGGCTCATTCCCCAGCGACCCATGCCCGTGTCGATCTTGAGATGGAGCGGGACCCCCTCCGGAACGTCCGGCGACGAGACTGCGACCTCGAGCCGAGCCGCGCGCGCAAGCTCGTCCTCGCCGGCCGCCAACGGGCCCATGACGACGACGCGCACGTCCGGAAACGACGGCCGGAGGGCCTCCCCTTCCTGCGCAGTGACGACGCAGAGCGTTGTTGCACCCGCTTCGAGGGCCGCCCGCGCGCAATCCACCATGCCGTGGCCGTACGCGTCGGCCTTGACCACCGCCCAGAGGTCCGCAGGAGCAGCCGCTTGCCGCAGGCGCGCGACGTTTCGCCGCAGAGCGCCGAGGTCGATGGTGATCTCCGAGCGGCGGGTCACGAAAGCGCCGGCGAGAGCGCTTCCACGACGTCGCGCGCGAGCATCCCTGCGCTCCCGTGGGCCTCGGCGGCGATGTCCGCTGCGGCGCCCTGGGCCGCAGCCGCAGCCGCGCCCGCCTCGCGCGCATCCATTCCCTTGGAGAGGAACGCCGCGACCACCCCGGTCAGGACGTCGCCTGAGCCCGCAGTCGCGAGGCCCGGATTGCCGCTGTCGGAGACGAGCACGCCGCGCCCGGGCGCCGCCACGATCGTGTCTGCGCCCTTGAGGAGGACGACGGCGCCCACGTCGTCCGCCCCCGCCTGCGCAGCGTGTAGGCGCCGCGCGCGGACCCAGTCGGATTTACGACCGAGCAGGCGGGCCAACTCTCCTTCGTGCGGCGTCAGCACCGTGGGACGGTCGCGCGCGAAGATCCAATCCAGGTGACCCACTGTCGCCCAGAGGCCGTCCGCATCCAGCACGATCGGCTTGTCGAGGCGGTCGAGGAGATAGGCCGTGAGCGCCCGCACATTGTCTGTTCGCCCCAGGCCGGGCCCGAGGGCCACGGCCGTTGCGCGCTCGGCGGCCTCGAGGATGGGATCGGCGGCGTCCATCGTCATGACTCCGTCGTCGTCGGCGCAAGGACTGGTCATCACCTCGAGCAGGCGCTGCTCGAAGATCGCGTTGAGCGAGGCGGGGACACAGACGGTGCAAATGCCTGCGCCTGCTCTGAGAGCCGCCTCCGCAGCCAGTGAAGGCGCGCCGGTCTTTCCAGTCGAGCCGCCCACGACCAAGACCGAGCCCGCCGAGTACTTGTTGTCGCGCGGCCCCCGCCTTGGAACGAGGCGCAAGATCTCCGCGGAAGTATGCGTATGCCGTGTTTGCGCCGGGCGAAGGCCGATGTCGGCGACCTCGATCTCGCCGGCGTGGAAGCGGCCCGGTGCGACGACGAGACCGACCTTCAGCCCGTGGAACGTGACTGTGAGCTCGGCATCGACGGCGGGCCCCGGCGTCTCCCCCGTCGAGGCATCCACCCCGCTCGGGACGTCTACGGCGACGACTGGGACGCCAAGGGAATTCAGCTCTTCGATCCGGTCGGCCGCCTCTCGTCGCGGCTTGCCTGAGAAACCGGTGCCGAAGATCGCATCGACGACGACCTCTCCGGCGCTGCCTTCGTCCGTGAACGTGATCCCCACCTCGTAGGCTCGGCGGAGGTTCTCGGCCGCGTCGCCCTTGAGCTTCGCCTCGTCTGTGGTGAGCCGAACCTCGACTCCACGTCCCGCCTCGTGGAGCTTGCGCGCGACGACGAGCCCGTCGCCTCCGTTCGATCCGGCTCCGCACCAAATCGAGATGGCGCGCGCGTCCGGGAAGCGGCGTGCGATCGCATCCGCGGCGGCTGCGCCCGCACGCTCCATCAGCTCGAGCGTCGGCCCCGAATACGCCTCCTCGGCCACGCGCATCTCGTCCGCCGTGTAAAGCGGCTCAGTGATCGCCATCGTGGGCCCAGTGTGTTCCGACCGCGCGAAAACCAAGCTGGCCGCAGACGCAGGGAGGCCGCATACCGGTCGTTAGGTATGTGGCCGACTGAGGACAACGGCCGGCGCCGGTTTGCAGCCGGGCGGGAGGCGCTGGGGCCGCGGTGGCGGTCACTTAACCCACATCGGCGACGCAGACAGCTGCGGCGATTCCCTTCGAATGCGTCATGGATAGGTCGAGCTCCTCCGCGCCGACTCGCTTCGCCCAGTCGCCGACGCGACCGGTCAAACGGACTCCCGGCTTGGGTCGGCCGACGATTTCCACGTCCTTCCAGGCAAACGCGCGCGCAACTCCGAAGCCCAAGGCCTTTCCCACGGCTTCCTTGCCGGCGAAGCGCGCAGCGTAATGCTGCGCGGGGTTGGGCCTGGAGTCGCAGTACGCCTGCTCGGCCTCCGTGAAGCAGCGCTCGCGGAAGGCGCCATAGCGCTCGAGCGCGCTCTCCACGCGGTTGATTTCGATGACGTCGAGCCCGACCTTCATGCGGCCAGATACCCCGGTAGGTCGGCGATCGAATCGATGACTCCGTCGGGCTGCGGATCGGCTTCGCGGAGCGCGGCGGGGCGAAACTTGCCCGTTCGGACAAGGACGCCGTGCATCCCCAGCCGCTTGGCGCCGCCGATATCAGCCTCGACATCGTCGCCAACCATGACGGCTTCGCCCGGCGCGGCTTCGAGCTCGGCGAGGGCAGCTTCGAAGTAAGCGGCGGTGGGTTTTCCGACGATTTCAGCCTGCGTCTGCGCCGCATATTCGAGGCCCGCGACGAAGGCGCCGGCATCCAGAAGGGGGCCTCGCGACGTCTGCCACCAGCGGTTCTTGTGCAGGCACACGAGGCGGGCGCCGTCCCGGAGCTCGGCAAAGGCACGGTTCATTTCCTCGTAGGTGAAGACCCGGCCGGTCTCGGCGGTTTCGTCGGCCCCGCCGACCAGGACGACCTCGGCGCCCTCGTCCACGAGCGTCATGTGCTGAGCCAGATCCTCGTGGATGGCGGCCATCGTCAGCGGGAGGACGCGCAGCCCTTCGAGGAGCCGGCCCGCCGCCAGCGGCGTGGTGGCGAGCTCCTCGTCCGCGAGCTCGATGCCGATGGAGCGGAGCTCGGCAGCGAGCTGTGCCCGAGCTCGTGTCGTGTTGTTTGTGACGAAACGTAGGCGGTGCCCCTCGTCGCGCAGCACGCGTATCGCCTCGGGGGCGCCGGGGATGGCCTCGCCCGAGACGTGGAGCACCCCGTCGATGTCGAGCAGAATGGCCGTCATCGCCAGCCGCGAGTCTATTCAGGTGACGGCGAGGGTGGCCATCCCCCTCGACGAGATCGAGCTTCGCTACTCGCGTTCGAGCGGCCCGGGCGGCCAGCATGCGCAGAAGACGGAGACGCGGGTCGAGGCCGTCTTCGACGTCGAGGCATCGGCAGCTCTGTCAGAGGCGCAGAAGAAGCGGCTACGCATGCGGACGGGGCGGGTGGTTCGCGCGGTCGCCCAAGATGAGCGCAGCCGCGTTCGCAACCGGGAGCTGGCGCTGGAGCGGCTCGCCGCGGCGATTCGGGCGGGGCTCAGGGTGCAGAGGAAACGGCGGCCGACGAAGCCGACCGCGGCCGCGCGGGAACGGCGGCTGGAGGGAAAGAAGAGGCGCGCTGCGGTGAAGCGCCTGCGGCGTCCGCCCGGCGAGGCCTAATGGCACTATTTCGACCCGTTTCGAGTGCCAAGCGCGCGCTTTTCCGCGGTACGCTCGAAGCGGAGGGAGGCCTGCGGCGGCCCCGGCGGACGCGTCTTATTCGACCGTGACCGTCTTGGCCAGGTTGCGGGGCTGGTCGATGTTCAGGCCGAGGAGCCTCGCGATCCGGTAGGCCAAGAGCTGGAGCGGTAACACCGCTAGCGGCGCCTGCAAGAACGGGTGGGTGCGCGGGACGTAGACGACGTCGTCGGCGTGGTGCTGGATGTCCTCGTTCCCGTCGGTCGCAATCGCGATCACCTCCGCACCACGCGCCCGCACCTCCTGAATGTTTGAGACGACCTTGTCGTACACGTGCGAGTCCGTCGCGATGCAAACGACCGGCGTCTCGGGGTCCAGCAACGCGATCGGCCCGTGCTTCATCTCGCCCGCCGAGTAAGCCTCAGTCGGGATATACGAGATCTCCTTCAGCTTAAGCGCGCCTTCGAGGCACACGGGCAGCCCGATGTGGCGGCCGAGGTAGAGGAAAAAAGGCTTGCGGTAATGGCGCCGCGCAATCTCTTCGATCGGATGGTCGGCATCCAGGTACGCCGACAGCTTGTCCGGAAGGGCATCGATCTCCGCAAGCAGCGACGCGATCTCCTCGTCCGGCAAAGTCTTCCGCACCTGTGCCAGTTGGAGGGCGAGGAGATACAGCAGTGTGACCTGGGCCGTGAACGTCTTCGTCGCCGCAACGCTCATCTCGATCCCAGCGCGTGTGTAGAGGACCTTCTCGACCTCCTGCGTGATCTGCGTTCCCATCATGTTCGTGATGGCCAGAGTCCGCGCTCCGCTCTCGCGCGCAAGCCGGATCGCGTGGATGGTGTCGCGGGTCTCTCCCGACTGTGAGATGCCGACGACGAGCGTGTCGCGGGTCAGCACGGGATTGCGGTAGCGCCACTCGCTGGCGATGTCGGGCTCGCACGGAAGACGGGCCCATTCCTCGATGACGTAGCGGCCGACGACGCCCGCGTGGTACGCAGTGCCGGTGGCGAGGATGACCATGCGGCGAAGGTTCTGAGTCTCGAGCTCGGTGAGGCCGAGGTCTTCGAGCACGAGCTTGTCGCCGCGGATGCGATCGCCGATCGTGTCTGCAACAGCCTGTGGCTGCTCGTAGATCTCCTTGAGCATGAACGTCTCGTAGCCGTGCTTTTCGGCCGCCTCATCGTCCCAGTCGACCTCGAACTCTTCGCGTTCGCGCGGCCCGTCCTCGACTGAGTTGAATGTCGCGCCGTCCTTCGTGATCGCGACGACTTCGCCGTCCTCGATGAGCTGCGCGCGCCGCGTCTCGCGGAGGAAGGCGGCGATCGAGGAGGCGAGGAACATCTCTCCGTCGCCGATCCCCACGACGAGCGGGCACTGAAGCCGGGCGCCCACGAGCATGTCCGGGTGCTCGCGGTGGATGACGACGAAGGCGAAGTGGCCGTCGAGCTCGGAGTAGGCCTTGCTCACCGCCTCGACGAGGTCGCCCTTGTAATGGCGCTCGATCAGGTGGGCGACGACCTCGGCGTCCGTCTCGGAAGAGAAGGCGTGATCGTCGGCTGCGAGGGACTCTTTCAGCTCACGGAAGTTCTCGACGATGCCGTTGAGGACGACCGCGATCTCGTCGTCCACGCAGCCCGTGAGGGGGTGAGCGTTCTCGTACGAGACCTTCCCATGGGTGGCCCAGCGCGTGTGTCCTACTCCAGTCGTCGACTCTGACCGGTCGAGCCTTGTTTCGGCCTTCAGCTGGTCCAGATTGCCGACCGCGCGGACGTATTCGAGCCCTTCGTCCTCGAACAATGCGAGTCCGGCGGAGTCGTAGCCTCGATACTCCAGGCGCTCGAGACCCCGAAGGAGAAGATCCTTCGCGGGCCTGGAGCCTACGTATCCGATGATCCCGCACACGGCCAGCTCCTCATACGCTGGACAGGGTCGAAAAACATAAAACCCCGGCTAGGAGCCGAGCTCTCGCGAGACGAGAGCCGCGATCCTACCACAGAGATCGGTCGCTTCTTTCTCGCTTTCGGCCTCTGCCAGGACACGGATGACGGGCTCGGTTCCGGATGGTCGAACGACCACGCGCCCATCGCCTGCGAGCCCTTCTATCTCTCTTCGGAGATCGGCCGGAATCTCCTTCGAACGCACCGGGACGTTGACCCTCGCCTGCGGAAACTTCGGCATCTGTCCGACGAGCTCGGCGAGCGTGCGGCCGCTTTCGACGACCGCGCGGCAAAGAAGGAGGGCCCCGACGAGACCGTCCCCGGTCGTATGACCGTCGAGGTAGAGGATGTGGCCCGACTGCTCGCCGCCGAGCACGCCTCCTTCGCGCCGAAGCGCCTCCAACACGTAGCGGTCGCCGACATCGGTGGTTAGGACCCGGATTCCGCGCTCTTCCATCAGGCGGTGAAAGCCGAGGTTCGTCATCTGCGTGACTGCGACCGTGTCGACGGCGAGATGGAGCGCGAGAATCGCGACGATCTGATCGCCGTCGACCTCCTGTCCGGAGGCATCGACGGCCAGCATGCGGTCGCCGTCTCCGTCGAACGCGACGCCGAGGTCGAACTCCCCGTCGCTCACGGTCTCCTTCAGCAACGACAGGTCGGTGGCCCCGCAGCCCACGTTGATGTTCGTGCCATCCGGTTGGTTGCCTACAGTGACAACATGAGTCTCGAGGCGACGAAAAGCAGTCGGTGCGATCGCGTAGAGAGCGCCGTTTGCGCAGTCGACGGCGACGCGAAGCTTTCGGAGCGGAACGCCGAAGCGGTCGCAGACGAGATCGACGTAGCGCGCCGCAGCATCCTCTTCGTCCCGAACCTGGCCCCCGTTCGCGGCGGGCCCTTCGAGGAGACGCTCGATCGCCTCCTCCTCTTCGTCAGTCAGCTTGCGGCCACGTTCCGCGAAGAACTTCACGCCGTTGTATTCCGGCGGGTTGTGCGAGGCCGAGATCACAGCGCCTTGGGCTTCACCAGAGAGCAGCGCAACCGCGGGAGTCGGCAGAACTCCACCGCGGACGACGTCAGCGCCGGCCTCGGTCAGCCCGCGCGTCAGCGCTTCCTCGAGGCGGACTCCGGACGCTCTCGTATCACGTCCAACCAGGACTTCCCGCGCGCCCCACCGGCCGAAAGCCCGTCCTAGGCGCTCGACAAGCCCGTCCGTCAGGTCGTCGCCGACGACGCCTCTGACGCCGTCCGTGCCGAAATACCGTCTCATCCGGCGTCCCTGAGCGGCGGGCCCCAAGCCGGGCGAAGCCCGGCTTCAACGCTCGCGCGTCTAGTTACACGCAGCCGCAGGATGCGACGCGAGCGGCGCTGGGCCGTGCTAGTTGCACTGTCCTGCGCGCCGCTCGCGGGCCTCCCTCGCCACCGGCGCCCCAGGGGCGCCGGCATCAGCGCTTGGAGAACTGCGGCGCCTTGCGCGCCTTGTGCAGGCCGGCCTTCTTGCGCTCCACGATCCTCGCGTCGCGGGTAAGGAACCCCTCGCGCTTGAGGACCGTGCGGAGCCCGGGATCGGCCTCCACGAGCGCACGGGCGATCCCGTGCCGCAAGGCTCCTGCCTGACCCGTTGGGCCGCCCCCTTGCAGGCGCGCGCGGATGTCGAAGCGTCCCTCCACACCGGCGACCCGGAGCGGAGCGGTCGCGGTCGTGCGGAGCGCCTGGCGCGGGAAGTATTCCTCGATCGTCCGGCCGTTGATCCACGTGGCGCCGTCGCCGGGGCGCAGGATCACGCGTGCGACAGACGTCTTGCGCTTGCCGGTGCCGCGGTATTGAGCGAGCTCGGCCATCAGTCGGGGAGGGGAGTCGGGTTCTGGGCCTCGTGCGGGTGCTCGGGACCGGCGTAGATCTTGAGCTTCGTGAGCTGTCGCCGGGCAAGGCGGTTGCGCGGGAGCATGCCCTTGACGGCCTTGCGGAGGACTTCGGTCGGGCGCCGCTCGAGCTCCTCGCCGAGCGTGCGCTCACGGAGTCCGCCCGGATAGCCCGAGTGGCGGTAGTAGATCTTGTCCTCACGCTTCTTCCCGGTCACGGCGATCTTCTCGGCGTTGACGACGACGACGAAATCGCCGGTGTCGATGTGCGGCGTGAACTGGGCCTTCCGCTTCCCGCGGAGCGTGTCTGCGATGCGCGTGGCCAGACGGCCGAGCGTCTGGCCATCGGCGTCGACGATGAACCAGCGCTGCTCGAGCTCTTTCGGCTTGGCGGAGTAGGTCTTCATAGACAGAAAAGCGGCGGACCAGGTGTCCGCCGAAAGGCGATTCTAGCAGCCGTCAATCAGCGCTGGAGGGTGCGAGCCCGACCGCGCGGGCCCGCAACGAGTAGCGCACGATCCAGCCGGCGGGGGCAAGTGCGAGGAGGATTCCCGCGACCCCGAGGGCGGCGATGCCGATCGCGTCGAGCGCGTAGCCGCCGAGCAGCGAGAGGGACGCTCCGGTGAGCCCCGCGAGCAGGTCGTTGAAACCGAGCACGCGCCCGCGCTCCGCCGGGCTGGTGCAATCGGCGAGCTGCGCGGTCGCCGCCACGAACGACAGGCTCCAGCCGAGCCCGAGGGCGAAGAGAGCGAAAGCGAGCGCAGCGACGCTCGTGATCCAGAGGAGGCTCGCGGCCGAGAAGGCCATGAGGACGAGCCCACCGACGAGGGCGCGGCTTCGTCCGATCCGGTCGATGAGGTCGCCGACGACGATCACGAGCGCATACATGCCGATCACGTGCGCACCGATGATCGGGAAGACGACCTCGGCTGCATGACCCTGCTTGACGACGACAACACCGGTCAGGGTCATGATCCCGACCATCACGGAGAAGCTCGCGAGCGCGGCCAGAAGGGACGGTAGGACGCCGGGGCGGCGCAGGATCTCAGCCAGAGGTGCGGCCGGTTCCACCACGTCGGGCTGGGAGGAGCCGATGAGAGCCGCGATCCGTTTCGGGTCAGGACGAATCGAGGCGACGAGGACCAGTCCGACCAGCATGAACGCGGACGCAGCGAGCCAGGGCCAGACGAGCGCATCGGCATCGAGGTGGCGATTGGCCAGGAGCGGGCTGAATACGGCCGGGCCGAGGATGGCTCCGAAGACGGCGCCGAACAGGACGAAGCCGATTCCCCGAGCCCGCCTCGAGGCCGGGTACATGTCACCCGCGGCCGTTCGCGCAAGCAGCGCGGTCGCCCCGGCGGCGCCCACGCAGACGAGCCCGCCGATGACGGCGAGCGGAACGTCGAAGCGCGCGCCGATCGCCGCGAGGACGCCGCCCACGACACCCAGTCCGAACCCGGTCACGAGCACGGGCACCCGTCCGAACCGGTCCATCGCGCGTCCTGCAGGCAATGCGAAAAGCGCCCCGGTGCCGAGGACGATTGCCGGCCCGATTCCCACGAGGCCCTTGACTCCGAGAACGAGGCCGACGGTCAGAGTCGCCACGGCGGCCGACAGCTGGAGCATCGCCGAGTTCGCGGCCAGCGAGGCCGAGAGGAGCACGGTGTTGCGCCGAATGCGTGGTGGACGCTCAGCCATTGACGACAGCGATTAAACCGATGCGGAAGGCTTGCGCCCCGCCATGCGAAGGGTGGCGGACGTACGGCGCGCCGAGCTCACAGGCTGCGAGCCGGCCCACGGCGATCACGCGGCGTCCGCGCGCAAGCTCCGCCAGGAAACACGTCCCCGCCTCGATTTCCCGCTTGGTCGGCCGGCGATTCGATGCAGGCTCACCCCGACGGTGCGGGTGGGTCGGAACAAGGTTCCAGAGGAGAACATCCTCCGCGATCCCGACCTCCTCGAGGACCCTCTGCACGATGGTCGCGCTCGCCTCGGCGGGGCCCTCACCGCTCAGCTGACGCTCGGAGGTGAATGGCACCCCGCTCACGCGCGCACCGCGGTACCCGGCAGCCTCCCCAACGAGCAGAAAAGGAGCGTCCCGGCGCGCCGCGAGATAGTCCGCGAGCCGCTCCCGGCGACGGGCAGCGCCCTCCCCGTCGCGGTAGAAGTTGAACGTCTCGCCGATACGGGCGGCAGCAAGGCGTGCGACGAACCTGGACGCCATCACGCGGACGTAGCCTACTCGCGTGATCCGGCGCCGACTCGTCATCCACGGACGGGTTCAGGGGGTCTTCTTCCGCGACTCCCTCCTCCGTCTGGCAGAGCGGCACGGGGTCGCGGGATGGGCGCGGAACACCTGGGAAGGCACCGTCGAGGCTGTTCTCGAGGGTGAGCCCGGGGCGATCGAGCCGCTGATCGACTTTGCGCACCGGGGCCCTGAAAACGCCCGCGTCGAGCGCGTGGACATCTCCGAGGAGGAGCCGGAGGGCCTTTCAGGGTTTCAGATCAGGTAGCGACGGCCGGCTCGGGCTCGCGGGCGAAGAATCGGTCTGCGATCCGGTTCACGACCACGAACGCAATGACGCAGTAGACCCAGCCGAGGAGGATGTCGACGAAGTAGTGCTCCGACGTGTAGACGAGCGCGAAGGCCATCGCCCAGGGATAGATGGCGAGGAGCACGCGACCCCACAGGGGAGCGAACCGCCACAGATAGAGGGTGATCAGCAGCGTGTACGCAGCGTGTAACGACGGCACCGCGGCGACGGAGTTCGCGTACTGGGAACCCTTCTCGAACAAATCGTTGAAATGGGCGATCGGAATGTGGCTCCAGATGATCCCCATCGACCGAGTGGTCGGCTCCATCGCTCCGAGCTCGCTCGCCATCCACGGTGGTGCGGCCGGGAAGAGTGCGTACGTCGTGAAGCCCATGAGCGCAAGGAGCGAAACCATCGCCACGTAGCGCCGAAAGTACGGGTAGGCGAAGAACCACAACGCGCCGGCGACGATGTACGTGGCGAGGAAGTAGCTGACGTAGACAGCCCAGGCGGCGTAGTCCCACCAGTGGAGGTCGAAGACGCCGTCCCAGAGGTGGTTCTGTAGCCATACCGTCGGCTCGGTCCCTCCGAAGAGGAACTTCTCCGCGTCCAGCTGCGGATAGACGTGCGTCCGGAAGAGCAGGCCGTCGGCCTGCCCTCGCAAAAGGTCGTAGGCCCACAGGATGACGAGGAGCGGAAGCCAGTCGACCACCAATCCGCGCGCCCACTTGCGCACGTTGGTCACGGAGAAGGCGAGCAAGCCGAGGAGGATCCACATGACGAGCGTGTCCCGCGCGAGCGGGATCCCGTCCCTCGTGAAGAAGAACGCGACCAAGGCGATGTAAAGAGCGGGCACGCCCCAAACGACCAGGCGCCGCAACGCCGGACGACTGCCTGCGCCCTCGGTCAATGCATCGACGTTCATCCGAGGGAGGCTAGCTTGTCGCGGTCAGCCCCACGAGCCAGGAGGAGAAGATGCCCTTCGAGCAGTACCACGAGCCGCCGGACGAGCTGCCCGACGAAGTGCGCACGTTTGCGCGTATCTGCGTCTCGCTGATCGAGGAAGCGGAGGCGATCGACTGGTACGAGCAACGCCTGGCGCTGGAAAGCGACAAGGACGCGCGGGCGATCATGGAAAACGCGCAGCAGGAGGAGTTCAAGCACTTCGCCATGAACTTGGAGTTTCTCGCTCGCAGAAAGCCGAGATGGCGCACCGTGCTCCAAGACGTCCTCTTCAAGGAGGGCGACATCGTCGAGCACGGCGAGGAAGCCGAAGACGAGCTCGACGCCGGCTAGGCGTTCACGCCTCGAAGGACGGCGAGGCCGGCCAGCGGGAAGAGCGCGGCGAGCCCGAAGCCCACGGCCCAGGAGCTCCCATCGACGACGGCTGCGAAGAGCGGCGCAGCACCCGTGCTCGCGACAGAAAGCGCGGTCTGCTGAAAGCCGAGCGCCGCTCCGCTGCGCGCGCGCCCCGCCACCTCGGCGGTCGCCGTGAAGGCAAGCCCGTTCCATGAGAGCGAGAGGGCGCCCGCAGCCACCATCGCGGGAAGCACGACCTCGAGCGGCGCGTCGAGCACGACGGCGGTCACGACAAGCGAAGCGGCCAGAGCTGTGGCCAGTTGACGCAGCGGCCGCATCCTCGTCCGCACATGGTCGGACCAACGGCCCGCGAGGATCCGCAGCGTCGCCCCGAAGAACTGGCTCAACGCGAGGATCCCGCCCGCCTCCGCCGTGGAGAGTCCGCGCTCGCCGTGCAGGAAGAGGACGACGAAGCCGAGGATGCAGACCTGCGCGCCCAGGATCAGGCCGCTGCCGATCGAGAGCCGCCAGACGCGGGCGTCCTTCAGCGGATGGGTGACGTCGCCCAGCTCCTCCTCGACAACGGGCGCCTCTCGCAGACCGACCATGCCCGCCACGGCGGTGACGAAGCAACCGCACGCGAGCGCGACCAGCCCGCCGCGCACCCCCCATTCCGCCGCGATCGGAGGCAACGAGAGCGCGACGACCATTCCTCCGATCGGGACCGACGTCTGACGAATCCCGAGCGCAAAGCCGCGCTGTCGCTCCTCGAACCAACCCATGACCGCGCGGCCGCTCGCGGCGTTCACCGCCGCGCCCAGCGCACCCCCGAGGACGATTCCGACCACGAAGGCCCCGAGTGAGGGAGCGAAGGCAGAGGCGGTCAGCGCGAGCGCCGCGCCGCCCAATCCCGCGCCGAGGACGTACCGCTCACCGACCCTGTCGGCCAGCAAGCCCCAGGGGAGCAGGGTGACGATCGAGCCGACGTTCACCGCTGCGATGACGAGCCCCACCTCGGGCAGACTCAGGTCGTACTCGGCCCGCAAGGCGGGTGCGAGCACCGGGATGCCGAGAAAGACCGCCGAGTAGGCCGCCTGAGCGGCCGTCCCGAGCGCGAGAATCATCCAGCGGTAGCGGCTCAAAGGCCGGTTCTACCCGAGGCTACTCCCACTCGATCGTCGCGGGCGGCTTGGAGGAGAGGTCGAGCGCGACCCGGTTGACACCCGGGATCTCGTTGATGATCCGGCTCGAAATCGCCTCCAGAAGGTCATAGGGAAGGCGCGCCCAGTCGGCGGTCATCGCGTCCTCCGAGGTGACCGCGCGGATGACGATTGGATACGCGTACGTACGCGAATCGCCTTGCACGCCGACGGAACGAATCGCGGGGAGCACGGCGAAGCATTGCCAGAGTTCGCGGTACAGCCCGGCGCGGCGCACTTCTTCCAGCAGGATGGCGTCTGCCTCGCGCAGGATCTCGAGCCGCTCCTCGGTGACCTCGCCGATGATGCGGATCGCCAGGCCGGGGCCCGGGAAAGGGTGGCGCCAGACCATGTCCTCCGGCAGCCCGAGCTCCTCGCCCACGCGGCGAACCTCGTCCTTGAAGAGCATGCGGAGCGGCTCGACGAGCTCGAGGTCCATAACCTCGGGGAGGCCGCCCACGTTGTGGTGGGACTTGATCGTCTCGGCAACCCCCGCCGTGCCGCCGGACTCGATCACGTCGGAGTAGAGCGTGCCCTGAACGAGGTGGCGGATCGCGCCGAGACGCCCCGCCTCGTCCTCGAAGACGCGGATGAACTCCTCGCCCACGATCTTGCGCTTGTCCTCGGGATCGGTGACGCCCGCGAGCCTGGAAAGGAAGCGATCGCATGCGTCGACGTGGACGAGTGGGATGTGGAAGTGCCGGTCGAACGTCTCAACCACCTGTGTCGCCTCGTCCTTGCGAAGGAGGCTGTGGTCGACAAAGACGCACGTCAGCTGATCGCCGACTGCTTTGTGAACGAGGAGAGCGGCGACGGCGGAGTCGACTCCGCCCGAGAGCGCGCAGATGACCTTCTCACGCCCCACTTGGGCGCGGATGCGAGCGGTTTCCTCCTCGATGACCGCGGCGGCCGTCCAGCTCGGCGGCGCATCGGCGACTCGGTAGAGGAAGTTCTTCAGGACCTCGGTGCCGTGGGCGGTGTGCACGACTTCGGGATGGAACTGCACGCCGTAGAGACCACGCTCCGGGTCCTCGAAGGCCGCGATGGGGGTCGAGCCCGAGCCCGCGACCACGCTTGCGCCCGCAGGGGGCGCCGTGACCGAGTCCCGATGACTCATCCAGCAGATCTGCTCGGCGGGGAGATCGGCGAAGAGCTCGCCGCCCTCGACTGTCACCTCGGTGCGCCCGAACTCTGCGACTCCCGTCGGCTCGACGCGGCCGCCGAGATCCTGTGCCATGAGCTGCATCCCATAACAGATCCCAAGGACAGGGACGCCGAGCTCGTACAGCGCCGGGTCGATCACGGGAGCCCCCTCTGCGTATACCGATGCCGGCCCGCCCGAGAGGATCAACGCACGAGGCTTGCGAGCGTGGAGGGCCCGCGCCGGCGCCTCGTGACTCACGAGCTCGGAATACACGCGGCATTCGCGGACTCGCCGAGCGATCAGCTGCGAGTACTGCCCGCCGAGGTCGACGACGAGAACAGGACGCTCCTCCGGCGTCTCGTCGGCGACCGGGAGCGCGATCACCTCGCCCATCAGTGCCCCGTCCGGCGGCGTGGCCGCGCTACTGGCGAGCGAAAAGCAAGCGAGGCTAGGACGCAGGGAGCCCGCGTACTGTTTGTAAGTACGGGGGCGACCGAGGACGACGCCTCGCGCAGCTTTGCAGCCGCCAGGAGTCCGGAGGTCGTTGCCGGGCGGGGCACTTAGCTGCCTGGGCGGTAGTTGGGAGCTTCCTTCGTGATTGCGATGTCGTGCGGGTGGCTCTCCCGCATGCCTGCCGCCGTCACGCGCACGAACCGTGCCTGCTTCAGCTCCTCGACGCTGGCGGCGCCGCAGTAGCCCATCGCCTGGCGGAGGCCGCCGACGAGTTGGTGGACGACGTTGCGAAGCGGGCCCTTGTAGGCAACCCGTCCTTCGATTCCCTCCGGGACGAGCTTCGCGATCTCCTCGACGTCCGCCTGGAAATAGCGGTCGCTCGAATAGCGCTCGCGCATGGCCCCGAGCGAGCCCATGCCACGGTACTCCTTGAACTGCTCGCCCTGGTGGAAGACGACCTCGCCGGGCGACTCGTCCACTCCGGCAAGGAGGCCGCCGACCATGACGGAGTCTGCACCGGCGGCGATCGCCTTGGCGATGTCGCCGGAGAAGTTGACGCCGCCGTCGGCGATGAGCGGGACGTCGTGGCGGGCTGCGACCTGGGCGCAGTCGTAGACCGCGGTCACCTGAGGCACGCCGATTCCGGCGACGACGCGTGTCGTGCAGATCGCGCCCGGTCCCATGCCCACCTTGACGGCATCCGCGCCGGCGTCGATCAACGCTTCGGTTGCCTCAGGGGTGGCCACATTGCCAGCGATCACCGGGATGTCGTAGCGGCCTTTGAGCTCGCGGACGATCTCGACGACGCCCTGCGAGTGCCCGTGGGACGTGTCTACCACCAAGACGTCGACCTCTTCAGCGGCGAGAGCCTCGGCGCGCTCCATTCCTTCGGCACCCGTGCCGATGGCGGCGCCCACGCGCAAGCGCCCCTGGTCGTCCTTCGTCGCATTCGGATACTGGATCCGCTTTTGGATGTCTTTGACGGTGATGAGGCCTTTCAGACGGCCGTCGTCATCCACGACGGGGAGCTTCTCGACCTTGTGGCGATGGAGAGCGGCGCGAGCCTCCTCGAGCGTCGTCCCGACCGGAACGGTGACGAGGTTCTCGCACGTCATGAGCTCCGAGACGGGGCGTGACGTGTCGTCCTCGAACCGGAGGTCCCGGTTGGTGAGGATGCCGACCAGCTTTCCGCTTTCGTCGGTGATAGGCACGCCGGAGATCCGGTAGGTCTCCATGAGCGCGAGCGCATCGGCGACTCGGTCGCGCGGGCGCAGAGTCACCGGCTCGACGATCATCCCGGCCTCCGAGCGCTTCACCTTGTCGACCTCGGCAGCCTGCGCCTCGACCGAGAGATTGCGGTGGACGATGCCGATCCCTCCCTCGCGGGCGAGTGCGATCGCCATACGCGCCTCCGTGACCGTGTCCATGGCGGCCGAGACCATGGGGATCTCGAGCTCGATCTGGCGCGTCAAACGCGTGTGGGTCGAGACTTCGCTCGGGAGGACGGTCGACTCTGCTGGGACCAGCAGGACGTCGTCGAACGTCAGCCCTTCCTTGGCGAACTTCCGCTCGAGCGCGAGGAGCCGCTCCACATCGTCGGGACGCAGCTCAACGCTCATCCCCACCGATCGTACCAGCGCTTGCGGCCGCGATTTAGGACGCGACGTGCTCGAGGCGATCGACGGTGACGAGCGGCGTCAGGCGGCCGGCCTCGCGCGGGTCGAAGCGGCCCGGCCCCGGCTCCAGCACCGAGGCTGCGCCGACGGCCACCGCGCTTCGCACGGCGTCCTCGAACGAGCGGCCGGCCAGCCGCGCGGCCAAGAACCCGGCCAGAAGCGAATCGCCCGCGCCGATGGTGGACACGGGCTCCAACTGTGGCGCCCGAGCGCGCAGTCGGACCGCGTCGCGATCCTGGCGGAGAACGGCGTAACAGCCCGATCCCTCCGTGATGATCACGTTGCGGGCGCCGAGGTCGGCGAGCTCGTCGAGAGCCGTCGTCAGATCCTCGTCGTCGACGAACTCGTGACCCGCCAACGCCTCCGCTTCGCGCATGTTCGGCGTGATGAGATACGGCTCGGCGGCGACTGCGAGGCGCAGCGGCTCCCCGTCCGCGTCCACGACCGCGAGCTGATGGTGACGGGCGGCCTCGCGCACCATCTCCGCGTAGAAGCTCGACTCCACGTCACGCGGGAGCGAGCCCGCGAAGACCACGAACTCCGCTCCTTGCATCAGATAGGTGAGCTTCTCGCGCAGCATCTCGAGCTCGTCCTCCCCGATCTCAGGCCCCCACTCGTTGATCTCCGTGTAGACGTTGGAGGTCGGATCGAGGACAGCCGTCGAGGTTCGGGACTCGCCGCGAATGCGCACGAAGTCGTTGAGTATTCCTTCCTGGGTCAGCTCCTCGACGAGGAACGTGCCGTTGCGACCCCCTGCGAGCCCGGTGCAGACGACGGGGATGCCTAGCCGTTTGAGCGCCCGTGCGACGTTGATGCCCTTGCCGCCCGCGCTCTGGAGCCCGGAGCTGGCCCGATGCCGCTGGCCGAGCTGGAAGCTGGGGACGAGCAGCGTCCGGTCGACGGCGGCGTTGAGCGTGACGGTGACGATCATCAGAAGGGCGAGAGGCTCCCGAGCATGTCGCCGGCCTCGTCGAGAGCGCGATCAGCGTACCAGCCGATCCTGTGCCCGAGGCTCGGCTCATTGACAGCGGTGGCCGCGACCAACGATCGCCGCGCGACGAGTCGCGAGCCGTTGTAGATGCGAATCTCGCCGAGGCGCTGGCCCCGCGCGACGGGAGTCTCGACCCTCGTCGGTGCCACGATCCGCTGCGTCAACGGCTCCCCGAGGCGGACCACGTCCGTCGCCCCGCGAGCGGCGACGAGCGGGAGCCTGGCATCCGAGAAGGGAAGAGAGGCGGTCGTGTACGTCTTCCCCGCCTGGACGAGTTGGACGTGTCCGTAGTGGGCGAACCCCCAATCGAGAAGAGCGGCGAGATCGCGGTTTCGCCGTGCGCGGCCGGGGCTGCCGAGGATGACGGCGTACATGGTGATGCCGTCCCGCTCGGCGGCGGCGACCTCACACCATCGGGCCCGGTCCGTGTGCCCGGTCTTGACCCCGATCGCGCCCGGATAGGTCTTCAGCAGGTCGTTCCAGGCGTAGAGCTGCCGTCCCGCGACCAGGCCCCCGCGGCGCCGCACGATGCGCCGGAAGAGGGCGTTGTTCATGTCCTCGCGCGCGAGCGTGAGGACGTCCCGCGCCGAGGAGTAATGACCGTGCGCATCCAGCCCGTCGGGTCTCACGTAATGCGTCTCGTTCAGACCGAGCTCGCGGGCCCTTTTGTTCATCAGGTGGACGAAGGCGGCCACGTTTCCGTGCCCGACGTACGAGGCGAGTGCATATGCAGCGTCGTTCGCGCTTTGCACTAGTGCGGCGTTGAGGAGATCGCGGACGCGCAGCCGCTCTCCGATCCGCAGGTTGAAAGTGGACTCTCCGATCGAGGGCGCCACGCCGCGAATAGTCACCACGGAGTTCGGCTTCGCCCGCTCGAGCACGAGGAGGGCGGTCATGAGCTTCGTGATGCTCGCCATCGGGACGCGCCGGTCCGCGTCGCGCTGGTACAGCACCTCACCGTCGCCGGCGGCGACGAGGACGGCGCGGGCCTTTGCCTCGGGCGCAGCGGTCGCCGCCCAGGAGGCAGCCGGCACCGCGAGCACGGCCACGACAACGAGGAGGAACGCCAGGCGTTTCACGGCGGCCAGCGTATAGAGTCGATGGGAGGATGAGCCGCATCGAAAGACGGGTGAGCGACACTCCCGTGCGGGGGCGCGAGCGGGAACTGGAAGTTCAGTTCGGTCCGCTCGGCGGCTTCGAGCTTCGCCCCACGCGTCTCTTCGTCTGGAGCGGAGAGGAGCGGGGCGGGCGCGAGCGGATCCTCTCGCTCGGTCGCGCTCCGCGGAGCCTGATGATCCCCCGCCGAGAGCGCGAGCTGACCGCCGGCCTCGTCCGGATTCGCTCCCTCGGAAACCCGGTCATGACAATTGCGCTCGCCGGCGTGCAGGTCTACCGGGCGGCGCGCTCGAAGCGCTAACTGACTCGTATCTTCTGGCCCGGCGAGAGGGCGAGCGGGTCGACATTCGGGTTGAGCTGGAGCAGGTCGTCGACGGTCGTGTCGAACTTCGCTGCGATCGACTCGAGCGTGTCACCCCGCTTCACGCGATAGATCTTCTTTTTCTTAGCGGTCGTCGTGGACCCGGAGGACGTCGGCGCAACGACCGTGGGGCTCGACTCCGTCGTCGCCGCCGAGCTGCCGTGTAAACCCGACTCGATCAGGATCACGAGAATCGTCGCCGCCGCGAAGAACGCGACGGGAGCCGTGAGCCGCGCCGCCCAGGCGCGCCGCGAGTCGTGGTCTACCACCCTGAGACCGACCAGACGTCGCCGCGCAGACGCGCCGCCTCGGCAGCCGCAGCCTTGCGCCAATCGGCGCCGTCCACCCGGAAGGCGTAGATGACAGAACGCGAGACAGACACGAGCGCGCTTGCCGGGCCGCTCGTGAACGCGCGGGCGACATCGGCCGGAGTCGCACCCTGAGCGCCGATGCCAGGGAGCAGGAGAATCGCCTGCGGCATCAACCGCCGAGCTTCGGCGACAGCCCGCGGATACGTGGCGCCGACAACTGCTCCCACGCTGGAAAGACCGCGATCACCGACCAATCCTTCGCCCCACCCGTGTACGAGCTCGGCAACGTGTTGCCACAGCGGCCGGCCGTCCGAGAGCGCGAGATCCTGGATGTCGGCGCTGCCCGCGTTCGTCGTCTTCACCAGACAAAAGAGACCGGTTCCGGAACGGCGGCAGGCAGCCAGGAACGGCTCGATTGAATCGCTCCCCAGATACGGATTCACCGTGAGCGCGTCGACCTTCGGAGGTTCGCCGTCCAGCCGCTCGAGGTATGCGTCCGCGTACGCCCGTGCCGTCGAGCCGATGTCGCCGCGCTTGCCGTCCGCAACGATAAGCAGGCCCGCGTTGCGGGCGTAAGCACAGGAATCCTCGAAGGCACGCAGTCCGTCGGCGCCGAGCGCCTCGAAGAACGCGAGTTGGAGCTTCACCCCCACCACGTACGGGGAGACCGCGTCCACGAGTCCGCGGCAAAAACGGGCGCACGCGTCGGCGGCCGCCTCGCGGCTTCGGTGGGCCTCTCCGCGAAGCTCAACCGGGAGGAGCTCAGGGCGCGGATCGAGACCCACAAGCAACTGACTGTGCTTGCGGTCGACCTCCTCGGCGACTCGGTCGGGAAAGCTCGAAACCGCCGTCTGGACGCCGGTCTCAACTCCCTGCTCCATGCTCTGAGCTTAGATCAGTCCACGGGCGGAGGCTCGGACGTGGATCCTGGAGCGTCGATTCCGTCCGGATCGGCCGGCGAGTCGGGATCGTGCATCCCGCCCTCCCGCTCTGGCTCGTCCCTCTTCGAACCTTCAGGAATCACGGGATCCTGAGGAAGATCCTCGTCGGGCGTTTCAGGCTCCCAGGGCTGCTCGGCCATCACCTCCTCCATACCCACCCGCAACGTCCTCGAAGCGAAGCACCGTGAGCTCGGGAGGGGGCCGTCGGAGGAACGAGCCGGCGAGCAGGAGCTCGTCTGCGTCCTCCGGAGCGAACGAGATCGCCTGCCCTCGCGCTTCCGCGATCCCCGCCTCCACCTCGAGCGCGGCCCCGGGTCCCGCCGGAATGGTGCGCGTGGCGGCTATCCGCCCGTGCGCGACGAAGAAGGCTCTCCGGTAGCCCGTCTCCACCGCAGGCACAAGCAGAACGAGCTCGGCCGCGCGCAAACCGTCCAGCTCGGCAAGCTCGGCGACGACCCTTTCCAGAGCAGCGATCCGGTCGCGCAAGCGAGCGGCATCCTCATACCGGAGCGACTCCGCCAGATCGCGGAGCTTCGCGCGCAGTCGAGGAAGCGGCCCACCCGAGGTGAGCAACGCGAGCTCGGCCGGGGTCGCGCCCTGGAGCGCACGCGCGGCGAGCTCCGCGCGACGGCGGCTCTTGATCGGGCCGTACGCGGTCGGCCTGCTCGTGACGACGAGGCGATCGTTCTTGTGCTGGAAGTAGACGTACCGATCCGGCCGCGCGCTACGCGCGTTCGCCGGTGGCCGGAGATCGCGGATGAGACGAAGCTCCTCGACCGCCGCCTCGAGCTCGGACCCGAGCACCCGCCATTCGATCCGCTCCACCGCCGCCAGGGCCGCCTCGACGGCCGGCCGCTGGCGGTCGGTGCGAAAGTAAGAGCGCAGACGGGCGCGGAGGTCGCGTGCCCGCCCGACGTAAAGCACCTGGTCGCCCGCGCCGCGGAACAGGTACACGCCAGGCCGCGAGGGTGCGCCGAAAGCCAGGGAGCGCTTCGCGTACACACGCCGCGCACGGGGAGCGGCCAGTCGGCAGACATCGGCAACCGTGCGCGCTCCGCGTTCCTGCGCCAGGCCAAGCAGGGCAACGAGGATCTCGGCCGTTGCCTCGGCATCCGGCAGGGCACGGTGGCAGGGCCGGACGGACGTGCCGAAGAAGTACGAGAGCGACGCGAGACTCGCGCGCGGAACCCGACCCGCAAGGAGGCGCCGGGCAAGGCCGACCGTGTCGATGACCGGACCGGCCAGTTTGCGGCCGGTCAAGCGCTCGACCTCCCGGTCGAGAAAGGCCATGTCGAAGCGAGCGTTGTGGGCGACGAGAACCGCGTCACCGGTGAACGCGAGAAAAGCGCGCACGGAGGCCGCCGCTCCCGGTGCATCCGCGACGTCGCCGTCCTCGATTCCGGTCAGCGCCGTCACCAGCCGCGGGAGCGGCACGCCGGGATCGACCAGAGTCTGGAAGGTGCCGGCCGGGACGAGCCCATCGAGGCGAACCGCGCCGATCTCGCAGATCGCTGCCTGGCCGGGTCGGAGCCCGGTCGTTTCCAGGTCGACGACGACGTAGCGGGCGCTCTCCAAGGGTAGGTCCTCACCTGGTTCGACGGCGAGCCCCAGTCGGTCACCGCGCCACGCCAAGCGCGCGTCGCCCGCGACGACGTCATCGAGGAGGCTGCGCGCGAGGCCGGCCGGCGCGCGCTCGAGCGCGAATAGAAGCCGCGCCGCCTCCTCCGCCGGCACTGCGCCGCGGCGTTCCTCCACCAGCTCGACGAGCCGGTCGGCGGCGTCGAACGCAAGCTGCATCCTTTTCAGGGTAAGCGAACGTATGTTCGGTTACAAGCCCAAAGAAGAGGGCCGCGCTGGGGCGGCCCTCGTATTCGAGCGTCTTGAAGGAGGGGCCGGTGGTGTTAGCCGCCCTTGAGGGCCTGCTTGAGCGCGCTTCCAGCCGAGAATTTCGGCACGCGGGCGGCCGGGATCGTCACCCGCTCCCCCGTCCGTGGGTTGACTCCCTGCCGCTCCTTGCGCTGCTGCGGCGAAAACTTTCCAAAGCCGGTGAACGACACGGACTCTCCGCGGCGCAATGCCTCCGTGACGCAATCGAGAAAGGCGTCGACAGATTTCGTCGCGTCTCGCTTGGACAATCCGCTCCTCGAGGCGACCCTGTCGATGAAATCGGCCTTTGTCACTGCCCTCTCCTTCCTACATTGGTTGCCAGGGAACCGCGCAGGAGCCTAACAGGAAGTCGCAAGATCACGCAACCATGCGGGTTTGCGGGTCTTTTCAGGCCTGAACCACGTCCTGCGCGCGAAAAATCGGGGCGAGCCGGACGGCTTCCCGCGCGAGCGCGTCCGCTCCTCCCTCCTCCCGATCGACGACGCAAACCGCGACGCGGCAGTGAAGACCGGCCTCGCGCAAAGCCCGCACCGCCTCTACCGCGGCGCCTCCGCTCGTGACCACGTCCTCGACGAGACAGACCTCCTCGCCCTCTTCGAACTCGCCTTCGACGCGGCGCGCGGTCCCATACTCCTTTTGCTCCTTGCGGACGATGAGGAACGGGAGACCGGAGGCAAGAGAGGCCGATGCAGCAAGCGCGACTGCTCCGAGCTCGGGGCCCGCGAGCCGTGCGGCGTCAGGCGCCGACTCGCGCGCCTGGGCGCCAATGCGGGCACCGAGCTCTCGCAGGAGCTCGGGGTGCGTTTCAAAGCGGTATTTGTCCAGGTAGTAGCTCGACCGCTTGCCGGAGCGGAGGACGAAGTCCCCTTCCAGGAACGCGTGATCACGGAGCCGCCGGGCTAGCTCGGCGTCCGTCATCCCCGCGCGTCAGCGAGAACGCGGCGTGCGATCGGAAGAAGGCGGTCGCCTTCGGGCGAGCCCGGCGTGAACGAGACCATCGAGCCGTCGGCGAAGTAGAGGTCGACGTGCTCCCGGGGAGTCACGCCGCGCCGCAGCCAGAAGTAGGCGCCGGCGGCCGCGCCGGCCACGACAACGAGCGGCGTTAGGACTTTACGAGCTCCCATCGGCCTCCTTCTTGGTCGTCCGCTTTCGCGGAGTCGTCGCCTTCCCCACCTTCTGCTCCGGCGCCGACTTCGTCGCCTTCGCCGCCGTCTCCGGGGCCTCGGTCTCGACCATGCGCAGGCACGTCTTCAGGTCGTAGAAGACGAGGCCGACCGTCGGCTTGGTACCTGTGATCGCAGCGACCAGATGGCCCTCGTCCTGGACGACGAACAGCGACCCACGTGGAGTCGCGGCCTGGATCTGCACGAGCTCCGGCTTCGCGGCCCCACCGCGTCCCTCTTGGGCGGCAGAGACAAGCTCGGACGCAGCCTTGGCAAGCTCCGCACCCTGCTCCTCATGGCGGAGCGTTGAGGCGACCACCGCGCCGTCCTTTGCGGCGAGCACAGCCCCTTCGATCTGCGACGAGATCTCAGTCAGATCGGCGAGCGCCTGGCCAGCATCCATGGCGGCGCAAAGCTACCACAGGCCCCTCAAAGACTCCCGCAGGCAACGCCCTAGACTCCCGCGGCGTGCGGCAAATCCTGAGCAAGTTCCTGACCGACCGGGGCACGCACCTCGCGGCGATGATCGCGTACTTCGCCCTCCTCTCCTTCGTCCCGCTTCTCTTCCTGGCGCTGTCGCTGATCGCGCTCGCCGGACAACAGAGTGAATCGAGCTACCTGATCGAGGAGCTTCGGCGCGCCTTCCCCGCGAGCTCGGTGGACCGGCTCGTCGACGTCGTGCACTCCATCCAGGACCAGGCGACGTCGCTCTCGATCATCGGCGGCATCGGGCTCCTGTGGGCATCGCTGGGCTTCTTCAGCGTGCTCGAGTCGGCGTTCAACATCGTGTACGGACTCCCGAACCGTACGTTCATCCGGCAAAAGCTGCTCGTGCTCGTGCTGGTCGCCGGCTCGCTGGCCGTCCTCTTCGTCGCCCTCATCGTCGGCTCACTCGGCGTCGAGCTGACGAAGGACGCGGGCGTGGCGGGCGGAGTCCTCTCATACGTCTATGCGCTCGCGGTCTCGACCGCGCTCATCTTCGGCCTCCTCTGGAGTCTCTACAACCTGCTCACGAACGCGGCGCTCACGTGGCGAGAGACCTTTCCGGGAGCACTCTTCGCGGCGGTCCTCCTGCAGGCCAGCTTTCAGATCCTTCCGCTCTTCGTACGCCTGACGACCGGGGAGCTCGTTTCCCTACAGGCCTTCGGCGGACTCGTGCTCCTGCTCGTCTGGCTCTACCTGATGGCCAACGTGATCGTGCTGGGAGCCGAGGTGAACTGGTGGTTCACCCGTGGCCGGGTGGAGCAGGTAGCCGCGAAGGAGGGAGCGGGGGCGGCGTAAGGAGGGCTTGACGAAATATCAGCTGGGCCGCCGGAGGCGCGCTGACTCGCCCCAACGCATCCGCGTTCAGAGTGACGAGTCGCCCCCGTATTTACGTTCAATACGAGCGCGCCCTGCGTCCGCAGCCTCGGAACGACCAGCGCACCCCGGCGACGAGCGACATTCCGCCGATCCCTCCTAAACGCTCTCGCCTGATGTGGCGCGAACCCGCTCTTGGAGCGCTTCCGTCACCTTCTCGGCGATCTCGGGCTGGTGCGCGAGCAAGCTGCGGAAGGCCTGGCGCGTGAGCACGAAGAAGCGGAGGGGCGTCTTCGCCGTGACCGTGGCCGTCCGCGGCGTGTCCTCGAGCAGAGCGATCTCGCCGAAGAAATCGTTCGGCCCTAGGGTGCGCACCTCGGAGCCGTCCTTCGTCACAGAGACATCACCGTCGACGATGACGAAGAACTCGCTCCCGCTCGCTCCCTGGCGCGTGAGTACCTTGCCCTCCTCGACCTCCATGTCCTCAGTCACCTTGGCGAGCTCGAGGAGCTCACCGCGGGAGAGGCCGGCAAAGAAGGGACACTGGCCGAGCGCATCTGCCTTGGTGTCCTGCGAGAACAGCATGCGGAGAATCTACAGCGCCGAGGGCGCCGCGCCTACTGCCGCGTCGAGGGCGCGCGCGGCTCGAGCGCGATGGCTCGACTCCCGCTTCCAGTCGTCTCCCAGCTCGGCCACGGTGCGCTCCTCTCCGCTCGGGATGAAAACCGGGTCGTAGCCGAAGCCTGCCGACCCGCGCGGCTCGTTGCCGATCCGGCCCTCGAGAATGCCGCTGCCGCGACGCGCGTCCCCCTCCGGCGTGATGCAAACGAGCTCGGAAACGTAGCGAGCGCGCCGCTCGTCGCCCGTCGCATCGGAGAGCTCAGCCAGAAGCTTGGCGACATTCTCCTCGTCCGTCGCCCCCTCGCCGGCGTAGCGTGCGGACCGGATTCCGGGGCCGCCGGCCAGTCCCTCGACTTGGAGGCCGGAGTCCTCGCCGAGGATCCACTCGTCGGGCGGACCGACCCGTCGCCCGAACAGAGCCTTCGCCAGCGCGTTCTCGTAGAAGGTCTCGTCTGTTTCCTCCGGGAAGCCGTCGGCATCCAGGACGTCGAGATCCCACTCCGGCAAAAGCGCGCGCAGCTCGCGCAGCTTGTGCTCGTTCCCCGACGCCAGGCGAGCGCGCACTCCCGTCATCTGGGGCGTCGTTGGCAAGAGAGGCGCGCCCGAGGGGCGCAGGACAGTGCATTTGAGCACGGCCCAGCCCCGAGGGCGCCGGATCCTGCAGCCAACGATGTCAGTCGGCCTGCGGAGCCGGGCTCCGCCCGGCTAGAGCGGGCGCCGGCCAGATGAGCGAGGATTATTCGTCCCAACGGACGCCGGTTACCTCATCCAGCCCGGTCAGCTCATCGACGAGGTCACGCCCGCTGACGCCTGGCGGCAGGCGCACCTCGAGGCGGAGCTCACGCCCGGCTTCCTCCTCCTCCAGGTGAATGCGGCGCACGCCGGCGCGCCGCTCCTCGAGGAGGCTAAGGACGGGCGCGAGCGGCTGATCGGGCCGCAGGTCGACGTCGAGCGTCCCTCCTTCCCGGCGACGCCTCGCGACCACCCAGCCTTCTGCCATCCGCAGCGGTCCGAGGCCGACGAGGACGACCCCGGTCCCGATGAGCGCGGCCGACCAATAGCCGGCGCCGACCGCCATCCCGATCGCGGCCGCGACCCACAGGCCCGCCGCGGTCGTCAGACCGCGGATGGAGAGCCCTTGACGGATGATCGCGCCGGCGCCGAGGAAGCCGATTCCGGTCACGATCTGCGCAGCGATGCGCGTGGGGTCGAACGAGGTCCCCGATTGCCGACTGAAGACAAAGTCGCCCCATGCGTAGGCCGAAACAATGGTGAAGAGCGCCGAGCCGACTCCGACGAGCATGTGCGTCCGCAAGCCGGCCGCGCGCTCCCGTAGCTCGCGCTCGAGACCGACCGCTCCCGTGAGTGCAGCGGCCGCAACCAGGCGGAGAGCCACGTCCCACAGCTCGATGTCCGGGATGGGATTCGTCCTCATCCGCCAGCGGCCTCCTTCTGGATCGCGGCCAGCTGCGCGATCCCATCTGCCGCAAGGTTCAGCAACTCGGTGAGCTGGTCACGGGTGAAGGCGTTTCGCTCGGCGGTCGCCTGCACCTCGACGAGCTGTCCGTCGCCGCGCATGACGACATTCATGTCCACTTCGGCGGACGAGTCCTCCTCGTAGTCGAGATCGAGACGCGCTTCCCCGGCGACGATTCCCACCGACACGGCACCGACGAGCTCGCTCGGCTCCGGGAAGGCCATGCGCCGCGAGGCACGGGCGAGCGCGATCCAAGCGCCGGTGATCGCTGCCGTGCGGGTGCCACCGTCCGCCTGGATGACATCGCAGTCAAGCCAGATCGTGCGCTCACCGAACTTCTCAAGGTCGTAGGCAGCACGCAGGGACCGGCCCACGAGCCGCTGGATCTCGACCGTTCGCCCGCCTTGGCGGCCGGAGCGAGCTTCGCGCGGCGTGCGGTCGCCTGTGGACGCCGGAAGCATGCCGTATTCGGCCGTCATCCAGCCGCGCCCGGTCCCGACAAGCCAACGCGGAACCCCGTCCTCAACGGACGCCGTGCAGAGCACGCGCGTCTTGCCGAAGGAGATGAGCACGGAGCCGTGGGCCTGCTCGACGAAGTCCGGGATGACCTCGATGGGCCTTAGCTCGCCTGCTTGGCGCCCCTCCCTCAAGCTGCAGCCAGTTCCAGGTCTCGAATCGCGACCCGTTCCACATCGCCGATCGGGAGTTGCAGGAAGCGCTCGCCGAGCGCGCGGAACTCGTCGGGATCGCCTGTCGTGAGGAAGCGAACAGAACCCTCGCGCGTCGGGTCGTTCGCGATTCCCTTCCGCTCGAGGGTCTCGGCGACCTCGCGAGCGGTCTCCTCGGCCGAGAACACGAGGGTTGTCCCGCGCCCCAGCGTGCGCTGGAACACGGGCTTGATGAGCGGATAGTGGGTGCAGCCCAGGATGACCGTGTCGACGTCTGCCTCTTTGAGCGGACGAGCGTACTCCCGCACCGCTGCGTCGATTTCCTCTGTCGGCGCCGCGGACTCGATCAGGGGAACGAGGCGAGGGCACGCGATCGCAACGACGTGTGTGCCGGCGTCCAGGGCATGGATCGCCTCTTCATACCGCCCGCTCGCGACCGTTGCGTCGGTGGCGAGGACGCCGATGCGGCGGTTGCGGGTTGCCTGCACGGCGGCGTGCGCCTCCGGCGCAAGCACACCCACGATAGGAACGGCCAGCCGCTCCTGGAGCTCGGGTAGCGCCGCCGCCGTCGCCGAGTTGCAAGCGGCGACGATGAGCTTCACGCCCAAGTCCTCGAGGTAGGACGCGATCTCGAGCGAGAAGCGGCGAATCTCGTCGCGCGGGCGAGGGCCGTATGGGCAGCGCGCGCCGTCTCCCAGGTAGACGAAGTCCTCGTGCGGGGTCGTGACGAGGCATTCGTGCAGCACGGTCAGACCCCCGGCGCCGGAGTCGAAGATCCCGATGGGCCGAGCGTCCACGGCCCGATTCTACGAGGGGTACCGGGTAGCGTTCCCGGCGTGCTCGACCTTTGGGAGGCGGACGGCGCTCTCGCGCAGATCGAGGAATACCTCCGGGACGCCGGCTTCTTCTCCGGGCGCCTGAAGGGCTGCGTCGCCGATGTCTTCCTCGGCTACGGGCTGTCACGGACGATCCGCCGCACGACGAGCCCTAACCCGCCTGAACCCTCTCCGCTGCCGCTAGCGGCTTGCCGCATCCGCCGACTCGACGAACGGCCGGACACGGCGGAGCGCTACAGGATCGGCGAGTGGCAGCGAACCTGGGACGACGCTGATTACGCCGCGGCGATCGACGCGGTCAGAGACGCGATCGCGCGAGGGGACGTGTATCAGGTCAACCTCGTCCAGCATCTCTCGGCGACTTTCGACGGTGACCCTGCCGGGGTCGCAAAGCGCCTCGCCTCATTGCACCCGCTTCATCCCGCCCCGCTCGAGGGGGACGGCTGGACGATCGTGTCCGCCTCGCCGGAGCTCTTCCTCGCGCGACGCGGTCGCCGCGTCTGGACGGCGCCGATCAAAGGAACGCGTCCGCTGGGGCAATCCCACGACCTTCGCGAGTCGGAGAAGGATGCGGCCGAGCACGTGATGATCGTCGACCTCGAGCGGAACGACCTCTCGCGCGTCTGCGAGCCAGGCACCGTGCGCTGGCCCGGGCTCATGAAGGAGGAGCAGCTGGCCGGCGTCAGCCATCTCGTCACGCGCGTGGAAGGACGCCTGCGCGAAGACGTCGGCCTCGCGGAGCTCCTGGAGGCGATGTTCCCTGGCGGCTCCGTAACCGGAGCCCCGAAGATCTCGGCCGTCGATCACATCGCGGCCCTCGAGCCGGTCGGCCGCGGGGCGTCGATGGGGGCGCTCGGGCGCATCTGGCCGAACGGCGACCTCGATCTCGCTCTCACCATCCGCACGTTCGCGGTCGCGGATGGACGCATTCACCTCTGGGTGGGCGGCGGAATCGTGTGGGATTCCGATCCCGAGGAAGAGATCGAAGAGTCGTGGGTCAAGGCGCGGCCGCTCCTCGCGGCGATCGGCGCTCCCCTGCACGAGCCCGTAGCGCGGTGACGCTGCTCGCGGTGGCCGTCGGGGGCCGAGGGCTCGTCGACCCGAGCGAGCCCGTCCTCCACGCCGACGACGAGGCGCTTCTCCGCGGACGCGCCGCCTTCGAGACGACCCGTGTCTACGACGGCCGGCCCTTCAAGCTCGAAGAGCACCTCGCCAGGCTCGCCGGCTCCGCAGCGCGAATCGGCCTCCTCCCAGTCGAGGTCAAGGAGTGCGCCGAGCTCGCCAGGGTCGCGCTCGAAGCGGCCGGCGAGCCCGGGGCCGTCCTCCGCCTTTACTGGACTGCCGGTCGCGAGGGACAGGGGCGGCCGAGCGCTCTCGCACTCGTCAGCACGCTGCCTCCGCAACTGGATGAGATGCGCGCGCGCGGGATCAAGCTGATCGGTCTGCCGCTCGGGCTCGAGGCGGATTTGCGCGCTTTCGCACCGTGGCTCCTTGGCGGCGTCAAGTCGACGAGCTACGCGGTGAACATGGCCGCGGAAGCTGAGGCAAGACGCCGAGGCGCCGACGACGCTGTCTTCCTGGCGAGCGGCGGAATCGTCCTCGAAGGTCCTGTTACGAACGTCTGGTGGCGACTCGAGCGCGTCCTCTATACGCCCGCCCTCGAGCTTGGCATCCTCGCCGGCGTCACCCGCGCAACGCTGATCGAAGAGGCCGCTCGGGTCGGCTACGAGATCCGCGAAGGCGCGTTCCCACTCGAGCACATGGCATCCGCGGACGAGGCGTTCACCTCGTCGTCCGTTCGTGAGGTCATGCCCGTCGTCGAGCTGGACGCCGATCAGCTGGGGTCCGGCGAGCCCGGCAGCGCCGCCCGAGAGCTTCAGGAGGCGCTGCGGGCCGCCGCCAGGGGGTGATCAGGCGCCGACGAGCCTGCGGCGCGTGACGAGCACGCCGCCGGTTGCGAGGAGGACGAGGCCGAAAGCCACGCCCGCGCCCACTCCGGCGTCATTCCAGTCGAATCCGGTCGAGACGGTGGAGGCCGTGGAAACCGTGGCCGCGGTCGGGAGATCGAGCTTCCCGAGCCGGCTGTGCATCTTTTCGATTTTCGACAGCCTGCGCTCCTGAAGGATCAACGGGGTGACACCCGCCTTCCCCAGGGGAACCGAGTGGCGTGCGTCGGTCTTTACGAGCGGCTGATGCACGGCGTGCCTGTTTGAGAGCGCCCCGTGGTGAGCGTCGACGTCGAGCCGCGCCTGGGCGACGGGCACGGCCAACAGCGCCGCTGCGACAGCCGCGGTCGTCGCCTTGACGAGCTTGTGGGTTCCTGTGTGCTGCATGAGACTCCTTCCAGCGAGTTCCAATAGCCACACGACGGGAGCCGGCTCCGGGCTCTTCCATAGACTCCGGCCGTGCGGGTCCTCTCGCTGATCCACCAGGACAACGCCCCGACCGGGATCTTCGCCGACGCCGTCCGCGCACGGGGTGCGGAGCTCACGGAGTGGAACATCGCGAACGGACCGCCTCCCGCGCCGCCGGAGTCGTACGACGCCGTCTTCATCTTCGGCGGCGGCATGCACG